>NZ_JAKGCV010000353.1 GCF_021556455.1 Streptomyces fuscigenes | reverse complement strand
GCTCCGGGGCGACCGCCTCGGACGGCTCGTGGGCCGGCGCGCCGGGGAGCGCCGCGCCGTCCGCGCCGTGCGCGACCCCGGTGTCCTGCGCCGGCGGCACGGCCGGCCCGTCCTGCGCCTCCCGCATGTCCTGCACGTCCTGCACGTCTTGGGGCTCTTGCACGTCCCGCACGTCCTGCGGGCCCTGCGCGGAGGGGTCGTCGAGTGATGTGGCGGGGGCCGGGGCCGCGCCGTCCCCGGCGATCTGTTCCGACCCGTCGGGCACGCCCTGCTCGGGCTGCCCGGGCTGCGGCTGAGGCACCCAGGGCACCCCGCCCTGGGGCTCCTCGGCGCCCGCGCCGGCACCCGGCCCGTCCACCGCGCCCGCGGACGGATCGTCACGCGGGATGTCGAGGTACTCCGGGCCCGTCGTGGGCGGGCCGGGCGTCTGGGAGCGGACCGGATAGGCCGGGGCCGTACGCGCCGCCGCGGGACCGCGGTCGGCGAGGGAGCGGACGATGCCGCTCGGCGGGTCGGACACCGGCGGCCCGAAGTGCAGGGGCCGGCGCGAGGCGTTCGGGGCGCTCCCGGCAGCGGCCGGCACCGGCCCGCCGATGGAGCTGTCGGGCGCGGAGGCGGGCGACGGGACACGGCCCGCCGGCGGTTCGCCGGCGGCGGACTCCCCTGCGGGCCGGGCGGTGGGCTCGACCGCCTGCGCGGCCGCCTCCTGGGCGTACGCCGGGTTCCCCCCGTACGCGTGCCCCTGGCCGTCGGAGCCGGGCGCCCGGCCGTCCGGAGCGTAGCCCGGGCCGTTCGGAGCGAAGCCCTGGCCGTCCGAGGGACGGGCCTGGGCGTCGAGCGCGTAGCCCTGGCCGTCGGCCGCGTACGTCAGCCCGTCGGCGGCCGGGGCCTGCTCTCCGGGGCCGGCTGCGGCGGGGTCCCCGGAGACCACGCCGTGCGCGGGGGTGTGCTGCTGCGTCAGGCCGTGGTGAGCCTGCGCCTCCGCCGGCGCGGAGGCGTCCGCCGCGGGCTGCGCCGCCGGCTCCGTCACCGGCGCCGGCTGGTCTATCAGCGGTGCGGGCTCCCCCAGCGGGTGCCCGTCCGCCGCGGACCGGGCCTGCTGGACGGGCGGCGCGGCGTGCTGGGCGGGGGGCCGGTAGCCGGCGTCGTGCTCGACGGAGGGGGCAGGCTGCGAGGGCACGGGCTGGGGGTCGCTCCAGGCGCCCTGCGCGCTCGGCATCAGCAGCAGGTCGTCGTCTTCCTGCGGGGTCTCGGAGGGGCCCAGGTAGGCGTACTCGGCCGCCGGGGTCCCCGGCTGCTCCACCATGCCTGCGTCCTCCGGCCGTCCCTCGCCCGGGACCGTGCCGGTGTCAGTCATGCGTACCCCTCGCCCATCGCTTGTGCTCCTTCGGCCCATGCCGGGGTCGCGCGGGGCCGTTGGCCCCGGCCGCCCGTCCATAACAACGAGCGGGGCCGCCGCGCGGCACGAAGGACCGCGGGCCCGGCGTGTTCGCCGGCTCTCCCGCGGGCCGCGGGTCGCACGCCCCGACGACCGGCCGCGGGCCGCGCGCCGTTGCGCGTCCCCCCGGTTCCGCGTACCACAGAAGGAGCCGAAAGGGCCTCCATTTCGACCGGTTTTCCCGGACATTGACCACCCGATCAACGGGGGCCGGCCTGCGGTACAACGATCGGTCAGCCTACCCCGCGCTCCCTCGCGGCAGGGTCAGGGGGCGCTTTCCCGCCGCCGTCCGGCGACGAGGAAGACGACCGCGCGCTCGCGCTCCGACCAGTCGGAGGTGTCCAGGTCGACGGACTGCAGCAGGGAGCATTCGACCGTGTATCCGCCCGCCGAGAGCGCGGCGGCGACGGCCTCCGCCTCGTCGCGCGTGGCGGCGTGCGTGACGATCCGCTCGGGCCTGCGGTCGACGCAGGCGGTGACGACATCGAGCCCCCCGCCACCGATGCGGACGACGTCGGGCTCGGGGAGGCGTTCCAGTACGTGGGGCGCGCGGCCCTGGACCACCTGGAGTTGCGCGCCCGCGCGTCGGGCCGCCGCGGCGGTGGCGGCGCACGCCCCCTCCTCCTCGTCCACCGCGATCACGGCCGCGCCGAACCGGGCCGCCTCGGCCGCGATCGCCCCGCTGCCCGAGCCGATGTCCCAGATCAGGTCGCCCGTCCGCGCGCCTATGCGGGCGAGTTGCGCGGCGCGCAGCCAGGTCGACTCGCCCTCGTCGAGGGTGATGCCGTACTCCTCGTTGGGCAGCGCCCAGCCGCGGGTGCGGATGCCGGCGGGGCGTGCCGCGTCGCCGCCGAGGATCCATCCGGGGCCGGTGGCCGCGGCCGCCGGGGCGCCGCCTCCCCCGGTCCCCGTGCCCCCGACGACGATGACGACGTTGGGGTCGCGCCAGACGTGGTCGGCGACCTTGTCGGAGGTGAGCACCGTGACCTGTTCGCGGTCGGTGCCGAGCTCCTCGCAGATCACGAAGGTGCGGTGGACGCCTTCGAGGAGCAGGGCGAGTTCGGCGGGGCCCGCCCCCGGGGACGTGAGGACGGCGACCTTGGTGTGCGCCCGGCAGACGTTGACGGCGCGGCGCAGGGTGCGGCTGTGCGCCACCACGACCTGCGCGTCCTCCCAGGCCATCCCGGCGCGCGCGAAGGCCGCCGCGACCGCGGACACCGCGGGGACGACCTCGACCTCCAGTCCGTGCTCGGGGGCGCGCAGGGTCCGGACGACGCCGAAGAACCCCGGGTCGCCGTCCGCGAGCACGACGGCGCTGCCCCGGTGGCCCGCGATGCGCCGGGCCGCGAGGTCGATGCTGCCGAGCCTGATGTGCTCGGCGTCGTCGGGGACTTCGGGAAGTGCCAGGTGGTGTGCGGCTCCGGCCACCAGGGTGGCGGCGAGGAGCGCGGATCGGGCCGCAGGGGTGAGGGGTGAGCCGTCCCAGCCGATCACCGTGACGCGGTCGGCCATCGTCGTGTGTCTCCCGTGGGTGTCGCGAGCGGGCTGGAGCTGAACCGGTCGATGAGGCGCAGCGGGTGCGTGGGGCCGTCCGGCGCGCGGGCGCGGGACGCGGGGCACGGTGAGAGTACCGGGCCGCGTCGCGGCGCGGGGGGCCGGTGGGTGCTCTCCGCCGGCAGGCCGCGCGAGCCGTCAGCGCCAGTCGGTGTAGGTGGCGTAGCCCCCGGCGTCCGCCAGTTGCTCGCCGCCGCCCTCGAGGTCCTCGGGCAGCAGGCTCCACACGATCAGGTCCGTGCGGATGTCCGTCCATCCGCCGTCCTCGGTCTGCGTACGCGCTATCCCCGCGTTGCGCAGCACTCCCTCGCTGATGCAGCCCATCTTCTGGGCGACCTGCTGGGCCGCCGTGTTGTCCGCGGCGGTGCGCAGTTCGAGCCGTTCGAGCTTCTGGTCGCGAAAGAGCCACTGCGCGACGGCCAGCATGGACTCCGTGGCGTACCCCTCGCCCCTGGCCCAGGGCGCCGTCGCGTACTCCGCGTGCACGGCGAGTGTGCGCCAGTCGGCGTCGCGCAGCCGCACCGTTCCCACGAGGCGCTGCGTGAGGAACTCGGTCACGGCGAAGACGATGCCCCGCCCCTCGCGGCGCACGGCCGGGGCCGACCTGCCGACCCACTTGGCGGCCTCGGACGTGGAGAACGGGTGCGGGACGGACATCCACGCGGTGACCATCTCGTCGTTCATCATCTCGGTGTACGCCGGGACGTCGGCCGACTCGAACGGTCGCAGCACCAGCCGCTCCGTACTGATGGAAACGTCCGGAAAGGTGGTAGTCATCCGCAGCTCCATGCCTCGGTCCGTCGAGCCGTGCGTCCAGTCCGTCGTAAAGGCACAGCATGCAGCATCGGCCCTGCCTGACGCATGGGGGGTGTCCGGCGCCGGGCGAGGGCCGGGCGCCGGGGAGTGCGGCGGCCGTAATACCCTCGGTCAATGCTCGTCGCCCTGACGATCGCGGTGACCGTGGCCGCGCTCGCCCTCGCCGCCTGGTGCGGTTTCGCCGCGTACCGGGACCAGTCCACGAAGGACTGGCACTTCGCCGGCATGGCCGTGGTGTCACTCCTCGCGCTGGTCCAGCTGGTGGTGGGGATCGTCGAGGTGGCGCGCGGTGAGAAGCCCCACGACGGCTCGGTGATCTTCTTCGCCTACCTGATCGGCGCGGCGCTCGCGGTACCGGTGGCCGGTTTCATGTCCCTCACGGAGCGCAGCCGGTGGGGTTCCGTGGTGGTCTGCGGGGGCGGGATCGTCCTCGCCGTGCTGGAAGTGCGGCTGATCGCGATCTGGGGAGGGTGACGGACGGCGATGGAGAAGGACGGAACGGACGTGACGGCGCAGACGACGGATCCCGCGGAGCCCGGGACCGGGGACGGCAGCGGTACGGCGGGCGCGGGCCCGGCGGCGGGGGCCGGCGCGGGGGAAGGGGCCGGGCGGGGGCGCGCGGGCCGGACGAAGCTCGTCAGCGGCCCCGGCATCGTGCTGGTGTGGCTGTACGGCGTGATGACGGTCGGTGCCGCGTCGCGGTCCGTCTACCAGATCGCGTCGGACTTCGGCCGGGCGCCGCTCGCGTACTCGCTGTCGGCGGTCGCGGCGGTCGTCTACGTGTTCATCACGTACACACTGGTGCGCGGCGGCGAGACGGCCCGCAAGGTGGCGCTGGTGTGCTGCGCCCTCGAACTCGTCGGTGTGCTGACCGTGGGCACGTGGACGCTGGTCGACTCGTCGGCCTTCCCGGACGCGACGGTCTGGTCCTACTACGGCGCCGGCTACATCCTGATCCCGGTGGCTCTGCCCGTCACGGGCATCCTGTGGCTGCGCAGGTCGCGCGCGCTCACGGCACCCGCCGCCTCGGCCTGAGGCCCTGCGGCGCCCGCGCGGTCCACGCGAATCCCTGGGCGGGGCGGGCCCCGGTTTCCGCCTCCCGGAGGCTTCGTGTCCCGGAGGCTTCGTGTCCTGGCGGCTTCACGCCCCGGGGTGGGCTCCCGCGCCGGTCCGGTCCGGCCGGCAGTCCGGTGATCGCCCCTGACGTCCGCGCCCGGGACGCCAGGGGCCCGTGTCAGGCGCTCGCGACGAACGTGCCGGGTGCGGCCGGCTTCTCCAGCGTGATCAGGGCGGGCACCGTCCCCTCGCCGGCGGCGACGGGGGCGTAGCCGCGGCTGCGGTACAGGCGCATGTCGCCGAGGCTGGTCGTGAAGAGGCGGAAGCGGCGCGCGGCCGGGTCCTGGGCGAAGTGCGTCTCGATGGCGTCGAGCAGCCGCCCGCCGAGACCGTGCCGCTGCATCCTCGGGTGGACCATCAGTTTGCCGATCCTGGCGGTGCCCGAAGGATCGATCCTGCCGCGTACCGACGCGACGACCTCGTCGCCGAGCCGGGCGACGAGGCAGTGGCCGCCGTCGAGGTCGGCCCTGAGCTCGTCGAGGGTCTGGGTCAGCGGCTCGATGGTGTAGTCGCCGTGGAGCTCCGCCTCCCCCTGGTAGCACAGGTACTGCAGTTTGAGGATGTTCTCCGCGTCCTGCGCACGTGCCGCTGAGATGGTCACGCTCATGCCCATGTGTGCATGCCTCCCGCTCACCTGGTTACGCCGATTGTCTACCGCTCCTTTCCCAGATGTCGGGGAGCTGCAACCTCCGGCGCCAGCATTCTGCGGAGGCATCCCAGGCATCTGGAACGGATCGGTCCCAAACTGCCCTGTGACATACCCAACGCGCCCGCTATTTCCCGGTAGGTCGGGTCGCGCGGGGACAGCATCGCGCCGAGCAGGCCCGGGCAGCGGCCGGGTGTCCTGCGGACGGCCTCGCGTATGGCCCGCCCGTGCTCGGCGCGCAGCACCACCCGCTCGGGGCCGGCCTCGGGATCGGCCGGCGGGTGGCCCGCCGGTCCGCCCCCGTAGGG
>NZ_JAKGCV010000352.1 GCF_021556455.1 Streptomyces fuscigenes | reverse complement strand
GAGCGCGGTGCGCGCGGCGGCGTGCAGCCCGTGCGCGTGGACCACGTCGGCGTTCGCGCAGGCGGCCCGCAGCGCCGCCACGGACACAGGGTCGCCGCGGCGCGGCACGTGCACGTGCCGGGCCCCGCAGCCGTGGAAGTCGTAGGCGCGTTCGACCTCGTCGGGCGCGCACACCGTCACCCGCACCCCGCGGGCGACGAGGCCCTCCGCGAGGGACCTGACGTGCGCGCTGCTGCCCGCGCTGGCGCCGCCGAGCACCTGGACCGTACGCAGCGGTGCCACCTGTGGGGACTCCCCGGGTTCGAGATCGGATGCGCCGTCGCCCTCAAGGATGCCAGTTCGCCGCGCCACCACCCGGCCGACGGGATCACCCGTGCGGGTGAAGGCTTCGCCGGCCGCGCCGCGGTGCCGGGCGCGAGGCCCCGCCCGCGGCGCGCAGGCCCTCGGCGCCCCCGCCGGCGGCGGATGCGTGGCGCCCCGGCGCCGCCGTGGCGCGGGGGCGCGTCCGGCGCCCCCCGCTCAGGCGTCCTCGCGCGCCGACGCCAGCAGTTCCTCGGCGTGGGCCCGTGCGGACGACGAGTCGGACTGGCCGGCCAGCATGCGGGACAGCTCCCGGACGCGGTCCTCGCCCTCCAGGACCGTGACCCCGGAGCGGGTGACCGAACCGTCGTTGGTCTTCTCCACCAGCAACTGCCGGTCCGCGAACGCCGCCACCTGCGGCAGGTGCGTGACCACCACGACCTGGGCGCTGCGGGCGAGCTTGGCCAGCCGCCTGCCCACCTCGACCGCGGCCTTGCCGCCGACCCCCGCGTCGACCTCGTCGAAGAGGTACGTGGGCACGGGGTCCGAGCCCGCGAACACCACCTCCACCGCGAGCATCACCCGGGACAGCTCGCCGCCGGACGCGCCGCGCGCGATCGGCCGGGGCTGGGCGCCGGGGTGCGGGGCCAGCAGCAGTTCGACCTCGTCCGCGCCGTGCGGCCCGTAGGCCACCGTGCGCCCGCCGACCTCGATCCCGTCCTCGGCCGGCACCTGCGCGACGGCGAACGAGACCCGGGCGTGCGGCATGGCCAGCGACGCCAGCTCCTCGGTGACGGCGGCGGCGAACCGCTCCGCGGCCTCCGCGCGCGCGTCGGTGAGGGCCTGGGCCAGTCCCGAGAGCTCGTCGCGCAGCGCGTCGCGCTCCGCGGTCAGCTCGCCGATGCGGTCGTCGTCGCCCTCCAGCTCGCCCAGCCGCGCGGCGCTCGACTCGGCCCACGCCAGGACGGCCGCGATGTCCTCGCCGTACTTGCGGGTCAGCGCCGTCAGGGCGGCCCTGCGCTCCTCGACCGCGGCCAGGCGCAGCGGATCGGCGTCCAGGTTGTCGGCGTATCCGGCAAGTTCGCCCGCCACGTCCGTCAGGAGAATGGAGATCTCGCCCATCCGCTCGGCGAGGCCCCCGAGGACCGGATCGTGGGAGCGGACCGCGTCGAGCGCCCGTCCGGCCGCGCCGAGCAGCGTCGTCGCGTCGACGGCCTCGGGGTCCTCCGGGACGCCCGCCAGCGCCGCGTGCGCGAGGGACGCGGCGGAGGCGAGCGCCTCCGCGTTGCCGAGCCGCTCGGCCTCGGCCGCGAGTTCGGCGTCCTCGCCGGGGGCCGGCTCGACGGCGGAGATCTCGCCGAGCCCGAAGCGCAGCAGATCGGCCTCCTGCGCCCGCTCGCGCGCCCGCGTGGTCAGCTCGTCCAGCTCGTCGGCGACCTGCCGCAGCCGCCGGTACGCGGCGAGGTACTTCTCGTGGGGCACGGAGACGGCGTCGCCCGCGTAGCGGTCGAGCGCGCCGCGCTGGCGGGCCGGGCGCAGGAGCCCCTGCTGATCGGTCTGGCCGTGCACGGCGACCAGTTCGTCGGCGAGCTCGGCGAGCATGCCCACGGGGACCGATCTGCCGCCCAGGTGCGCCCGGGAGCGGCCCTCAGCTGACACGGTCCTGCTGATGAGCAGCGCGCCGTCGTCGAGTTCCGCGCCGGCCTCGTCGGCCCGCACCGCCGCCGGGGCGCCGGCCGGCAGTCTGAGCCGGCCCTCCACCACGGCCGCCTTGGCGCCGATCCGTACGAGTCCTGGGTCGGCGCGCCCGCCCAGGAGCAGCGCGAGGCTCGTGACGACCATGGTCTTGCCTGCGCCGGTCTCGCCCGTCACCGCCGTGAAGCCCGGCGACAGCTCGACCACGGCGTCGTCGATGACACCGAGGGACCGTATCCGCATTTCCTCCAACACGGTGACGACCATACGAGGTGGGAGCCCGCGACCGCCACGTGACGGGGATTCCGTCAGCGCGGCGCGCCCCGCCACCCGGAGACCGGGAGTGCGAATTTGGCGACCAGCCGGTCCGTGAACGACGCGTGGTGCAGCCGCGCGAGCCGTACCGGGACGGCCCCGCGCCGCACCTCCACGCGGGCGCCCGCGGGCAGCTCGACCGTCCTGCGGCCGTCGCACCACAGCACGCCGTGCGGGCCGTCGGCCTGCACCTCCACCGCGAGGACGGTGGTCGGCGAGGTGACGAGCGGCTTCGCGAACAGGGCGTGGGCGCTGATCGGGACCATGAGCAGCGCCTCGACGTCGGGCCAGACGACGGGGCCGCCGGCCGAGAACGCGTACGCCGTCGACCCGGTCGGGGTCGCGCAGACGATGCCGTCGCACCCGAAGCCGGTGACCGGGCGGCCGTCGATCTCGAGGACGACCTCCAGCATCCGCTCGGGCGACATCTTCTGCACGGCCGCCTCGTTGAGCGCCCAGTCCGTGTGCACTATGTCGCCGTTGCTGTGGACGACGACGTCGATCGTCATCCGCTCCTCGACGTCGTAGGAGCGGCGCACGACGCGGTCCACGACGCGGGCGAGGTCGTCGCGCTCGGCCTCGGCGAGGAAGCCGACCCGGCCGAGGTTGACCCCGAGCATCGGGACGCCGGAGGCGCGGGCGAACTCGGCGCCGCGCAGCAGGGTGCCGTCGCCGCCCAGCACGATCAGCAGCTCGCAGCCGTCGAGGACGTCCGCGGTGGCGTCCTCCACCGTCCGCACGGAGGTGGGCAGCGGCGGCAGGTCGGCGGCCTCCGCGCGCAGGACGCGCACGCCGATGCCGTGGGCCACCAGCGCGTTGACGACGAGTTCGGCACTGCGCACCGCGGCGGCCCTGCCGGTGTGCGCGAGCAGGAACACCGTGCGGTCGGGCTCCGTCGCTTGGACGTCTGCGGCGTTGGTCACTTGGGTCCCTCCGAAACCGCGCGCTGCACGTCCGCCGGGTCGAGCGGGGGCGCGTCGGCCCGCAGCCACAGGAAGTACTCGACATTGCCGGACGGCCCCGGCAGGGGGCTGGCCGTGACGCCCCGCACGCCGAGGCCCAGCTCGGCCGCGCGCCGCGCCACGCCCGTCACCGCCTCGGCCCGCAGCTCGGGGCTGCGCACCACACCGCCGCTGCCGAGGCGCTCCTTGCCCACCTCGAACTGCGGCTTCACCATGAGCACCAGATCGGCGTCCGGGGCGCTGCACGCGGCGAGGGCCGGCAGGACCAGCCCGAGCGGGATGAAGGAGAGATCGCCGACGACCAGGTCGACGGGGACGGACCCGATCGCTTCGAGCGTCAGCTCGCGCACGTTCGTGCGGTCCTTGACCGTCACCCGCTCGTCGTTCTGCAGGGCCCACACCAGCTGCCCGTAGCCGACGTCGACGGCGATCACGTGCGCGGCCCCCGCGCGCAGCAGCACGTCGGTGAAGCCGCCGGTGGAGGCGCCCGCGTCGAGCGCGCGGCGGCCCTCGACGGCGAGGCCGAGCGGCCCGAACGCGTCGAGCGCGCCGGCCAACTTGTGGCCGCCGCGCGAGGCGTATCCGGGGTCGGCCGCGTCCTCCGTGACGACGACCGCCGCACTCGTCTGGACCTGCGTGGCGGCCTTCGTCGCGGTCATGCCGCCCACGGTGACGCGCCCCGCGGCGATCAGCTGGGAGGCGTGTTCGCGCGAGCGCGCCAGCTCACGGCGCACCAGCTCGGCGTCGAGGCGCCGGCGTGCCAGTCCTGCCACGTGGGTTTCAGCTCCTGTGGTCGTACGCGGGTGGTGCGGGGCGGGCGTCCAGCGCGCTGAGCGCCTCACGCAGCCCCTGGTGAACATCCTCGTACACCTCGATATGCCCGTCGGTGGCGAGGTGGTCGGCGTCGGCGAGGCGGGCGAGGCGCGCGTCCACGCGGGCGTCGCCGGTCGCCGCGCGCTCCACGCCGAGGGGGGCCGGTCCGGCGGGGCCCGGCGCGGGGTGCCGGGGCCCCGCCTCGTCGGGGTCGGGCGGTGCGCCCGCGCCCGTCTCCGCGGCCTCTTCCGGGTCCTCGGTGCGGTGGTCGGGGGACGTGTCGCTCATGGCGGAACGCTACCGCGATCACCCCGGGCGCAGGCGGGTGTCCGATGCCGTAGCGTCGTGGGCGATGGCGTCCCCCGAGGAGTGCAGGAACGCGCTCGACAGGCTCGCGGAGAGCCTCGCCGGCGCGGACGGCGCCGTGCGCGGCGCCGCGGACCTCGACCGCACGCTCAGCTGCCACGTGACGGACCTCGGCCTCACGTACACCGGGCGCCTGCGCCGCGGCACGATCGACGTGGACGACGCGGTGCGCCGCGGCCCGCCCGCCGAGCGTGCGCAGATCCGGCTCGCCATGGCCTCGGACGACCTGCTCGCCCTCGTGGACGGGCGGCTGAACTTCGCCGTGGCGTGGGGCTCGGGCCGGGTCAGGTTCGAGGCGGCCCTGCGCGACCTGCTCCGGCTGCGCTCGCTGCTGTAGGGCGGTCCGCCGCAAGGGGGTCCGCTGCCTGCCGCGAGGGGGCCGCCGCGAGGCGGTGCGAGGGCACGGAAGGAAGAGGGAGCGGAGCGCCCCGGCCCCTGCCGCCGTGCCCGGCGGGCACCCGGACGGCCCAGGCGGCGGCGCCCTACTTCGGGAGCGGCGCGGGGGCGGCCCGTTCCGCCTCGCGGGCGGCCTCGGCCCGGCGGCGCCGACCCGCGGGCACGACGAGGGGGGTGCCCGTCTCGGGATCCTCGATGACCTGGCAGCGCAGCCCGAACACCTTCTCCACCAGCGGCGCGGTGACCACCTCGGCGGGCGGCCCCTGAGCGACGACGCTGCCGCCCCGCATCGCGATCAGGTGCGTGGCGTAGCGGGCCGCGTGGTTGAGGTCGTGCAGGACGGCGACGAGCGTGCGGCCCTGGGTCTCGTGCAGTTCCGCGCACAGGTCGAGCACGTCGATCTGGTGCTGGATGTCCAGGTACGTGGTGGGCTCGTCGAGCAGGAGCAGCGGGGTCTGCTGGGCCAGGGCCATGGCGATCCACACGCGCTGGCGCTGGCCGCCGGAGAGCTCGTCGACGTAGCGCTCGGCGAGTTCGCCGATGCGGGTCGCGGCCATCGACTCGCCCACGATCCGCTCGTCCTCGGGGGACCACTGGCGCAGCAGGCCCTGGTGCGGGTAGCGGCCGCGGGCGACGAGGTCGGCCACGGTGATGCCGTCGGGCGCGGTGGACGACTGCGGCAGCAGGCCCAGGGTCTTGGCGACCTTCTTCGCCGGCATGGTGTGGATGGCGGAGCCGTCGAGCAGCACCCGGCCCTGCTCCGGCCTGAGCATGCGGGACAGGGCGCGCAGCAGCGTCGACTTGCCGCAGGCGTTGGGGCCGACGACGACGGTGAAGGAGTGGTCGGGTATCTCCAGGGACAGGTCGCGGGAGATGACCCGCTTGTCGTAGCCGAGGGTCAGTGACTGAGCGGTGAGGCGCTGCATCGTCGTACTCCTGCTCCTGGAGGGCTCGGGTTCGGGGCCCGGACGGGCCGGCGGGGCGGCCGCC
This sequence comes from Streptomyces fuscigenes, assembly GCF_021556455.1. Lineage (GTDB taxonomy): Bacteria > Actinomycetota > Actinomycetes > Streptomycetales > Streptomycetaceae > Streptomyces > Streptomyces fuscigenes. The sequence goes on along the minus strand of NZ_JAKGCV010000352.1, from coordinate 51 downwards.
TCCGCCCGGGCGGCGCGGACCGGTGCGGGCACGGGACCGCCGCGCGGGCCG
>NZ_JAKGCV010000351.1 GCF_021556455.1 Streptomyces fuscigenes | reverse complement strand
GCGAGGGCGGGGCGGCCCGGGCACCCCGGTTCCCCCGCCGAGGGGGAGCCGCCGTCAGTGGGGCGGGGGGAGCCGGCGGCAGGCGCCGGCGACTGCGTCGCACCGCGTGCCGGCGCGGAGGAGGCCCCGGGGGCGCCGGGAGCCGGGGCGGGAGGGGGGACTGCGGTCATGGGTGGGTGTCCTTCCGGAGAGGGAGGAGCGGCCCGCCTCAGGACTGCCGCGGCGTCTCGCGCCGGCAGGTCCCTCGACACACGGAAGGCCGCCCTCGGGCGGCCTTCTCGATCCGTGCGATATGCGTCACGCGCGCGAGATCAGTGGGGTCGCCGGTCGATCCGGCCACCACCAGGACTGATGCGTGTGACGAAGCATGGCGACACCCTAGCGCACCGCCGGCCGCCCGACCCGGAACGACCGCAGTGTGCCGGCGCCGTTCCACACTGTGAGCCGCTTGCCTCCTCCCGGTGCGTCACCGCGTAACCTGGGTCTGTGACAGTGAACGCTGAGAATCCCGCGACGCATGTGCCCACCTGGAAAGGTCTCCCCGCTGCGCAGCAGCCGGCGTATCCCGACCAGGACGCGCTGCGCGCGGCCGTGGCGGAGCTGGAGGCCTGCCCGCCGCTCGTCTTCGCCGGCGAGTGCGACCTGCTGCGGTCGCGCCTGGCCGCGGTCGCGAAGGGTGAGGCCTTCCTGCTCCAGGGCGGCGACTGCGCGGAGGCGTTCGACGCCGTGTCCGCGGAGCAGATCCGCGCGAAGCTCAAGACGCTGCTCCAGATGAGCGCCGTCCTCACCTACGCCGCGTCGGTCCCCGTGGTCAAGGTCGGCCGGATCGCCGGCCAGTACTCGAAGCCCCGCTCCAAGGACACCGAGACGCGCGACGGCGTGACGCTGCCGACGTACCGCGGCGACTCCGTCAACGGCTTCGCCTTCGACGCGGCCTCCCGCGTGCCCGACCCGGCGCGCCTGACGCGGATGTACCACGCGTCGGCCTCCACGCTGAACCTGGTGCGCGCCTTCACCACCGGCGGCTACGCGGACCTGCGCCAGGTGCACGCCTGGAACCAGGACTTCGTCAAGTCCTCGCCCGCCGGCCAGCGTTACGAACAGCTCGCCCGCGAGATCGACAACGCGCTCAACTTCATGAAGGCGTGCGGAGCCGACCCGGCCGAGTTCAAGTCGGTCGAGTTCTACTCCTCGCACGAGGCGCTCCTGCTCGACTACGAGGCGGCCCTCACCCGCACCGACTCGCGCACGGGCACCCTGTACAACACGTCGGCCCACATGGTGTGGATCGGCGAGCGCACCCGCCAGCTCGACGGCGCGCACATCGAGTTCGCCTCGCGGATCCGCAACCCGCTCGGCGTCAAGCTCGGCCCGAACACCACGGTGGACGAGGCCCTCGCCTACATCGACAAGCTGGACCCGGAGCGGGAGCCCGGCCGCCTCACGTTCGTGGTGCGCATGGGCGCGGACAAGGTCCGCGACAAGCTGCCCGAACTGGTCGAGAAGGTCACGGCCTCCGGCGCGACCGTCGCCTGGGTGACGGACCCGATGCACGGCAACACCTTCGAGGCCGCCTCCGGCCACAAGACGCGCCGCTTCGACGACGTCCTGGACGAGGTCAAGGGCTTCTTCGAGGTACACAAGGGGCTCGGCACCCACCCCGGCGGCATCCACGTCGAGCTCACCGGCGACGACGTCACCGAGTGCGTGGGCGGCGGGGACGAGATCTTCGTCGACGACCTGCACCAGCGCTACGAGACGGCGTGCGACCCCCGCCTCAACCGCAGCCAGTCGCTCGATCTCGCCTTCCTGGTGGCGGAGATGTACCGCGACCAGTAGGCCCGCCCGGACGGGTCCCGCGGACCCGGCAGGTCACCGAGGAACGGACGATGGGGCACGGATCACCGGTTGTGATCCGTGCCCCATCACCTGTATGGGGGGTTCTGCGCGGGATGCGGTCGTGGGTAAGGTTAGGTTAGCCTCACCGAGACATCGGGACGGCGTCCCAGGCCCGACCCCTCCGGGAGGTGAACCGCGTGTACGTATGCTCCTGCTTCGGCATCACGGAGTCGCAGGTCAAGCAGCACGCGGCGGACGGCGCCTGCACGCCCCGCCAGATCGCCTCCCGGTGCAAGGCGGGCACGGACTGCGGCGGCTGCGTCAAGCGCATACAGGCGATCCTCGGCCGCGGGACGTGCCCGAGCCGCCGGCTTCTCGAAGGCCGCGCGCAGGAGCCCGCCGAAGCGGCCGCCGGACCCGGCGCCCCGGGGACCCCGGCGCCGGACGCGCCCGCCCAGGCACCTGTCGTGCCGCTCGCCCCGGCGGAACCCCTCGCGCCGGAGCCCTTCACCCGGGTGCCGTTCGCCGCCTAGCCTTCCGGGATCCTCCACGCCGGTCTCGTACGCCGCGCGGCCTTCCCGGGCCCGCACCGGTTCCGTACGCCGTCCGGCCCTCCCGCACCCCGCCGGACGTCAGCCGGCGCTGTCGCCGCCGTCCTCCGGCTGCTGGATCTGCTGGGCGATGTACAGCGGTTCGCCGAGCTTCTCGATCAGGCCCAGCTGCGTGTCCAGATAGTCGATGTGGTGCTCCTCGTCCTCCAGGATCGCCTCGAACAGGCGCTTGGACGTGTGGTCGTTCTTCGACCGCATCACGTCGATGCCCCGCTTGAGCCGGTCGATGGCCTCCACCTCGACCTGCCGGTCCGCCTCGAACATCTCGGTGGCGGTCTGGCCGACCCTGACGTGGAAGAGACGCTGGTAATTGGGCAGCCCGTCCAGCAGCAGGATCCGGTCCGTCAGCATCTCCGCGTGGCGCATCTCGTCGAAGGATTCCGCGCGGGTGTTCTTCGCGAGCTTCGTCCAGCCGAAGTTCTCCTGCATCTTCGCGTGCAGGAAGTACTGATTGATCGCGGTGAGCTCGGCCGTCAGCTGCTCGTTCAAGAACTCAAGGACCTCGGGGTCGCCCTGCATGGCAGCGGCTCCTTCCAACGACGTGACCACGGACGCGTCGCGCGTGACGCGTGTCAGACATGTGCCCGGTGAGACTGCGCGCAGTCTCGCACCGCCGCACAGGGGCGTCCAGTAAGGGCGTCCTTGGTGTGACGTGGGGGTATGTGCGACCTGTCTGGTCCTGACCACCCCTCCCGGTCTGTCACCATGTAAAGCATGGGTCAGGAGCAGAGCGGAGGGCACCGGATATCGCAGGAGGCCCCGCTGCCGCCGGGCCAGCGCCTCCAGCGCGGCTGGCCCGTCACGCATTACGGGCCCGTTCCCAAGTTCAAGCCGGACCGCTGGGAATTCCGGGTGTTCGGAGCCACCTCGGACGCGGACAAGCACTGCTGGAACCACGAGGAATTCACGACCCTCCCGTTCTCCACGGTCGTCGCCGACGTCCACTGCGTCACGAAATTCAGCATGCTCGGGGCCGAATGGGGTGGCGTGCACGCGAAAACCGTCCTCGACCTCGCGCCGCCGGCCCCCTCGGTGACCCACGTGATGGTCTGGGCCGAATACGGCTACAGCGCGAATCTGCGCCTCGCGGACTTCGCCGGGGACCGCACCATCTTCGCCACGCACCGGGACGGCGAACTGCTCACCGCCGAGCACGGCTTTCCGCTGCGGCTGATCGTGCCCCACCTCTACGCCTGGAAAGGACCCAAATGGGTCAGGGGCGTCGAGTACATGACGGCGGACCGCCGAGGCTTCTGGGAGGAGCGCGGCTACCACAACCTGGCCGACCCCTGGGCCGAGCAGCGCTACAGCTACCAGGAGGAACCCGGCGAGGGCCCGGAGCTCTAGGACCAACCCGTCGTCCGGATCCCGCCGGACCAGCACGACCGGGACCCCGGCATCCCCGGCCGGGCCGGGAGCGTCGGCGCCGGTGCGCCGGCGGTCGGGCGTGCGTGCCCGTGCTCAGGCGTCGCGGAGCTTCTGCAGCCGTGAGACGTCGTCCGTGTGGCCCTGCTTGCCGCCCGGCGTCTCCGTCACCAGGGGGACGCCCGCCGTCGCCGGATGGCGCAGCAGCGCCCCGAACGGCTCCTCGCCGATGTGCCCGGAGCCGATGTTCTCGTGCCGGTCCTTGTGGGCGCCGGCCACGTCCTTCGAGTCGTTCGCGTGGACCAGGCGGAGCCGGCCCTCGCCCACCGTCTCCACCAGCAGGTCCAGGGTCTGCGTCATGCCGTGCTCGCCCGTGAGGTCGTGGCCCGCGGCGAAGACGTGGCAGGTGTCCAGGCACACGCCGAGCTTCGGGTGCGCGTCGAGCGCCGCGAAGTAGGGCGCCAGGTCCCACACGCGCGAACACAGCGAGGAGCCCTGGCCCGCGGTCGGCTCCAGCAGGACGGGCGGGTCGTCGTCGTGCGTCAGCTCGTCGAGCAGGGGCAGCAGCAGCTCGCGCACCTGCGCGAGCGCCGTCGCCCGGTCCTGGCCGCCCGTCGCCGAACCGGTGTGCACCACCACCCCACGGGCCCCGATGGCCCGGCCGCGGCGCAGGCTGTGGCGCATCGACTCCACGGAGCGCGCGGCCGTCTCGGGCGTGCCCGAGCCGAAGTTGATCAGGTAGGGGGCGTGCACGTAGGCGGGCATGCCGGCCTCCGCGCACCCGGCGCGGAACAGCTCGTCCTGCGCCGGGTCGCCGGGGGGCGTCGCCCAGCCGCGCGGGTTGGCGACGAACACCTGGACGGTCTCGGCGCCGAGGTCGCGTGCGTAGCCGAGCCCGGTGGTGGCGAGGCCGCCCGCGACGGGGACATGGGCGCCGACGGGGTTGCGCATGGGAAGGGGTGCCGTCCTTGCTGTCGTGGTTCGTGGTTCGTGGTTCGTGGTTCGTGGTTCGTGGTTCGGGGGCGCGGGGCGCCGGGCCGGGGCCGGCCGCCGACGGACGGGGAGCGGCGGGCGCGCCCGCGCCGCCCGCCAGGGCCTCACACCGGGCGGGAATCCGCGGCGCGCGCGGTGCGGCCCCGCAGGCCGAGGACCGTCACAGCCCGTCGGTCCTCAGCGTGATCGTGCTGCCCTCGGGGGCCGTGTCGCCGCCGTCCACGGACTGCTCGGTGATCGTGTCGTCGAGGAAGGGGAAGCTGTGCTTCACCTTCACCTCGAACCCGGCGCCCTCGAGCGTACGGCGCGCGTCCTCGGCGGAGCTGCCCGTGACGTCGGGAACCTCGACCATCCTGGGGCCCTTGGACACGGTCAGCTTGACGGTGTCCCCCTCGGCCAGCTGGGCGCCGTCGCCCGGGGACTGCCGGGCCACGTCGCCCGCGTCCTCGGGGGACTCGACGCGCTGCTGGGCGACCTCGGCCTTCAGCCCGGCGTCGGCGAGGTCCGACGTCGCGTCGTCCACGTCCTCGCCGGTGACGTCGGGCACGTCGACCGGGCTGCCCCTGCTCACCTTCAGCGCGACGGCCTTGTCGGGGCGGATCCGCTCGCCCGCGGCGGGCGAGGACGAGACGACCGAGCCGCGGTCGGTCCCGTCGTCGAACACGGAGGTGACGAGCCCGGCCGACAGCCCCGCCTTCGCGAGAGCGGCCTTGGCCCCGGCGAGGGACATCCCGTTCAGGCGGGGGACCTGGACGATCTTCGGGCCGCGCGAGACGGTGAGCGTCACCGGGCCGTCGCCGCGGAGCTTGGTCTCGGGGGCCGGGTCGCTGCGCATGACCGTGCCCCGGTCGAACGCGTCGCTGTAGCCGTGGTCGACGCGGGCGTCCAGCCCCGCGTCCGACAGGCGCTTCTTCGCCGCCTGCTCGCTCTGCCCGAGCACCCGCGGCACCCGGGTGAACTGCCCGGAGTTGATGTACCAGACGCCGGCGCCGATCAGGACCGCGAGGAGCGCCGCCACGATCGCGAGGCCGGTGCGCCGCCGCCCGGGCCCCCGGCCGCCGCGCGGTCCCGGGCGGCCCGCGGCGGG
>NZ_JAKGCV010000350.1 GCF_021556455.1 Streptomyces fuscigenes | reverse complement strand
GCCGCATGCCGTGCCCCGGCCGGTGCCCCCGCGTGCCATGCCTCGCGGCGCCGCGCGCCGTGCCCGGCCCGCGGCCCGCGGCCCGCGTGGGGGATCAGCCCGAGTAGGCGCCCGACGCGGTCAGCCGCAGCGCCGTGTCGATCAGCGGGACGTGGCTGAACGCCTGCGGGAAGTTGCCCACCTGGCGCTGCCCCCTGGGGTCCCACTCCTCGGCGAGCAGCCCGAGGTCGTTGCGGAGGCTGAGCAGCTTCTCGAACAGCCTGCGCGCCTCGTCCACCCGGCCGATCATGGCGAGGTCGTCGGCCAGCCAGAACGAGCACGCGAGGAACGCGCCCTCGTCGCCCGCCAGCCCGTCCAGGCCCGCCTCACCGCCCGAGGTCGGGTAGCGCAGCACGAAGCCGTCCGGCGTGGACAGCTCGCGCTGGATCGCCTCGATCGTGCCGATGACCCGCTTGTCGTCCGGCGGCAGGAAGCCGACCTGCGGGATCAGCAGCAGCGAGGCGTCGAGCTCCCGGGAGCCGTACGACTGCGTGAACGTGTTGCGCTCGTGGTCGAAGCCCCTCTCGCACACGTCGCGGTGGATGTCGTCGCGCAGCTCGCGCCACTCCTCCAGCGGGCCCTCCGCGTCGCCGGACTCCACCAGCTTGATCGTCCGGTCGACCGCGACCCACGCCATCACCTTCGAGTGGACGAAGTGGCGGCGCGGCCCGCGCACCTCCCAGATGCCCTCGTCCGGCTGGTGCCAGTGCGCCTGAAGGTACTGGATCAGCTTGAGCTGCAGGACCGACGCGTAGTCGTTGCGGGCGAGCCCGGTCATGTGCGCCAGGTGCAGGGCCTCGGTGACCTCGCCGTACACGTCCAGCTGGAGCTGGTGGGCGGCGTTGTTGCCGACCCGCACGGGCGTGGAGCCCTCGTAGCCGGGAAGCCAGTCGAGCTCCGCCTCGCCCAACTCCCGCTCGCCGGCGATGCCGTACATGATCTGGAGGTTCTCCGGGTCGCCCGCGACGGCTCGGAGAAGCCACTCGCGCCAGGCGCGGGCCTCCTCCCGGTAACCGGTGCGCAGCAGCGACGACAGCGTGATCGCCGCGTCCCGCAGCCACGTGTAGCGGTAGTCCCAGTTGCGCACGCCGCCGATCTCCTCGGGCAGCGAGGTGGTGGGCGCCGCGACGATCCCGCCGGTCGGCGCGTACGTCAGCGCCTTCAGCGTGATCAGCGAGCGGACCACCGCCTCCCGGTAGGGGCCGTGGTACGTGCACTGGTCCACCCAGTCCCGCCAGAACTCAGCCGTCGCCTCCAGCGAGCTCTCGGGCTCCGGCAGGGCCGGCTGCGGGCGGTGCGAGGGCTGCCAGCTGATCGTGAACGCGACCCGCTCGCCGGGGGAGACCGTGAAGTCGGCGTACGTCGTCAGATCCTTGCCGTACGTCTCGGCGGTGGTGTCGAGCCACACGGAGTCGGGGCCCGCGACGGCCACCGTGCGGTCGCCGACCTTGTGCACCCAGGGAGTGACCCGTCCGTAGCTGAAGCGCATGCGGAGGGTGGAGCGCATCGGGACCTGCCCGCTGACGCCTTCCACGATGCGGATCAACTGCGGGGCGCCGTCGCGCGGGGGCATGAAATCGGTCACTCTGACCGTCCCCGCCGAGGTGTCCCACTCCGACTCCAGGATCAGCGAGTCGCCGGCGTACCGGCGCCGCTGGGCCCGCGGCGGCTCGGAACCCGCAGGACAGGCGGGCCCCAGTCGCCAGAAACCGTGTTCGTCGGTGCCCAGCAGGGCAGCGAACACGGCGTGGGAGTCGAAGCGGGGCAGGCACAGCCAGTCGACCGTGCCGTCCCGGCAGACCAGTGCCGCGGTCTGCATGTCTCCGATGAGTGCGTAATCCTCGATGCGCCCTGCCACGTGCATCTCCAGTTCAACGGCCACGTCGCCCTCACGAGGGCGCTTACTGCGGTCAAGGGGTCGTTGACGAGCTCTTTTTCCGGGAATACGGGCTGGGGTGGTGCCGTTTGCCGGCCTGACTCGGCAGCGAATGTCCGAGCAGGATACGACGCACCCAGCCCTTCTGCGTCACGCTCACGGCACCATAGGTCGGATGAACGGGTGAGTCACGGCCGAGGCGGGCGGAGGCGCCCGCCGGACGTGGCCGGAAGCAGTCGCTCCCGGGCGCTGTTAGTCTGGTAGCCCGTGGACCGGTGGTCTCCCTCAGGCGTGAAACTCGCAGACAGGGCGCACCGAAGCCGCCGCGACGCCACCTCAGACCGCGACCACGGGAGCCCCCTCTTGGCCATGCCGAACCGATCCACGACATCCTCGACGACCAAGCACATCTTCGTCACGGGCGGTGTTGCCTCCTCCCTCGGCAAGGGCCTCACCGCCTCCAGCCTCGGAGCGCTGCTGAAGGCGCGCGGTCTGCGGGTCACCATGCAGAAGCTGGACCCGTACCTGAACGTCGACCCCGGCACGATGAACCCCTTCCAGCACGGTGAGGTGTTCGTCACGGACGACGGCGCCGAGACCGACCTGGACGTCGGGCACTACGAGCGCTTCCTCGACGTGGAGCTCGACGGCAGCGCCAACGTCACCACCGGGCAGGTCTACTCCACGGTGATCACCAAGGAGCGCCGCGGCGACTACCTCGGCGACACCGTGCAGGTCATCCCGCACATCACCAACGAGATCAAGCACCGCATCCGGCGGATGGCCACCGACGACGTCGACGTGGTCATCACGGAGGTCGGCGGCACCGTGGGCGACATCGAGTCCCAGCCGTTCCTGGAGACGGTGCGTCAGGTGCGCCACGAGGTCGGCCGCGACAACGTCTTCGTCGTGCACATCTCGCTGCTGCCCTACATCGGCCCCTCCGGCGAGCTGAAGACGAAGCCGACGCAGCACTCGGTGGCGGCGCTGCGCAGCATCGGCATCCAGCCCGACGCGATCGTGCTGCGCGCCGATCGCGAGGTCCCGCTGTCCATCAAGCGCAAGATCTCGCTGATGTGCGACGTGGACGAGGCGGCCGTGGTCGCGGCCATCGACGCCAAGTCGATCTACGACATCCCGAAGGTGCTGCACGCCGAGGGCCTCGACGCGTACGTCGTGCGCAAGCTCGACCTGCCCTTCCGCGACGTCGACTGGACGGTCTGGGACGACCTGCTGGACCGGGTGCACAACCCCGACCACGAGGTCACCATCGCCCTCGTCGGCAAGTACATCGACCTGCCTGACGCCTACCTGTCGGTGACGGAGGCCATGCGTGCGGGCGGCTTCGCCAACCGGGCGAGGGTCAATGTGAAGTGGGTGACGTCCGACGAGTGCAAGACCCCGGCGGGCGCCGCGCGCCAGCTCGCCGACGTCGACGGCGTGCTGATCCCGGGCGGGTTCGGCGACCGCGGTGTCACCGGCAAGATCGGCGCGATCCAGTACGCCCGCGAGAACCGGATCCCGCTGCTCGGCATCTGCCTTGGCCTGCAGTGCATCGTCATCGAGGCGGCACGCAACCTCGCGGAGATCCCCGACGCGAACTCCACCGAGTTCGACGCGGGCACCGCGCACCCGGTCATCTCCACGATGGAGGAGCAGCTGGCGTACGTGGAGGGCGCGGGCGACCTCGGCGGCACGATGCGCCTCGGCCTGTACCCGGCGAAGCTCGCCGAGGGCTCGCTGGTGCGCGAGGCGTACGACGACGAGCCGTACGTGCAGGAGCGCCACCGGCACCGCTACGAGGTCAACAACTCCTACCGCGCGGAGCTGGAGAAGAAGGCCGGGCTGGTGTTCTCGGGGACCTCGCCCGACAACAAGCTCGTCGAGTACGTGGAGTACCCGCGCAGCGTCCACCCGTTCCTGGTGTCGACGCAGGCGCACCCGGAGCTGCGCTCCCGCCCCACCCGGCCGCACCCGCTGTTCGCGGGCCTGGTCAAGGCCGCGGTGGAGCGCAAGCTCGGCACCGACGCCTGACGCGGCCCCCGCGGTCCCGAGCGGCCGCGGGGACGCGCGGCACCTGGCGATACGGTGGAACCGGGGCGTACGGATCGGGCAGATCCGCACGCCCCGGCCGTCCGTTTCACCGGTTACGTGTGGAGGTTGCGTTTCATGACCGTCAAGGATGCCCCCGAGGAGTGGCGCGTCACCGGGACCGAGGTGCCCTTCCGCGGCAACAAGACCGGAGTGCGCACGGACGAGGTGGTCATGCCGGACGGCTCGGTCGTCAAGCGCGACTACCAGGTCCACCCGGGCTCCGTCGCGATCCTCGCGCTCGACGACGACGGCAACGTCGTCGTCCTGCGCCAGTACCGCCACCCCGTGCGGCAGAAGCTGTGGGAGATCCCGGCGGGCCTCCTCGACGTCGAGGGCGAGAACCCCCTGCACGCGGCGCAGCGCGAGCTGTACGAGGAGGCGCACGTCAAGGCCGGCGACTGGCGGGTGCTCGCCGACATGTACACGTCCCCGGGCGGGTCCGACGAGGCGGTGCGGGTGTTCCTGGCGCGCGACCTCGGCGAGGCCGAGGGCAAGCGCTTCGAGGTCTCCGAGGAGGAGGCCGACATGGAGCTGGCCCGGGTGCCGCTGGCCGACCTGGCCCGCGGGGTGTTGGCCGGCGAGCTCCACAACTCCTGCCTCACGGTGGGTGTCCTCGCGCTGACGGCGGCGCTCGCGGGCGACGGCCCGGACGCGCTGCGCCCGGCGGACGCCCCCTGGCCGGCCCGCCCGTTCACGTCCTGACACCGCGGCGGGCGGCGGGCCGGGGCCGGGCTTCCCCCACCGGCTTCCCGGCGCCCGGCCCCGCGGCTCCCCGGCCTCGGGTGCCCGGAGCCTCGGCTCCGGGGTCCCCGCCCTCCCGACACCGGCCTCCGCGCCCGCGTTCCGCACCCTCCTGCGGGCCCCCGACCCGATCGGATGCCGATCGGACTGTCGGCTGATCCGATCTGGTGATTCCGCGGGCACGCCCGGCGTCCGGGCCGGGGCCGGTCAACTAGGCTCGGGGCCCCCGCGGGCCCTCGCGGGACACCCGGTCTGGGTCAGGTGGACGGAGCGTGATCCCATGACGGATCAGGCGGTGGACGTGAGCAGCCCGGACCGGGCCGCCGGGCCGCCCTTCCTCGGCCGTCGCCGCGAGCTGGTCCAGCTGCGCGCCGACCTCGACCGCGCCGGGCTCAACACCATCGCCGGCCGCAAGGAACCCCGTGCGCGCGTCCTGCTCGTCGCGGGCCGGCCGGGGTCCGGGCGCACCGCGCTCGCCGAGGAGATCACCCGGCGGCTGCGCGACGGCTACCCCGGAGGCGTCGTACGGGTCGCCCTGTCGGAACCCGGCGGCGAGCCCGTGCCGGGGGAGCGCTCCGCCCGCGCCGTCCTCGTGGCGCTCGGCGTCGAGGCGCCGCCGGGGGAGGACGAGGACGCCCTGACGGAGCGCGTGCGCCTGGTCCTCGCCGCCCGCAAGGCCCTGCTGCTGCTCGACGACGCCGTCGACGCGGAGCAGGTCGACCCGCTCGTGCCCGACACCGCCGACTGCCTGGTCGTCGCCGTGTCCCGGGGCCCGCTCACCGGCATCCCCGACGTCCGGCCGTGCACCGTCGGCGGCCTCGACAGCGCCGCCGCCGTCGAACTGCTCGGCCGTTACACGGGCGCCGTGCGCATCACCGTCGACCCGCAGGCCGCCGAGTCGCTCGCCGAGGAGTGCGGCGGCCAGCCCGCCGCCCTGGTGCTGGCGGGCGGTTGGCTCGCGGCCCGGCCCACGGCCTCCGTCGCCGACCTCGCGCGGCGGCTGCGCGAGCTGCCGCCCGAAACGGACGTCCCGGAGGGCGACCGCCCGCTGGCCCGCGCCTTCCGCCTGGCCTACGACTCGCTGTCGCCGTCCGCCGCGCACACGCTGCGGCTGCTCACCCTGGCCCCGGAGGGCATCGCCGACGCGCACACGGCCTCCGCGCTCGCCGGCTGCTCCGTGCCGGCCG
>NZ_JAKGCV010000034.1 GCF_021556455.1 Streptomyces fuscigenes | reverse complement strand
CGGCCCCGGCGCCCGCCGGGCCGGGCGGCGCCGCCGTTCCGCAGCCCCCCGCGACGCCCCTCCCCGTCGGTCCCCCGCGCCCGCCGGGCCCGGGGTCCAGCCGCCCCACCGTTGCATAAAAGTGCATGCATACGTATAGTCATGCTCTTGAGAGGGAGGCTGTTCGATGGCTCTACGTGTGGCAGTGGCCGGCGCCAGTGGGTACGCCGGGGGAGAGGTGCTGCGAGTGCTGCTCGGGCACCCCGAGGTCGAGATCGGGGCCGTCACCGGCAACAGCAACGCCGGGCAGCGGCTCGGAGCGCTGCAGCCGCACCTGCTGCCGCTCGCAGGCCGGGTGCTGGAGGAGACCGGCCCGGAGACGCTCGCGGGACACGACGTCGTCTTCCTCGCGCTGCCGCACGGACAGTCCGCGGCCGTCGCCCGGCAACTGGGGGACGAGACGCTCGTCGTGGACATGGGGGCGGACTTCCGCCTCCGTGACGCGGCCGACTGGGAACGGTTCTACGGCTCGGAGCACGCCGGGACCTGGCCCTACGGCCTGCCGGAACTGCCGGGCGCCCGCGCCGCGCTGGAGGGGTCCAAGCGCATCGCGGTGCCCGGTTGCTACCCCACGGCCGTGTCGCTGGCGCTGTTCCCGGCGTACGCGGCCCAGCTCGCCGAGGCGGAGGTGGTGATCACGGCGGCCTCCGGCACGTCCGGAGCCGGCAAGTCGGCGAAGCCGCACCTGCTCGGCAGCGAGGTCATGGGCTCGATGTCGCCCTACGGCGTGGGGGGCGGGCACCGGCACACCCCCGAGATCACCCAGAACCTCGACGCCGTCGCGGGCGAGCACGTCACGGTGTCCTTCACCCCCACCCTCGCCCCGATGCCGCGCGGCATCCTCGCCACCTGCTCCGCCAAGGCCCGCCCCGGCACCACGGCCGAGAGCGTGCGCGCGGCCTACGAGAAGGCCTACGCGGACGAGCCGTTCGTCCACCTGCTGCCCGAGGGCCAGTGGCCCGCCACGGCGTCCGTCCACGGCTCCAACGCCGTACAGGTCCAGGTCACCCACGATCCGTACGCGAACCGGATCATCGCGATCAGCGCCATCGACAACCTCGCCAAGGGCACCGCGGGCGGTGCCGTGCAGAGCATGAACATCGCCCTCGGGCTCCCCGAGGACACCGGACTCTCCACGATCGGAGTCGCGCCTTGAGCGTCACCGCACCGAAGGGATTCGCCGCGACGGGCATCGCCGCGGGAATCAAGCAGAACGGCAACCCCGACCTGGCCCTCGTCCTCAACCGCGGCCCCCGCAGGGCCGCCGCGGGCGTCTTCACCTCCAACCGCGTCAAGGCGGCGCCCGTCCTGTGGAGCGAGCAGGTCGTCAGGGGCGGCGAGATCGCCGCCGTCGTCCTCAACTCCGGCGGCGCGAACGCCTGCACCGGACCCCAGGGCTTCCAGGACACGCACGCCACCGCCGAACGGGTCGCCGAGGTCCTCACCGGCCTCGCGGCGGACGCGGAGGGCGAGGTCGGCGCCGGAGCGGTCGCCGTCGCGTCCACCGGCCTCATCGGTGAACTCCTGCCCATGGACAAACTGCTGCCGGGCGTCGACCGGGCCGCCGCCGAACTGTCCGAGCACGGCGGCGAGAAGGCCGCCCTCGCCATCATGACCACCGACACCGTGCACAAGACGGCGATCGCGAGCGGCCCCGGCGGTGCCTGGACCGTCGGCGGCATGGCCAAGGGCGCGGGCATGCTCGCCCCGGGCCTCGCCACCATGCTCGTCGTCCTGACCACCGACGCCGACGTGGCGGCCCCCGACCTGGACCGGGCGCTGCGCGCGGCGACCCGTACGACCTTCGACCGGGTGGACTCCGACGGCTGCATGTCGACCAACGACACCGTGCTGCTGCTCGCCTCGGGCGCCTCCGGCACCGTCCCCGAGTACGACGCCTTCGCGGAGGCCGTGCGGGAGGTGTGCGCCGACCTGGCCCGCCGCCTCGTCGGCGACGCCGAGGGCGCGTCCAAGGACATCCGCATCGAGGTCGTCGGCGCCGCCACCGAGGACGACGCCGTCGAGGTGGGCCGCTCCGTCGCCCGCAACAACCTCCTCAAGTGCGCCATCCACGGTGAGGACCCCAACTGGGGCCGCGTCCTGTCCGCGATCGGCACCACCGGCGCGGCCTTCGAGCCGGACCGGCTCAACGTCGCCATCAACGACGTGTGGGTGTGCAAGAACGGCTCCGTCGGCGAGGACCGCGACCTGGTCGACATGCGCTACCGCGAGGTCCGCATCACCGCGGACCTGGCCGCCGGGGACGCGTCCGCCGTCATCTGGACCAACGACCTCACGGCCGACTACGTCCACGAGAACAGCGCGTACAGCTCATGAGCGCACGCAAGCACACCGCCCTGCCGAAGGCGCGGACCCTCGTCGAGGCGCTGCCCTGGCTGGTGCGGCACAACAACAAGGTCGTCGTCGTCAAGTTCGGCGGCAACGCGATGGTGGACGAGGACCTGAAGGCCGCGTTCGCGCAGGACGTCGTCTTCCTGCGGCAGGCCGGGCTCAAGCCCGTCGTCGTGCACGGCGGCGGCCCCCAGATCAGCGCGCAGCTCGACCGCCACGGCCTGGTCAGCGAGTTCCGGGCGGGCCTGCGCGTCACGACGCCCGAGGCCATGGACGTGGTGCGGATGGTGCTCGCGGGCCAGGTCCAGCGCGAGCTGGTCGGGCTGCTCAACGCCCACGGCACCCACGCCGTCGGACTCACCGGCGAGGACGCGCACACCATCACCGCGACCAGGCACCGGCCGCGCGTCGAGGGCGAGCTGGTCGACATCGGCCGCGTCGGCGAGATCACCGCCATCGACACCGGCCTGATCACCACCCTCCTGGACGACGACCGCATCCCGGTCGTCTCCTCCATCGCCCGCAGCGCCGACGACCACCACGTCTACAACGTCAACGCGGACACGGCCGCAGCCGCGCTCGCCGTCGCCCTCGGCGCCGAGATGCTGGTCGTCCTCACCGACGTCGAGGGACTCTACGAGGACTGGCCCAACAGCGACGACGTCATCAGCCGCCTGACCGCCACGGAGCTGGAGAAGCTGCTTCCGGAGCTGTCGAGCGGGATGGTGCCCAAGATGCAGGGCTGCCTGTACGCGGTGCGCGGAGGCGTCTCCACGGCGCGCGTCATCGACGGACGGGTCCCGCATTCGATCCTGCTGGAGATCTTCACCGACGAGGGCATCGGCACGATGGTCGTGCCGGACGGCCCCGGCGCCCCGGAGGCACCGCACGCCCCGGGACCGGACGCACCGCACAGCACAGGAGGGGACGCGCAGTGAGTGACACCGTCCGGCAGGACGCCGCCACCGGCAACGAGGAGCTCTCCCGCCGCTGGGAGGCCGTCATGGCCGACAACTACGGCACCCCGCCCCTCTCGCTCGTGCGCGGAGCGGGTGCCACGGTGTGGGACGCCGACGGCAGGGCGTACACGGACTTCGTCGGCGGCATCGCGGTCAACGCGCTCGGCCACGGGCACCCCGCCGTCGTCGAGGCGGTGTCCCGGCAGATCGCCTCGCTCGGGCACGTCTCCAACCTGTACGTCGCCGAGCCGCCGGTCGCCCTCGCCGAGCGCCTCGTCCAGCTCGCCGGCCGCCCCGGCCGCGTGTACTTCTGCAACTCCGGTGCCGAGGCCAACGAAGCCGCCTTCAAGATGGGCCGGCTGACGGGCCGTACGCACATGGTCGCCACCACCGGCGGCTTCCACGGCCGCACCATGGGCGCCCTCGCGCTGACCGGTCAGGAGGGCAAGCGGGCCCCGTTCGCGCCGCTGCCCGGCGAGGTCACGCACGTCCCCTTCGGCGACGCCGGGGCGCTGCGCGCCGCCGTCACCGAGGAGACCGCCTTCGTCATCATCGAACCCATCCAGGGCGAACTGGGCGTCGTCGTACCGCCGAAGGGCTACCTGGAGGCCGCCCGGGAGATCACCCGGGCCACCGGCACGCTGCTCGTGCTCGACGAGGTGCAGACGGGTGTCGGCCGCACCGGCCACTGGTTCCACCACCAGGCCTTCCAGGGTGTCGAGCCCGACATCGTGACGCTCGCGAAGGGCCTCGGCGGCGGCCTGCCGCTCGGCGCGGCCCTCGCCTTCGGGCCGGCCGCCGACCTGCTGAAGCCGGGTCAGCACGGCACGACGTTCGGCGGCAACCCGGTGGCGTGCGCCGCCGGGCTCGCGGTGCTCGACACCCTCGCGGCGGACGGCGCGCTCGACGGGGTCAAGCGGCTCGGCGAGAAACTCCGCGACGGGATCGAGGGGCTCGGCCACCCGCTGGTCTCCCACGTCCGCGGTGCGGGCCTGCTCCTCGGTATCGTGCTCACCGAGCAGCTCGCACCCCTCGTGCAGCGGGCGGCTCAGGACGCCGGTTTCCTGGTGAACGCGCCCGCCCCCGATGTCGTGCGGCTCATGCCGCCGCTGGTCGTGGGGGACGGCGAGGCCGACGGATTCCTGCGGGCGCTGCCGGGCGCCCTGGACGCCGCCGTCGCGGCGGCACGGGACGCGGCGGCGGACAAGAGCGAAGGTACCGGGACCGAGCCGAACTGAGCCGAACTGAGATGAGACGACGACGATGAGCGAGCCGCAGCAGCAGGGCGGTCCTTCCCTGCCCCAGACGAGAATGGCCCGGCACCGCCGGATCGTGGACATCCTGGGCAGGCAGCCGGTCCGCTCGCAGAGCCAGCTGGCGCGGCTGCTCGCGGAGGACGGGCTGACCGTCACGCAGGCCACGCTCTCGCGCGACCTCGACGAACTCGGCGCGGTGAAGATCCGCAACGCCGGCGGGGAACTCATCTACGCGGTGCCGAGCGAGGGCGGGTTCCGCACCCCGCACGCGCCGCTGGGGGAGTCGGTGAAGGAGGAGCGCATGCGCCGCCTCGCCGGCGAACTCCTCATCTCCGCGGAGGCGTCCGCGAACCTCGTGGTGCTGCGGACGCCCCCGGGCGCGGCCCAGTTCCTGGCGTCCGCCATCGACCAGGCGGAACTCGGCGACGTCCTCGGGACGATCGCGGGCGACGACACGCTCATGCTGATCAGCCGCGACCCGACGGGCGGCCAGGCCCTCGCCGACCACCTCCTCAAGCTCGCCGAGTCGGGCCGCGAACGCGAGGCGCGCGAGCGCTGACCCCTCCTCCGGCGCGGCGGGCCGCGAGCCGGCCCACCGCGCTCCGGAACGGGAGAAGGGCGGGGGCGCGTGCCTCGACGGCACCGCGCTCCCCGCCCCGGGCGGGCCCGCCGGTCAGGTCAGCAGGTCCACCACGTCCTGTGCGCCCGCGTCCCGCGCGAAAGCGATCAGCTCGGCCCGCGTCGGGGCCGTCGCCGTATCCGGTGGGGAGTTCCGCGTCCGGGCGGGTGCCGGTGGTGTAGCCGGTGGCGGGTCTTGCCGGGCGGTACGCGCCGGGGGGCGGGCTCTTCGCCCCGTCGGCGGCGCCCTCCGCACCCGGTCCGCCGGATTGCCGTGCCCCGCCCGGGCCCCGGTCGCCGTACGTATCCATCCCGCCCCGATCCGCCTCGCCACGCCGAGCCAGTCCTCCACAGGGTTGACACCCTACGGGCCACCGACCGACCATTGAAGTCCAGGAACCGAACGATCGGTCGGTAGGGAGTCGGGATGACCGCGTTGGCGGGTGGGGCAGCGGGCGGGACGGCCTCGGCGGGCGCGGGTGCGCCCGGGACGGCCGGGGCCGCCGGGCAGGCGCCGGACGCGCGCACGGCGGCGTTCGACGCGGCCGTGGCCGCCGAGGAGCGCATCGAGCCGCGCGACTGGATGCCGGACGCCTACCGGGCGACGCTGGTCCGGCAGATGGCGCAGCACGCGCACTCGGAGATCATCGGCATGCAGCCGGAGGCGAACTGGATCACCCGCGCCCCCTCGCTGCGCCGCAAGGCGATCCTGATGGCCAAGGTCCAGGACGAGGCCGGGCACGGCCTGTACCTCTACAGCGCCGCCGAGACCCTCGGCACCGGCCGCGACGAGCTGCTGGACAAGCTGCACGCGGGCCGCCAGAAGTATTCGTCGATCTTCAACTACCCCACGCTGACCTGGGCGGACGTGGGCGCCATCGGCTGGCTCGTGGACGGCGCCGCGATCACCAACCAGGTGCCCCTGTGCCGGTGCTCCTACGGCCCCTACGCCCGCGCCATGGTCCGCATCTGCAAGGAGGAGTCCTTCCACCAGCGCCAGGGCTTCGAGCTGCTGATGGCGCTGAGCAAGGGCACCCCCGAGCAGCACGCGATGGCGCAGGACGCGGTCGACCGCTGGTGGTGGCCGTCGCTGATGATGTTCGGCCCCCCGGACGACGAGTCCGCCCATTCGGCGCAGTCCATGGCCTGGAAGATCAAGCGCTTCTCCAACGACGAGCTGCGCCGGCGCTTCGTGGACATCTGCGTACCGCAGGCCGAGGCGCTCGGCCTCACGCTGCCCGACCCCGACCTCCGGTGGAACCCGGACAAGGGGGAGAACGGCGGCCACGAGCACGGCCCGATCGACTGGGCCGAGTTCCAGGCCGTCCTCAAGGGCAACGGCCCGTGCAACGAGCAGCGGATCGCGCAGCGCAGGGCGGCCCACGAGGAGGGCGCCTGGGTCCGGGACGCGGCGGCGGCCTACGCGGCGAAGCACGCCGCGGGCGAGCACGGAAAGGCGGAGGCGGCATGAGCGAGCGGACCGACTGGCCCCTGTGGGAGGTGTTCGTGCGCGCCAGGCGCGGCCTGTCCCACACGCACGCGGGCAGCCTCCACGCGCCCGACGCCGAGTTCGCCCTGCGCAACGCGCGCGACCTCTACACCCGCCGCGGCGAGGGCGTGTCGATCTGGGTGGTGCCGTCCGCGGCGGTGACGGCGTCCTCGCCCGACGAGAAGGACCCGTTCTTCGCGCCGGCCGCCGACAAGCCGTACCGGCACCCGACGTTCTACGAGATCCCGGACGGGGTGAAGCACCTGTGAGCGCCGCCCTGGCCCTCGGCGACGACGCGCTGGTGCTTTCCCACCGGCTCGGCCAGTGGGCGGGCCACGCGCCCGTGCTGGAGGAGGAGGTCGCCCTCGCCAACATCGCGCTGGACCTGCTCGGGCAGGCCCGCGTCCTGCTGTCCCTGGCGGGCGACGAGGACGAACTGGCCTTCCTGCGCGAGGAGCGCGCGTTCCGCAACGTCCAGCTCGTCGAGCAGCCCAACGGCGACTTCGCCCACACGATCGCGCGCCAGCTGTACTTCTCCGCCTACCAGCTCCCCCTGTACCGCGAACTCGCCGCGGGCGACGGGCCCTTCGCGCCGCTCGCCGCGAAGGCGGCGCAGGAAGTCGACTACCACCTCGACCACGCCCGCCAGTGGACGCTGCGCCTCGGCGACGGCACGCAGGAGAGCCACGCGCGCATGCAGCGGGCCTGCGACGCGCTGTGGCGCTACACCGGGGAGCTGTTCCGCCCGGTCGAGGGCCTCGGCGTGGACCCCTCGGCGCTGGAGCAGGGCTGGCTGCGGTCCGTGGGCGAGGTGCTGGAGCGCGCCACGCTGACCTTGCCCGACGGCCCCCGGTCCGGCGGCTGGGCCGCCGGCGCGGGCCGCGAGGGCCTGCACACCGAGTCGTTCGGGCGGATGCTCGCCGAGATGCAGCACCTGCACCGCAGCCACCCGGGGGCGTCGTGGTGACGCGGGAGGCCGCGCGGACGGCGCCGGAGACGGCGCTGGAGCGGGAGCTGCGCCGCGTCGCCGGGGCGGTCCCCGACCCCGAACTGCCGGTCGTGTCGCTGGCCGAGCTGGGCGTCCTGCGGGGCGTGCGGGTGACGTACGCGCCCGACGGCCACCGCGCCGTCCGCGTCGAGCTGACGCCGACGTACACGGGCTGCCCGGCGATCGGGGCCATGTCCGACGACGTGCGCAGGGCGCTGCGCGAGCAGGGCCAGAGCGACGTCGAGGTGGTCACCGTGCTGGCGCCGCCGTGGTCGACGGACGACATCAGCGAGGACGGCCGGCGCAAGCTCGCCGAGGCCGGCATCGCCCCGCCCGGGCCGCGCGGCGGCGGCGCCGTACCGCTGTCCCTCGCGATCCGGTGCCCGCACTGCGGCTCGACCGCGACGGAGCTGCTCAGCCGGTTCTCCTCCACCGCGTGCAAGGCGCTGCGCCGCTGCACGTCCTGCGGGGAGCCGTTCGACCACTTCAAGGAGTTGTAGATGTTCCATCCGCTCCGGGTCGCCGAGGTCGAACGCCTCACGGACGACGCGGTCGCCCTCACGTTCGAGGTGCCGCCTGCGCTGCGCGGGGCCTTCCTGCACACCCCCGGCCAGCACGTCGCGCTCCGCCGCCCGGGCGCCGACGGCGGCGAGGTCAGGCGCACGTACTCGATCTGCGCGCCCGCGGGCGACGAGCCGGTGCTGCGCGTGGGCGTGCGGCTCGTGGAGGGCGGCGCGTTCTCCACGTACGCCTTCAAGGAACTCGCCGTCGGCGACACCGTCGACGTGATGGAGCCGACGGGCCGCTTCGTCCTGAGCCCCCGGCCCGGGTACTTCGCGGCCGTCGTCGGCGGCAGCGGGATCACGCCCGTGCTGTCGATCGCCTCGACGCTGCTGGCCCGCGAGCCGGAGGCGCGCTTCTGCCTGGTCCGCAGCGACCGCACGGTGGCCTCGACGATGTTCCTCGACGAGGTCGCCGACCTCAAGGACCGCTACCCCGGGCGGTTCCAGCTGGTGCCCGTGGTCTCGCGGGAGGAGCAGCAGGCGGGGCTCCCGTCGGGCCGGCTGGACCGGCAGCGGCTGACCGCGCTGCTCCCGTCGGTGCTGCCGGTGGCGGACGTCGACGGCTGGTTCCTGTGCGGCCCGCTCGGCCTGGTCGCCGCGGCCGACCGGGCGCTGCGGGGACTCGGCGTGGACCGCTCCCGCATCCACCAGGAGATCTTCCACATCGACGAGGCCGCCACGGGCGTGCCGGCCCTCGCGCCGTCCACCGCGCCGGCTGCGGGCTCCACGCTGACGGCGACGCTCGCGGGGCGCTCGGGCACCTGGCCGGTCGAGCACGGCGAGCCGCTGCTGGAGACGGTGCTGCGGGCCCGCGCCGACGCCCCCTACGCGTGCCGGGGCGGCGTCTGCGGCACGTGCCGGGCGTTCCTGGTCTCGGGCGAGGTCACGATGGACCGCAACTTCGCGCTGGAGCCCGAGGAGACGGAGGCGGGGTACGTGCTGGCGTGCCAGTCGCACGCGGCGACGTCCGAGGTCGAGCTGGACTTCGACCGCTGAGCCGCCCGGACCCCACCGCCCGGTCACGTGTCCCGTACGGGGCGCGTGCGCTCCCGCCGGCCGGGCCGGGGCCGCGCACCGACCCGTGGGCCGGGCCGGAGGACGACGCAGCGGATCCGTCCAGTCCCCGGCCGGGGGACTTCCGGCAGCCGGCTCAGAGGACGACGGCCTCGCTGCCGCCGTCCGCGACCATGGGCCGGCCCGCGCCGTCCCAGGCCATCATGCCGCCGTCGACGTTGACCGCGTCCACGCCCTGCTGGACGAGGTACTGCGTGACCTGGGCGGACCTGCCGCCCGCCTTGCACACGACGTAGGCGGTGCGGCCGTCGGCGGCCTCGGACACCTCGCCGAAGCGGGCGACGAAGTCGCTCATCGGCACGTGCAGCGCGCCCTCGGCGTGGCCCGCTTCCCACTCGTCGTCCTCCCGGACGTCGACGAGGAAGGCGTCCGCGGGCAGCGCGGTGACGTCCACGGAGGGCAGTGCGGCGAAGCTCATGAGGGTGCTCTCTTTCCCGGTCAGGGCCGCGCCTCTTCCGGTTGTGGCCGCTTCCTCGAACCTACTGCACGAGCCGGCCGAGCTCGGCCTCGCGCTCGCCGACCTGGGTGAGCAGCTGCTCGGCGATCTCGTCGAGCAGCCGGTCCGGGTCGTCGGGCGCCATCTTCAGCATCGCGCCGATGGCGGACTCCTCCAGGTCCTTGGCGAGGAGCGTCAGCAGCTCCTTGCGCTGGGAGAGCCATTCGAGGCGGGAGTACAGCTGCTCGCTCTCGGTGAGGGGCTCCTGCGCCGGGGCCGGCCCCGCCTCCCACTCGGCGGCCAGTTCGCGCAGCAGGGCCTCGTCCCCGCGTCCGTAGGCGCCGTTGACCCGTGCGATGAACTCCTCGCGGCGGGCCCGCTCGTCGTCCTCCTGGGCGAGGTCGGGGTGCGCCTTGCGGGCCAGCTCCCGGTAGAGCTTGCGGGCCTCGTCGCTCGGCCGGATGCGCCGCGGCGGGCGGACGGGCTGCTCGGTGAGCATCGCGGCGGCCTCGGGGGAGAGCCCGTCGGAGTCGAGCCAGTCGTGGAACAGCTCCTCGACCCCCGGCATCGGCTGGACCATGCCGCGCGCCTCCCGGGCCTTGCGCAGGTCCTCGGGGTCGTTGCTGATCCGGGCCTTCGCCTCCGCGATCAGGGCGTCGAGTTCGTCGAGACGCGCGTACATGGGGCCGAGCTTCTGGTGGTGGAGCCGCGAGAAGTTCTCCACCTCGATCCGGAACGTCTCGAGGGCGATCTCGAACTCGATGAGGGCCTGCTCGGCCGCCCGTACGGCCTGTTCGAGCCGCGAGCTCTGGAATTCACGTGGTACGTCCTGCGTCACCCGGCCAGCGTAGTGGTCGGGCCCGGCCCCCGGCCCCCGCCGAGCGCGCCGGAACCCGCCACCACGGCCGTGACCTGCCCGAAGGCCGCGAATACCCGCGGCGGGCCGGGCGCCCGCCGGCCGGCGCGTCCGGGCACGGCCGCCCGCCCGGGGCGTACCCGGCCCCCGCGGGCGCCGGGCGCCCTACACGCCCTGTTCGGCGGCGACGCGGCCGGAGCGGATCGCCGCCGCCAGCTCCGCGTGGTCGGCCTCCGTGCGGTCCGCGTACGCCACCGCGAAGCCCGCGACGGCCTCGTCCAGCTCCTCGTTCCTGCCGCAGTACCCGGCGACCACCCGGGGGTCCGCGCTGTGCGCGTGCGCGCGGGCGAGGAGCGCGCCCGTCATGCGCGCGTAGTCGTCCATCTCCCCGGGCGGCAGCGCCGCGGGGTCCACGCTGCCCTTGCGGTTCCTGAACTGCCGCACCTGGTACGGAAGCCGACCGACCGTCGTCCAGCCGAGCAGGATGTCGCTGACGACCTGCATGCGCTTTTGCCCCAGGACCACCCGGCGCCCCTCGTGCCCCGCCGCGGGGACCGCGAAGCCGGCCGCGGGCAGGTGCGGCACCAGCGCGGACGGCCGTGCCTCCTTCACCTGGAGCACCAGCGCCTCGCCGCGGTGGTCGAGCAGCAGGACGACGTACGAGCGCGTGCCCACGCTGCCGGTGCCGACGATCCGGAACGCCACGTCGTGGATCGCGTACCGGGCGAGCAGCGGCAGCCGGTCCTCGGGCAGCGTGCCGAGATACGGGCCGAGGGCGGCGGCGACGGCCGCGGCCTCCGCGTCGCCCACCCGGCGCAGGACCGGCGGCGCGTCCACGAACCGGCGGCCCCCGGCGCCCCCGCCGCCGTCTCCGTCTCCGTCTCCGTCTCCGTCTCCGGGGCCGCCGTGCTCCTCGGTGGCCTTGGCGGCGAAGCGGGCGCTCGTGTTGGCGTGCGCCTTCTTCGAGACCCGCCGCAACGTGCCGATCAGGTCCTTCGCGTCGGCGTGCGAGACGAGCCGCTCGTCCGCGATGGCGTTCCAGGCGTCGAGCGCGGGCAGCTTGGCCAGCAGGCGCATCGTGCGCCGGTACGCGCCCACCGCGTCCCGGGCGGCGTCCCGGCAGCCGTCCTCGGACACGCCCGCCTCGCGGCCGGCGAGCACCAGGGACGCGGCGAGCCGCTTCACGTCCCACTCCCAGGGCCCGCGCACGGTCTCGTCGAAGTCGTTGAGGTCGATCACGAGGTGGCCGCGGGCGTCGCCGTAGAGGCCGAAGTTGGCGGCGTGCGCGTCGCCGCAGATCTGGGCGCCGACGCCGGTGACCGGTGTCCCGGTCAGGTCGTGCGCCATGAGGCCGGCGGAGCCGCGCAGGAAGGCGAACGGGCTCACCGCCATGCGGCCGACGCGTATCGGCGCGAGTTCCGCCACGCGCCCGCGGCCGGACTCCTCGACCGCGGTGACCGCGTCGGGGCGGCCGGCCGCGAAGACGACCGAGTCGTGCGAGGAGCGCGGCACCCGTTCCCTGAGGGACTTTCCGTAGGCCTTGGGCCCGGTGCCCGTGCCGTGCGTCCCGCCGTGCCCGTGCGGCGCGAACCCGGGCACCGGCGGGATCCGGTCACCGCCCGCGCGCGCCCCGCCGGCTCCGCCCGCCGACCCCGTCGACTGCGTCCATATGTCGGTCACGCCGAACCGCCCCCCGTACGCCCACGCGCACCCTCAAGATCCGTCGCAGGCACGGTACCGCCGTGCGCGGCAACCGGCACGGGGGCGCCCCGGCGAGGCTCGCGCGCGCGACGGCCGCCGGGTCGGGGCGGGGATCAGCAGCGGCCCTCCGGGGCGTCCATGTGTGATTCCGCCCACCACCTCAGCTCCTTGAGGGCGGGCTCCATCGCCGCGCCGGCCTCAGTGAGCCGGTAGGCCACCCGCAGCGGGGGACCCTCGTCGACCTCGCGTACGACGAGTCCCGCGGCGCCCAGTTCGGTGAGCCGGTCCGACAGCATGCGCTCGCTGATGCCCGGGATCGCCCGCCTGAGCTCGGCGAAGTGCACGGGGCGCGCCATCAGCACGGAGATGATCGGCCCGCTCCACCGCTTTCCGAGCAGCTCGAAGACCCGGGTGATCCCGATGTCCACCTTCGTGCACGCATCTTCGGAGTGCTGCGCCATACGTCACAGGGTACTGGCCCCCCTAGCGTTCTCGTAGGGGATGAAAAAAAGTAAGTGGCTGTGTTATCCATAGGAGCGAAGGGAACCGAAGGCTCTCTTCCGTCCACACCCCGTGTCCCAGACCTTGGAGCGCCCCATGGCCACCCTCCTGCACATCGACTCCTCCCTCTTCCCCGAGGGCTCGGCGTCGCGCGCGGTCACCGCGAAGTTCGTCGAGTCCTGGAAGGAGCAGCACCCGACCGGAACGGTCGTCTACCGCGACCTCGCCGCCCAGCCGCTCCCCCACCTCGACGCCGCCGCCGCGGCCGCGGGCTCCGGCCACGCCCTGCGCGCCGAGCTCGCCGCGGAGCTGGAGGCCGCCGACGCGATCCTCATCGGCGCCCCGATGTACAACTTCTCGATCCCGTCCACCCTGAAGGCCTGGTTCGACCACGCCATCATCGCGGGCGAGAACGCCACCCCGGACTCCGCGATCGGCAAGAAGCCCTTCACGATCGTGGCCAGCCGCGGCGGCTCGTACGCCGCGGGCACCCCGCGCGAGGACTTCGAGTTCGTCCAGAACTACCTGCGCAAGCTGCTCGAGGGCATGTTCGGCGCGACCGACATCGAGTTCATCGTGCCGGAGCTCACGCTGGCCCCCATGAAGGAGGAGATGGCCGCGCTGCGCCCGCTCTCCGAGCAGTCGCGCGTGCAGGCCCACGAGAAGGCCGCGGCCAAGGCGAAGGAGCTGGCCGCCCGCCTCGCCGCCTGATCCGGCGCCACGGCCACTCCCGCCCAGCCGCCCGCGCGGGCGCCGCACCCCGACAACCGGCATGCGGTCGTGCCACCGCACGCGCGCCGGCCGCCGGCCCCGGCCGGTGACCGGCGACGGCTGGACCCCCGCGGCGGGGCGCCCCCAACAGGGCGCCCCGCCGCGGCTTTCTATGATGTATGACACATAACCGGACGAATGGCCGGACCGCCGGGGACCTGCCCTCCCCGAACACCCGGGGCCCGTCCCCGGACTCGGCGCCAGCCCCACGCCGCGCCGAGAGGCCGGGGCGCGGGCCCCGTCCGCGAGGCGGCACCGGGAGGGGCGCGGAACGCACGGAGCGGGCGGACGGCCCGCAAGAACGCCCCGGGGCGCAGGACACGAAACCCGGACCCGGAAGACGCAGAACCGGAAGACGCAGAAAAGGACCCCTGCTCAGCAGGGGTCCTTCATCTGTTGTGCGCGAGGGGGGAGTTGAACCCCCACGCCCTTTCGGGCACTGGAACCTGAATCCAGCGCGTCTGCCTATTCCGCCACCCGCGCATTTGGGTGTGTCACCGTGGTCTTCGCTGCTGCGTCCCCCTGGCGACATCTGAAGATTAGCACGCTGAACAGGGTGGGTTCACATCCGTTTCCGGGCGGGACGGGCGGGGAAGAAGCGCGCCGCCCGGCGCCCCGCCTGCCGCGTCGGGGACGACAGCGGCGGGACAGGGAACGTACAGGCTCGGGACCCGCTCCTCCTGGGAGGGGCTCGGGTGCGGGACACTGTCGGAGTGCCGCCTCTACGATCCGTGTGAGAGGCGACACCCATCGACCGGGCAGACAAGGGGAACCAGCCGATTTCCCGACGCGTGGATACGATCAGTAAGCAGTACGAGAAGCAGACCGGGCGGTACGCCCCGCGCCACGGCGAGCTCCGGCACGGACGACCGCCGGCCGGCGGCGTGCACGGCGGCGCGGGCCGCAGGGAACGCCCGCACAGGGCGGCCCGGCAGCGCGGCCGGTACGAGAACGAGTACGAGCAGCAGTACCCCGTCCAGGACGACGACCACGGCAACGACTACGGAGGAGGTGCCTCATGGGAGTCCTGAAGAAGTTCGAGCAGCGCCTCGAAGGTTTGGTCAACGGCACCTTCGCGAAGGTGTTCAAGTCCGAGGTCCAGCCCGTCGAGATCGCCGGCGCCCTGCAGCGCGAGTGCGACAACAACGCGACGATCTGGAACCGCGAGCGGACCGTCGTGCCCAACGACTTCATCGTCGAGCTGAGCACGCCGGACCACGAGCGCCTGAGCCCCTACTCGGGGCAGCTCGGCGACGAACTGGCCGGTCTGGTCAGGGACTACGCGAAGCAGCAGCGCTACACCTTCATGGGCCCCATCAAGGTCCACCTGGAGCGCGCCGACGACCTCGACACCGGCCTCTACCGGGTGCGCAGCCGCACCCTCGCGTCGAGTACGTCACAGCAGGGCGCCCCGGGCCAGGCCGCGCCGGGGTACCCGCAGCAGCCGCCGCAGCAGGCACCCGGCCGGGGACAGGAGGGCTACGGCTACCCGCCGCGCGCCGTCCCGCCCATGCCCGACACCCCGCCGCCCGGCCGGCGCGGCGGCTACGAGGCACCCGCGTCCGCGCCCGTCCCGAGTGCGATGCCCCACACCCGCACCCGGCACTGGATCGAGATCAACGGCACCCGCCACCAGATCTCCCGCTCGACCCTCGTCCTGGGCCGCAGCACCGACGCCGACGTGCGCATCGACGACCCGGGCGTCTCCCGCAGGCACTGCGAGATCCGGACCGGAACCCCCCCGACGATCCAGGACCTCGGGTCCACGAACGGCATCGTGGTGGACGGACAGCACACCACCCGCGCTACGCTCCGCGACGGCTCGCGGATCGTCGTGGGCAGTACCACCATCGTTTACCGGCAAGCCGAAGGGTGAAGCGGGGGCAATGTCAGAGCTGACCCTGACGGTCATGCGGCTGGGTTTCCTGGCCGTTCTGTGGCTGTTCGTCATCGTGGCCGTCCAGGTCATCCGCAGCGACCTGTTCGGTACGCGCGTCACGCAGCGCGGCTCCCGCCGCGGGGGCGCAGGTGACACGCGCGCCCAGCAGACGCGGCAGAACGCGGCCCCGCCGCACCAGCGGCAGCAGCAACAGCAGGGCAACCGGCAGCGCCGCGGCGCCCCCACGAAGCTCGTGGTCTCCGAGGGGACCCTCACGGGCACGACGGTGGCGCTGCAGGGGCAGACCATCACCCTCGGCCGGGCGCACGATTCGACGATCGTGCTGGACGACGACTACGCGTCCAGCAGGCATGCCAGGATCTACCCGGACCGCGACGGCCAGTGGATCGTCGAGGACCTCGGGTCCACCAACGGCACGTATCTCGACCGGACCCGGCTGACGACGCCGACACCGATCCCGCCGGGTGCTCCGATCCGCATCGGGAAGACCGTCATCGAGCTGCGGAAGTAGTCACGACAATGATCGAGCGGAGCGAGCGAGCCGCCACGGTCCGAGCGGACCGGCACGTGCTCCCGACCGGAGGGTGGGCAGTGTGGCTCCAGACCGGCTGGCCCCGGATTCATCGGGCGGCCCGACCGGAGGCGTGCGCATGACACTCACGCTGCGCTTCGCCGCCGGATCGCACAAGGGCATGATCCGCGAGGGCAACGAGGACTCCGGCTACGCCGGCCCCCGGCTGCTGGCCATCGCGGACGGCATGGGCGGCCAGGCCGCGGGCGAGGTCGCCTCCTCGGAGGTCATCTCGACGCTCGTGCAGCTCGACGACGACGTGCCGGGCTCCGACGTCCTCACGTCGCTCGGGGCGGCCGTCGAGCGCGCCAACGAGCAGCTGCGCGTCATGGTCGAGGAGGACCCGCAGCTCGAAGGCATGGGCACGACGCTCACCGCGCTGCTGTGGACGGGCCGCAGGCTCGGCCTCGTGCACGTCGGCGACTCCCGCGCGTACCTCCTGCGCGACGGCGTCCTGACGCAGATCACGCAGGACCACACCTGGGTGCAGCGCCTCGTCGACGAGGGCCGGATCACCGAGGAGGAGGCGACGACGCACCCGCAGCGCTCGCTGCTGATGCGCGCCCTCGGCAGCGGCGACCGCGTCGAGCCCGACCTGTCCATCCGCGAAGTGCGGGCGGGCGACCGGTACTTGATCTGCTCGGACGGCCTCTCCGCCGTCGTCTCGCACCAGACGATCGAGGAGGCGCTGGCCGACTACCAGGGCCCCCAGGAGACCGTCCAGCGGCTGATCGAGCTGGCCCTGCGCGGCGGCGGCCCGGACAACATCACCTGCATCGTGGCCGACGTCCTGGACCAGGACATGGGCGACACCCTGGCGGGCCGGCTCAGCGACACCCCCGTCGTGGTGGGCGCCGTCGCGGAGAACCAGCAGCTCGGCTCGGACCCGAACGTCATGCAGACCCCCGCGGGCCGCGCCGCCGGCCTCGGCCGTCCGGTGCCGCACCAGTCGGGGACGCCGGGCGGCGGCTTCGGCCCGCCCGGCAGCGGCGAGGCCGGGTACGCGGGCATGCCCGACGACGGCGGCTACGGCGCGTACGACGACGGCGGCCACGGGCACGGCGGCAGGGGGCGCAAGCGCCGCACCGGGCTCAAGGCGACCCTGTACACGGCGCTCGTCGTGGCGGTCGTCGCGGGCGGCCTCTACGGCGGCTACCGCTGGACGCAGACGCAGTACTACGTCGGCTCCAACGACCAGCACGTGGCGCTCTACCGCGGCATCAGCCAGGACCTGGCGTGGGTCTCGCTGTCGAAGGTGCAGTCGGACCACCCCGAGATCGAACTCAAGTACCTCCCGGACTACCAGCGCAAGCAGGTCCAGGGCACCATCACCGAAGGCAGCCTCGGCACCGCTCAGGGCAAGATCAAGGAGTTGGGTACCCAGGCCTCCGCATGCAAGAAGAACGAGGAGCGCAAGCAGGCCGCGCGTTCGGAGCAGCAGGCGAGCAAGCCGCCGACGCCCAAGACGTCCGGCAAGCCCACGACCGGCACGTCACCGGGCACGGGCACCGCGGGCACGCAGGGGGCAGCCGGCACCGTCGGTGAGCAGACCGCCGCGCACTCCACCGTCCACCAGTCGAACACTCCGCCGTCTCCGGGCCCCACCCTCTCGGAGGAGGAGCAGAAGCTGGTCTCGAACTGCGAGCAGCAGTAACGGGCCACAGGGGGCCACTTCACCACCATGAGCATCTCCAACACCACCACCATCGGCGCGATCGACGCGCCCAGCAGGCGGAACACCGAGCTTCTCCTGCTCGTGTTCGCCGTCGTCGTCGCCGTGTTCGCGTACCTGAACGTCGGGCTGGCGCTCGACGGCAAGGTCCCGTCGGGGGTGCTCGGGTACGCGCTGGGCCTCGCGGCCCTCGCGGGCGTGGCCCATCTCGTGGTGCGCAAGTTCGCGCGCTACGCGGACCCGCTGCTGCTGCCGCTGGCCACGCTGCTCAACGGCATCGGGCTCGTCTTCATCTGGCGCCTCGACCAGTCGCCCCGGCTGATCAGCCTGGCGAAGGTCGCCTACGGCGCGTTCACGCCGTCGGCGCCCAAGCAGATGCTCTACTCGGCGATCGGCGTGGCGCTGTTCGTCGCGGTGCTGCTCTTCCTGAAGGACCACCGCGTCCTGCAGCGCTACACCTACGTGTCCATGGTGGTGGCGCTGATCCTGCTGATCGCGCCGGTCTTCTTCCCCGCCCAGTTCGGCGCGCGCATCTGGATCCACATCCCGGGCCTCGGCTCGCTGCAGCCCGGGGAGTTCGCGAAGATCATCATCGCGGTCTTCTTCGCCGGCTACCTCATGGTCAAACGCGACGCCCTGGCCCTCGCCAGCCGCCGCTTCCTCGGCCTGTACCTGCCGCGCGGGCGCGACCTCGGCCCGATCCTGGTGATCTGGGCCCTGTCGATCCTGATCCTGGTCTTCGAGACCGACCTCGGCACCTCGCTGCTCTTCTTCGGCCTGTTCATCGTCATGCTGTACGTGGCCACCGAGCGGACCAGCTGGATCGTCTTCGGCCTCCTGATGTCCGCGGTCGGCGCGGTCGGCGTCGCCTCCTTCGAACCGCACGTCAAGGCCCGTGTCACGGCCTGGCTCAACCCGTTCGCCTGCTACAAGACGAACGGCGCCTGCCAGCAGATCGGCGACGCCCTGATGTCCTTCGGCTCGGGCGGCACCCTCGGCACCGGCCTCGGCCAGGGCAACTCGGACCTGATCGGCTTCGCCGCGAACGCCGACTTCATCCTCTCCACCGTCGGCGAGGAACTCGGCCTCGCCGGCACGATGGCGATCCTCCTCGTGTACGGCCTGATCGTGGAGCGCGGCATCCGCACCGCCCTCGCGGCCCGCGACCCGTTCGGCAAGCTCCTCGCGATCGGCCTCAGCAGCGGCTTCGCGATCCAGGTCTTCGTCGTCGCCGGCGGCGTGATGGGTCTCATCCCGCTCACCGGCATGACCCTCCCGTTCATGGCCTACGGTGGATCGTCGGTCCTCGCGAACTGGGCCCTCATCGGCATCCTCATCAGGATCAGCGACACCGCCCGCCGTCCGGCCCCGGCCCCCGCACCCTCAACCGACGCCGAAATGACCCAGGTGGTCCGACCGTGAACAAGCCTCTGCGCCGCATCGCGATCTTCTGCGGCCTCCTCGTCCTCGCCCTGCTCGTCCGCGAGAACTGGCTCGGTTACGTCAAGGCGGACGCCCTCAACACGAACGACCACAACGCGCGGCCGGCGATCGAGCGCTACAGCCACGCGCCGGGCAACATCATCGTGGACGGCAAGCCGGTCACCGGCGCCGTCAAGACCGACGACACGTACTACAAGTACAAGCAGACCTGGAAGGACGGCCCCATGTGGGCGCCGGTCACCGGGTACGGATCGCAGGTCTTCGGCTCGACGGCTCTGGAGAGCATCGACGACGGCGTCCTCAGCGGCACCGACCCGCGCCTCTTCTTCGACCGCACGGTCTCCATGTTCACGGGCAAGAACCAGAAGGGCGGGGACGTCGTCACCACCCTGAACGCCGACGCCCAGAAGGCCGCCTACGACGGGCTCAAGGGCAAGAAGGGCGCGGCCGTCGCGATCGACCCGTCCACCGGCAAGATCCTCGCCCTGGCGTCCACGCCCAGCTACGACCCCTCCACCATCGCGGGCCGCAGCGACGGCGACGCGTGGAAGAAGCTGACGTCCGACAAGGACGAGCCGATGCTGAACCGGGCGCTGCGCCAGACGTACCCGCCGGGCTCCACGTTCAAGCTGGTGACCGCCGCCGCGGGGCTGGAGAACGGCGTGGTCAGCGACCCGGACGCGAAGACCGACTCGCCGCTGCCGTACATCATGCCGGGCACGAACACGCCGCTGAAGAACGAGGGCAACCTGCCCTGCAAGAACGCGACCCTGCGCCTCGCGCTGACGGTCTCCTGCAACAGCGTCTTCGGCCACCTCGGCGTCCAGGTGGGCAAGGACAAGATGCTGGACGAGGCGAAGAAGTTCGGATTCAACTCCGAGCAGTTCATCCCCACCCGGGCGGACGCCTCCGAGTTCCCGACGGACATCAACCAGTCGCAGACCGCCCTGTCCTCCATCGGCCAGTTCGACACCCGCGCCACCCCGCTGCAGATGGCGATGGTCGCCTCCGCGATCGCCAACGACGGCAAGCTCATGAAGCCGTACCTGGTGGACGAGCTGCGCGCGCCCAACCTGGACGTGATCGACAAGACGCAGCCCGAGCAGATGAGCCAGCCGCTCAGCGCGGGCAACGCCCAGAAGCTGCAGTCGATGATGGAGTCCGTGGTCAACGACCCGCAGGGCACCGGCCACTCCGCCAAGATCAGCGGCGCCACCGTGGGCGGCAAGACGGGTACCGCCCAGCACGGCGTCGCCAACTCGGCACTGCCGTACGCGTGGTTCGTCTCGTACGCGAAGGTCGGCAACTCCACGCCGGTCGCGGTGGCCGTCGTCGTCGAGGACGGGGCCGCGACCAGCGACGACATCTCGGGCGGCGGCATCGCGGGCCCCATCGCCCACGACATGATGAAAGCCGTGATCGACAGTGCCAAGTGAGTCCTGCGGGCTCCCGCGCACCGGGCGGTCGGGGCTCCGTGCACGGATACCGGGCGACGGGGAACCCTCCGTACCGGTCGTGTATCAGCTCGCCCGCTCCGGCGGAACGGGTGCACGGCGCCCGGTAGCCTTTGCGCGGACAGCACACCGCCGGACCACACACAGGTGCGGTCGGTACTGACGGAGAGGGCCGGAACAGACATGGATGAGCCGCGTCGCCTCGGCGGCCGGTACGAGCTGGGCTCGGTGCTCGGCCGTGGTGGCATGGCCGAGGTTCACCTCGCGCATGACACCAGGCTCGGCCGGACCGTCGCCGTGAAGACGCTCCGCGCGGATCTCGCGCGCGACCCGTCCTTCCAGGCCCGCTTCCGCCGGGAGGCCCAGTCCGCCGCATCGCTCAACCACCCGGCGATCGTCGCGGTGTACGACACCGGCGAGGACTACGTCGACGGAGTCTCCCTCCCGTACATCGTCATGGAGTACGTCGACGGCTCCACGCTGCGTGAGCTGCTGCACTCGGGCCGCAAGCTGCTGCCCGAGCGCACGCTGGAGATGACCATCGGCATCCTCCAGGCCCTCGAGTACTCGCACCGCAGCGGCATCGTGCACCGCGACATCAAACCGGCGAACGTCATGCTGACGCGCACCGGCCAGGTCAAGGTCATGGACTTCGGCATCGCCCGCGCCATGGGCGACGCCGGCATGACGATGACGCAGACGGCCGCCGTGATCGGCACCGCGCAGTACCTCTCCCCCGAGCAGGCCAAGGGCGAGACGGTCGACGCCCGCTCGGACCTCTACTCCACCGGCTGCCTGCTGTACGAGCTGCTCACGGTGCGCCCGCCCTTCGTGGGCGACTCGCCGGTCGCGGTCGCGTACCAGCACGTGCGCGAGGAGCCGCAGACGCCCAGCGTCTTCGACCCCGAGATCACGCCCGACATGGACGCCATCGTCCTCAAGGCGCTGGTCAAGGACCCCGACTACCGCTACCAGTCCGCCGACGAGATGCGCGCCGACATCGAGGCGTGCCTCGACGGCCAGCCGGTCGCCGCGGCGGCCGCGCTCGGCGCCGTCGGCTACGGCGGCGGCTACGGCCCCCCGGACCAGCCCACGACGGCCTTGCACGCGCAGGACCCGGGCGGGCAGACCTCGATGCTGCCGCCGATGAACCCCGACGACGGGGGCTTCAACAACTACGACGACCGCTCCGGCGGCCGCCGGCGCCAGCAGAAGAAGTCCAACACCGGCACGATCCTGATCGTCATCGCGGCGATCTGCGTGCTCGTCGGCGCGATCCTCATCGGCAAGACGATCTTCACCGGGAACGACGGCGCCCAGCAGACCACCGTTCCCTCGCTGGTCGGCCAGACGCTGGCCCAGGCCAAGCAGCAGGCGGCCAACGCGGACGTGAAGCTCAGCCAGTCCGGCACCGACCACTGCGACCAGCCGAAGGGCTCCATCTGCAGCCAGACGCCCGCCGACGGCCGCATGGACGTGGGCGGCACGATCACCGTGGTCGTCTCGGCGGGCGCGCCCAAGGTCGACGTGCCCGACGAGAAGGGCGAGGACCAGGACGCGGCGACGCAGGAGCTCGAAGGCAAGGGCTTCAAGGTCGACGTGAAGATGGTCGAGTCCCAGGAGGACGAGGGCACGGTCGTCGACCAGAACCCGGCGGGCGGCTCGCAGGCCCAGAAGGGCGCCACGATCACGCTGAAGGTGGCGAAGACGGCGCAGGTCACCGTGCCGCCGGTGATGGGCGCGCAGCTCGCGGACGCCCGCAACCAGCTGGAGAAGGTCGGCTTCGTCGTCGAGGTCCAGCAGGTCGACAACGACGCTCCGGCGAACCAGGTCGTCGGGCAGACCCCGTCGGGCAACGAGAAGGCGGCCGCGGGCAGCCACGTGAAGCTCCAGGTCTCGAAGGGCCCGAAGGCGCCCCAGGTGGGGGTCCCGAACATCGCTCCCGGCACGAAGCTCGCCGACGCGATCAACGCCATCAACGGTGCGGGCCTGAAGCCGGCGGTCGCGAACGGATCCCCCTCCGACCCGAACACCTCGTTCGTGCAGAGCATCGACCCGGGGGCGGGCACGCAGGTGGACCAGGGCAGTACGGTGACCATCACCACGGTCGGCCCGCCGACCGGCGGCGACCAGGGCAACCAGAACGGCGGCCTGCCCGGCGGCTTCTTCGGAGGCAACAACCACTGACGGACGGGCGTCCCGGCTGCACGACCGGGCCGCCCCCGCAAGAACCGGAAAGCCCCCGCGTTCCCTGGGACGCGGGGGCTTCGCCGTACTCACGAACGCTCCGTACTCACGCACGCTCCGTACTCGCGAACGGCTCGTCGACCGCCGTACTCACCGCGTCGGCGGGAGGGACCTCGGCAGGGGGCGCCACGGCTGTGCTCCTGGCACGGCACGCTCCGAGCCCCGGCGCGCAGCCGGCGCGATTCAGCGCAGCTCGGGCGGCGGGGTGCGGTCCTTGTCGACCTTCTGCGTGCGCACCAGCTGCGACCACACGATGTAGCGGTAGTCCGAGGTGTAGACGGGTGTGCAGGTCGTCAGCGTGAGGTAGCGGCCCGCCTTGGTCTTCCCGGACTCCTTCGGGATCTGCTGGATCGTGTTGACGTCGTACTTCGACGTCTGCGGAAGGATCTTGTAGACCTTGTACACGTACCAAGTGTCCCGGGTCTCGACCACGACCGGGTCGCCGACCTTGACCTTGTGGATGTTGTGGAACTTGGCGCCGTGGCCGTCGCGGTGCGCGGCCAGCGTGACGTTGCCCTTCGGGTCCCAGGGGAGCGCCGACTTGATCGGCGAGGTGTAGTAGCCCGCCACGCCCTGGTTGAGGACACCGACCTGGGTGCCCTTCTTGATGAGCACCTCGCCGTTCTTCATCGACGGCACGTGCAGGAAGCCGATGCCGTCCTTCGTGTTGAAGGAGGGGGCCTTGCCGTCCTGGCCGGCGGGCGGGGCCTGAGCCCAGCTCCTGCGCACCCGGTCGGCCTGCTTGTGGGCCTCCTTGTCGGCGGTCACGTTCGTCCACCACAGCGAGTAGACGACGAAGAGGCCGAGCAGCAGCCCCACCGTGATGAGCAGTTCGCCGATGACGCCGAACACCGCGGCGACGGGCCCCCGCTTCGCCCTCGGGGGGCGCGGCCGCGACGTCCGCCCGTCGTGCCCGGTCGTGGATGCCACCCCTGTTCGCCCCGTCCCCGTTGTCGTTCTGATCGTCGTTCTCGTCGTGGTTCTCGTCGTGGTTCTCGTCGTGGTTCTGGCTGTCGTGTCCGTCGTCGTGCGTCGTGCACGTGCGTGCGCGTCGTACCGCCCCCACCCCGCCCGGGGCCCCGGCCGGCGGCCGTCAGTGGTGCTGGAGCGCCGCCGGAATGCCCTGGCTGCGCGGCTGCTCGCTGACCATCCTGCCCCACACGATCAGCCGGTACGTGCTGGTGAACTCCGGCGTGCACGTGGTGAGCGTGATGTAGCGGCCCGGCTTGGTGAACCCGGAGCCCTGCGGGATCGGCGCGATCACGCCGACGTTCGCGGGGGAGGTCTGCGGCAGGGTCTTCGTCATCTCGTACGTGTAGTACTCGTCCTGCGTCTCGACGACGACCTTGTCGCCGGGCACCAGCTGGTTGATGTAGCGGAACGGTTCGCCGTGGGTGTTGCGGTGGCCGGCGAGCGCGAAGTTGCCCGTCTTGTCCTGCGGCATCGCGGTCTTGAGCGTGCCCTCGGAGTAGTGGCCCACCTCGCCGTGGTCGAGGACCTTCTCCTTGCTGACGCCCTGGGCGATCGGCGTGATGACGTCCAGCTTCGGGATGTGGATGATCGCGAAGCCCTGCCCGGGCTCGAACGCCCCCGCGGCCGGGTCCTTCGTGCTCTTCCAGGTGCTCTGGATCTTGCTTGCCTCGTTGTCGGCGAAGTTGTCGGCCCGGACGTTGGTCCACCACAGCTGGTACGTCACGAACAGCAGCATCAGTACACCGAAACTGATGAACAGCTCGCCGACGGCCCGGCTGACGACGACCCCGGGACTGTCCTTGAGGGCGCGCGCGGCCTGCCGTGCCTCGATTCGCGTGAGCGGGCGGCCGGGGGGCCGCTGCGCCGCCGCGGGCGCGGGCTGGGGGCGCTTGCGCCCGCGCGAGCCCGCCTTGGCGGCCTTGCGGCGCGTGCC
>NZ_JAKGCV010000349.1 GCF_021556455.1 Streptomyces fuscigenes | reverse complement strand
CGGGCGGCCCGTACGACGGCGGCCGGGAGAGCGCCCACGAGGCGGCCGGCCGGGACCCGGGCGGACGCGACGGCGGGTTCGACGGCGAGGTCGCGACGGCGGGCTGCCCCGTCCGCCACGACCGCGGCACCGCGCCCGCCGAGCGCCGGGAGCAGGCCGGAGCCCTTGCCGACGCTCTCCACGGGGGGCCGATGGCCCTGACCGACATCGTCTCCTCGCCCGACCCGCACGCCGTCTACCGGCAGCTGCGCGAGCGGTACGGGCCGGTGGCCCCCGTCGAACTCGAACCGGGGCTGCCCGCCTGGCTGGTGCTCGGCTACCACGAACTGCTCGCCGTCACGCGGCAGGAGCAGCTGTTCTCGCGCGACCCGCGCAACTGGCACGCGCTGCGCGAGGGCCGGCTGGCCGCCGACTCCCCGCTGATGCCGATGATGCGCTACCACCCCGTCTGCTACCACGCCGACGGGGCCGAACACCGGCGCATGCGCGTTCCGTTCGACGAGGGCGTCGGGCGGCTCAACGAGCGCGCCGCGCGGCGCCTGATCGAGGCGCGCTGCCACGCCCTGGTCGCGAAGTTCTCCGAGGCGGGCCATGCCGACCTGGTCAACGAGTACGCCGCGCAGGTGCCGATGATGGCGCTCGCCGGGTTGTTCGGCGTCGGGCAGGAGCAGAGCGAGGAACTCGTGCGCACCGTCTTCGGCGTCATGGGCTCCGGGCCCGACTCCGAGGAGGCCTACCAGACCCAGCACCGGATCATCGGCGAGATGATCGCGCGCCCGCGCTCCGCCCCCGACGAGGACCTCACCTGGACCTTCGCGCACCACCCGAACCTGGTGACGGAGGAGGAGCGGTACGCGGCGATGCACCTGACGCTCATCGCGGGGAACATGCCGGCGATCTCGTGGATCGCGCAGACGCTGCGCATGATGATCACGGATCCCCGGTTCGCCGCGCGGCTGCGGGGTGGCCGCCTCGGCGTGGACGACGCGCTCGACGAGGCACTGTGGCGCGAGCCGCCGCTGAACGCCATGCCCGCCCGCTACGTGCTGCACGACATCGAACTCGGCGGCCAGGTACTGCGCCGCGGCGACTGCCTGATCATGGGCATCGGGGCCGCGAACGACGACCCCGAGATCAGGCCCGACGAGGGCGAGGACTGGGGCAACCGCGCGCACCTCGCGTTCTCCGCCGGTCCGCACCGCTGCCCGGCGCAGCTGCCGGCCCGGCTGATCGCGCGGACGGCGGTGCGCACGGTGCTCAACCTGCTGCCCGACCTCGAACTCACCGTGCCCGTCACGGATCTGGTGCCGAGCCCGTCGCCGTGGACCCGGGTGCCCGCGCGGCTGCCGGTCTCCTTCACGCCCCGGCGGCTGGGCGACGGGCCGCAGAGCTGGGCGACTGACCCGGTCGGGTGACGCGGACTCACGATCACGTCCCCATGGCCGCTAATGTGACGCAATATGACCACAAGCAACACCGCGTCCTACGCCCCGCTCATGGGCACGCTCTCGGTGATCCCCTGGACCAGCGACCCCGCCGAGGGCGAGCGCAACGCCCCCTTCCTGCTCGCCTACTCGCTCGGTGACGGGCGGGAGGGCCCGGAGGCGGGGGAGCAGACCCTGGGCACCGTGCTCGGCGAGATCGGGCTGACGCCCGGCGACGAGGTCGTGGACCTCGCGGGCAAGCCGTCCGTCGCGATCACCCTGCTCGTGGAGGCCGGGCGCGCCGTCCTGACGATGCCGTACCTGAACGCGCAGTGCCCGGTCCCGCCGGAGTGGGAGGAGGACGCGCGCCGAGTCGGCCAGGTGTACTTCATCGTCGCGACGAAGCCCTGGACCTCGGGTGTTCCCGGACGCCCGGTCACCGAGGAGCAGTTGCGCGACTTCATCGGCGACGAGGAGGTGCTCGCCACGGCGGTGCACTGCCTGCTGCCGGTCCGCAGCCTGACCGGCTGAGCCGCGGGGTGCCCCGCCGCGGCGCCGGCGCCGCAGGGGACGCGTCCGGCCCGACAGTCCCATGGCCGGACACCCCGACGGTCCGGGAGTCCGGGGGCACGGGGCCGGGGCCGGAGGTGTCACGGGGTGCGCTGGTGGCGCCCGGTGCCGGCGGCCGGTGCGACGGCGGGCACGGCACGTCCTGCGGCCCCCCACTCCTTGACGAGCGCGTTGTAGATGGGCGTGGTGGCACGCTGGTGGCCGGGCTCGGCACGGGACGGGCTCCAGGCGTCCGCCGTCCGGTCCCAGCGCGGCGCGCGGAGGGTTTCCATACCGGGCAAACGCCGGGCGCGGCCGGGAGTCACTGTTTGGCCCGGGTCCGGGGGGACGGGGGAAACGCTTCTTCGAACGCCCAACTCATCTGACTGTCGCACTGGTTGAGCGGTGCCGACCTCCTTCGTTCCGGTGAAACCTCACGTTGTACGGGTGGGTCCGGACAGATACGGGCATAGCGTCGGCCGCATGGCAACGGCAGTGGCCGGCACGGGATCCGCCGGCAAGGAACAAGACGTAGGCGCACGGCACCAGGAAGGCACCGGCTCCGCCGGGAGCACCAGCCGGTACGGCGGCAGCAAGGCGTTCGGTGTGCTGCTGGTGGTGGCCGGCCTGATGGGCCTGCTGGCCGCCTGGGTGATCACCCTGGACGAGTTCGCGCTGCTCAAGGACCCCGGTTTCAAGCCGGGTTGCAGTCTCAACCCGGTGGTCTCCTGCGGCAGTGTGATGAAGAGCGCGCAGGCTTCGGTGTTCGGCTTCCCCAACCCGATGCTCGGCCTGGCGACCTACCCCGTGGTGATCGCGGTCGGCATGGGCGTCCTCGCGGGCGCTCGCCACCGCCGCTGGTTCTGGCTCGGTCTCAACGCGGGCACGCTGTTCGGCGTGGGCTTCTGCTCCTGGCTGCAGGTCCAGTCGCTGTACGAGATCAACGCGCTGTGCCTGTGGTGCTGCCTGGCCTGGACGGGCACCACGCTCGCGTTCTGCTACACCACGGTCCACAACGTGCGGCTGGGCGTGATTCCCGCGCCCGCCGGACTGCGCTCGGCGCTGGGCGAGTTCCACTGGCTCCCACCGCTGGTCTGGCTGGGCGGCATCGGCATGCTCGTACTCACCCGCTGGTGGGACTTCTGGACCGGCTGATCCCCGACGACCCGCACCGCACAGCACGGAGCGGACGCCCGGAGCCCCAACTCCGTGCGTCCGCTCCGTCGCGTTTCCCGAGGGGAGGGCACCCGAGGAGGGGAAGGCCCGCCCTGTGTGTGTCAGCCGTTGGCCGACGCGTTGCCGATCGCCGGGTTCAGCGCACCGACCACGTCGACGCTGTTGCCCGTGAGGTTCACCGGGACGTGCACCGGGACCTGCACGACGTTGCCGGACAGGACGCCCGGCGAGTGGGCCGCCACCGCGCCCGCGCCCGCGTCGGCGGCGGCGGACCCGGCGGCCGCACCCGCGGCGATCCCGGCGGCCGCTACGACGAGTGCGGCCTTCTTGATGCTGTTCATGCGATTACCTTTCTTCGACGTTTTGTCAGCCTATGTACGAGACCGCGACCCGACCGGAACCGGACCGGCCGCGTACGAAGACTCCGTCGCCTGGCGTAATCGCACGTGCCGCCACCCGAGGGACGGCGCGGGGCTCAGCCGCCGAGGGGGAGGCCGCCGAGGAGCGAGCCGACCGGGCTGGTGCTGCCGGTCCCCTGCGCGGACTGCTTCGAGCCCTTCTTCGCGGCGCCCTGCTTCTTGGGAGCCTGCTTGGCCTTGCCGAGGCTCTGGGCCGTGTTGCTGACCGCGTTGACCAGCGAGCCCTTGTTCTCGGTGTCCAGCGCGTTCGTGTTCAGCGGCGAGCCGCTGCGCAGGCCGTCCGACGCCAGCGTGTCGAGGCCGCCGTTGAGGCTCGTGGGGGTGAGGCCGTCGGCGAAGGCGGGGGCCGCCGCGCCGAGGGCGACCAGGGAACCTGCGACGATCGCGGCAACCTTCGTGGACTTCATGTTCGTCAACCTTCTTTCGCGTGGACTGCGATATCCCTAACGAGTCCTCGCGGCCGGTGGAAACTCGGAAGACCCCGAATTCCGCCGGTGCCACTCGTACGCCTGGCACTTCGCCGCCGCGCGTATCGGATCGCGGGCGCGGTCGTTCGTGCACGCGGTGCCGGTTCGGTGCGGTGCGGTTCGTTACGCGGTGCGCGCTCGGGTCCCGGGGCCGCCACGCCCGCGGCCCCGGCCTGCCGCAGTCCGCGGGACGCGGAAGTGGAAGCGGACGCGGACGCGGCGCGGCCCCGGCGGTGGGCACGCCGGGGCCGGGCTGTTCGCGAACGGGGGGCGTGAGCCCGCCGGTTCTAGTTCATGAGGGCCGTCGGGTCGGTCAGGCCGGGGTGGGCGAAGGTGGGGAGCGTCGAGATCCCCTCCGGGCCCGTCGCCGCGGGCAGGGTCGAGGCCGGGTCCGTCGCGGCGGGCAGCGTCGACGCCGGGTCGTCCGCCCCGGGGAGCGCGGGCAGCGACGTGGCCGGCAGGCCCGTCACGCCGGACGCCGACAGGCCGCCCATGATGTTCGCGACGATCACGTCGACGGTGTGGGTGATGGCGTCGCCGAGCGCCTGCTGGGTGTCGGCGGTGTCGCCTGCCTCGGCGCCCGCGACCAGCGCGTCCACGGCCTTCGACAGGGCGTCGAGGGCGTCGGAGATGGAGTCCGCCGGGGCGAGGGCGCGGGTGCCCGCGGCGGGGGAGCCCTTGGCGCCGGCGGGCCGGGCCGCGGCGATGGCCCGCTGCGCGGCGGCGGCGAGGCGGGTGGCCTCGGCGGCCGGGAGCCTGCCGCCCGGGGCCTTCGCGGTGGCGTCGAGCAGCCCGTTCACCGGCGTCAGCATGCCGCCGAGCCGTTTGAGCGTCTCGAGCCGGGCGGCCAGGGTGTCGGAGTCCTGTCGGGGGGCGTGCGCGGTGCCCGCACGCGCCGTCGTGGCCGTGCGGCCGCCGTCGTGGGAGGGGTGGGTGGCGGCGGCTGCGGGGCCCGCGGTGCCGAGGGCGAGGGCGGCGCAGACGACGGCGGCCGCGGTGCTCAGGGGGAGCTGGGGGCGCATGGGGCGGTGGTCCTTTCGGGGAACGCTGGGGACGTTCTCCTCACCGTGTGCGGCGCGCGTACGGGCCGCAACGCGCCCCGGTCCGAACGGGTGGCGGCCGGGGCCGGGGCGTTCCCCCGCCCGGCCGACGCGGCCCCGGGCCCGAACAGGCGGAAGCCGCCCTGCCGGACGGCGGGGCGGCTTCCGAACTGCTGTCGAGGCGGTGGGCCTCAGGCGTTGACGCAGGTGTTGCCGAACGCGGGGTTCAGCAGGCCGATCACGTTGATGGTGTTGCCGCAGACGTTGACCGGCACGTGGACCGGAACCTGGACGACGTTGCCGGAGAGGACACCGGGCGAACCGATGGCCGCGGCACCCGCGCCGGCGTCGGCGAACGCGGCACCGGACGCGC
The DNA here is from genome assembly GCF_021556455.1 of Streptomyces fuscigenes. Taxonomy (GTDB): domain Bacteria; phylum Actinomycetota; class Actinomycetes; order Streptomycetales; family Streptomycetaceae; genus Streptomyces; species Streptomyces fuscigenes. The sequence continues at coordinate 506 of NZ_JAKGCV010000349.1, read as the reverse complement.
CGGCGACAGCGGCGACCGCCGTGGTGGACAGAACAACAGCCTTCGCGATACGCGACATGGGGATGAGGCCCTTCGGTGTGACAACAAACGAACGACGGGCGTGAGTGCCCGACGTACCGATCAACGCGGCGGGGCCCGATCGGTTGCTGCCCCGAATGAGTGAAGCCCGCCGTCTTGTGGCTGGCCGCCGGTCCTTCGCGCGGGCGTGCCCGCGTGCCTCCGTCACATTCACCATCCGTTCTGTAAAGGTGCCTATCTGTTCGGCCGGAACCATTTCCGACCTTTTGTCCGGTTGCTCGGTTGTTCAGTGGTTCGGTCGTTCGGCTGTCTGGCCATGCCTATCTGACGGAGGGTCCCGTGCGGGCTTCAGCGATGCGGGCTTCGGCTGTCTCCACCGCCCGGCGCGGGCTGCTGTGCCTGTGCGCGGCGGGGCTGCTGGCCGCGGCGGGGGCGCAGCAGGGCCTGGCGGCGGACGCCGCCCGCGCGTCCGGCCCGGCGCACGCCCT
>NZ_JAKGCV010000348.1 GCF_021556455.1 Streptomyces fuscigenes | reverse complement strand
CGGCCCGGGGCGGGCCCGGCCCGAGGCGGCGGGCGACGGGCGCGCGCCGGCCGGGGGGCCGCTCAGTGAGCGGCGGACTCCCAGTCGGCGCCCGAGCCGACCGACACGTCCAGCGGCGCGCGAAGCTGGGCGGCCGCCGGCATCTCGCGCCGCAGCAGTGCCTCGACGGTGTCGTGCTCGCCGGGCGCGATCTCCAGCACGATTTCGTCGTGGACCTGGAGCAGCATGCGCGAGCTGAGGCCCGCCTCGGTCAGGGCGCGGTCCACGTTGAGCATCGCGATCTTGACGATGTCGGCGGCCGTGCCCTGGATCGGGGCGTTGAGCGCCATGCGCTCGGCGGTCTCGCGGCGCTGGCGGTTGTCGCTGTTGAGGTCGGGGAGGTAGCGGCGGCGGCCGAGCATGGTCTCCGTGTAGCCCGTGGCCCTGGCCTCGTCGACGACGCGGCGCAGGTAGTCGCGCACACCGCCGAAGCGCTCGAAGTAGTTCTCCATCAGGACGCGCGCCTCGGCCGCCTCGATGCCGAGCTGCTGGGAGAGGCCGAACGCGGACAGCCCGTAGGCCAGCCCGTAGGACATGGCCTTGATCTTGCGGCGCATCTCGGGATCGACGGCCGTGCGCCCGACGGAGAAGACCTGCGAGGCGACCGTGGTGTGCAGGTCCTCGCCGGAGGTGAACGCCTCGATGAGGCCCTCGTCCTCCGACAGGTGGGCCATGACGCGCAGTTCGATCTGGCTGTAGTCGGCCGTCATCAGCGACTCGTAGCCCTCGCCGACGACGAACCCGCGGCGGATCGCCCGGCCCTCGTCCGTGCGGACGGGGATGTTCTGCAGGTTGGGGTCGGTGGAGGAGAGCCGGCCGGTCGCGGCGACGGTCTGGTTGAACGTCGTGTGGATGCGGCCGTCGGCGGCGACGGTCTTGATCAGGCCCTCGACCGTGACGCGGAGCTTGGCCTGCTCGCGGTGGCGCAGCATGATCACCGGCAGCTCGTGCTCGCTCTGCGCGGCGAGCCAGGCCAGGGCGTCGGCGTCGGTGGTGTAGCCCGTCTTCGTCTTCTTCGTCTTGGGCAGGCCCAGCTCGCCGAAGAGGACTTCCTGGAGCTGCTTGGGCGAGCCGAGGTTGAACTCGCGGCCGACGGTGGCGTGCGCCTCCTTGACGGCCTGCTGCACGGCCCCCGCGAACTGCTGCTCCATGGCTTCGAGATGGGGGCGGTCGGCCGCGATGCCGTGCCGCTCCAGGCGGGCCAGCATGGCGGACGTGGGCAGCTCGATCTCGTCGAGGAGCCGGGCCGCGCCGACCTCGGCCAGCCGCTCGGTGAACGCCTCGCCGAGGTCGAGCACCGCGCGGGCCTGCGCCATCAGCGCCTCCGCCTCGGCCTGCTCGTCGCTGCCGAACGCGAGCTGCCCGTCGGCCGCGGCCGGCGGGGTCAGCTCGCGGCCCAGGTACTCGACGGCCAGCGAGTCCAGGGCGAAGGAGCGGCGGCCCGGCTTGACCAGGTAGGCGGCGAGGGCGGTGTCCATGCCGACGCCCTCGATGCCCCAGCCGTGCTCCGGCAGGACGCGCATCAGGTTCTTCGCGTTGTGCAGGATCTTGGGGCGGGCCGCGTCGGCGAGCCACGCGGTGAGGGCGCGCTCGTCGGACTCGTCGAGCTGGGTGGTGTCGAACCAGGCGGCGGGCCCGCCGGCGGCGGCGAGGGCGAACTCGCTGATGTTCCCCGTGCCGAGGGCCCAGGTGTCGACCGTGGCGACGCCGAGCGGCTGCCCGCCGTGCTCCTCGAGCCAGGGGGCGAGCCCGCCGGTGGCGAGGACCGATCCGTCGAGCGCGACGCCGGCTGCGGGGGCGGGCGGCTCGGCCTCGGCGGCGCCCGGGTCGACGGCGAGCAGCCGCTCGCGCAGGCTGGGGTTGCGGATCTCCAGGACCTCCAGCACGCCCGTCAGCGCGCCGCGGTCGTAGGGCTCGCGGGCGAGGGCGGCGACCTGCTTGGGCAGCGGCACGTCCTTGACCATCTCGGTCAGCCGGCGGTTGAGCTTCACCGACTCGATGTGGTCGCGGAAGTTCTGGCCGGCCTTGCCCTTGACCTCTTCGGCCCGCTCCACGAGCTCGGCGAACGAGCCGAACTGGTTGATCCACTTCGCGGCGGTCTTCTCGCCGACGCCGGGGATGCCGGGGAGGTTGTCGGACGGGTCGCCGCGCAGCGCCGCGAAGTCGGGGTACTGGGCGGGTGTCAGCCCGTACTTCTCCTGGACCTTCGCCGGGGTGAAGCGCGTGAGCTCCGAGACGCCCTTGGTCGGGTAGAGCACGGTGGTGTGGTCGCTGACCAGCTGGAAGGAGTCGCGGTCGCCGGTGACGACGAGCACCTCGAAGCCCTCGGCCTCGGCCTGCGTCACCAGGGTCGCGATGATGTCGTCGGCCTCGAAGCCCTCGACGGCGAAGCGCTCCGCGTGCATCGCGTCCAGCAGCTCCCCGATGAGTTCGACCTGTCCCTTAAACTCGTCGGGAGTCGTGGAGCGGTTCGCCTTGTACTCCGGGAACTCGCCGGAGCGCCAGGTCTTCCGCGACACGTCGAACGCCACGGCGAAGTGCGTGGGCGCCTCGTCGCGCAACGTGTTCGCCAGCATCGACGCGAAGCCGTAGATGGCGTTCGTCGGCTGGCCCGACGCGGTCGTGAAGTTCTCCGCGGGCAGCGCGAAGAACGCCCGGTACGCCAGGGAGTGCCCGTCCATGAGGAGCAGGCGCGGACGATCTTGCGCGGTCTTCTTCGATGCTGTCTCAGCCACGGGTCCGATCCTGCCACGCCGCACTGACATTCCCGACCGCCCGCCGCGGCGCCCGGGCGCGCGACGGGTCCCGGGAGGCCGCGCCCGCGGGCCCCGGGCGGCCGCGGTGGGCCACGTCACATCCGGGCCCCGATCGCAACGCCCGGGCATCGTGGGACCATTGAATATTGTAGACATTCCGCGGCCCGGCCCTTTCCGGTGTGCGGGCTCCCCGATCCGGAGCCCGGCAGAGAGTGAGAACAACATGGCCAGCAAGCCCCCCGCTCAGGATCCGGCCCAGGACGCGCCGAAGGTCTCGCCGCCCAAGCACGCCGCCGCCGGGATCCCCGCGGTCCGCCACAGCCTCCAGATCTCGCAGCGCCAGATGGGCTCGGTCCGCACCGCGCGCACGCTCCTCAAGGTCAACCAGAAGAACGGCTTCGACTGCCCCGGCTGCGCCTGGCCCGAGGGCGACCACCGGCACATCGCCGAGTTCTGCGAGAACGGCGCGAAGGCCGTCGCCGAGGAGGCGACCCTCCGCCGCGTGACCCCCGCCTTCTTCGCCGCGCACCCGCTGTCCGACCTCGCCACCCGCAGCGGCTACTGGCTCGGCCAGCAGGGCCGCATCACCGAGCCCGTGCTCTTCGAGCGGGGCGCGGACCCGGACGCCGACGGCCACTACCGGCCCGTGTCCTGGGAGAAGGCCTTCGAGATCATCGCGGAGGAGCTGCGCGCGCTCGCCTCCCCCGACGAGGCCCTCTTCTACACGTCGGGCCGCACCAGCAACGAGACGGCGTTCCTGCTCCAGCTCTTCGCCCGCGAGTTCGGCACCAACAACCTGCCCGACTGCTCCAACATGTGCCACGAGTCCTCCGGCTCGGCGCTCACGGAGACCATCGGCATCGGCAAGGGCAGCGTCTCCCTGGAGGACATCCACCGGGCCGACCTGATCGTCGTCGCCGGCCAGAACCCGGGCACGAACCACCCCCGCATGCTCTCCGCGCTGGAGAAGGCCAAGGCCGCGGGCGCGAAGATCATCTCCGTCAACCCGCTGCCCGAAGCGGGACTCGAACGGTTCAAGAACCCGCAGACCGCGAAGGGCACCCTCAAGGGCGCCGCCCTGACCGACCTGTTCCTCCAGATCCGCATCGGCGGCGACCAGGCGCTGTTCCGCCTGCTGAACAAGCTGATCCTCGAGACCCCCGGCGCGCTCGACCAGGAGTTCATCGACGAGCACACCCACGGCTTCGACGACTTCGTCAAGGTCGCGCGGGACGCCGACTGGGACGCGACGCTCGCCGCGACCGGCCTCGACCGCGCCTCCATCGAGCGGGCGCTGGAGATGGTCCTCGCCTCCGAGCGGACCATCGTCTGCTGGGCGATGGGCCTCACCCAGCACAAGCACTCCGTGCCGACGATCCGCGAGGTCGTCAACTTCCTCCTGCTGCGCGGCAACATCGGCCGGCCCGGCGCGGGCGTGTGCCCCGTGCGCGGCCACTCCAACGTCCAGGGCGACCGCACGATGGGCATCTTCGAGCGGCCCGCCGCGTCCTTCCTCGACGCCCTGGACCGCGAGTTCGACATCACCTCGCCGCGCCACCACGGCTACGACGTCGTACGGTCCATCGAGGCGATGCGCGACGGCGACGCCAAGGTCTTCTTCGCGATGGGCGGCAACTTCGTCGCGGCCACTCCCGACACGCACGTCACGGAGGAGGCCATGCGCACCACCCGCCTGACCGTGCACGTGTCCACCAAGCTCAACCGCTCCCACGCCGTCACCGGCGCCCGCGCGCTGATCCTGCCGACGCTCGGGCGCACCGACAAGGACGTCCAGGCGAGCGGCAAGCAGGTCGTCACCGTCGAGGACTCGATGGGCATGGTCCACGCCTCCCGCGGCAACCTGCCGCCGGCCTCCCCGAACCTGCTGTCCGAGCCCGCCATCGTGGCCCGCCTGGCACGCGCCGTCCTCGGCGACGCGTCGCGCACCCCCTGGGAGGAGTTCGAGCGGGACTACGCCACGATCCGCGACCGCATCGCGCGCGTCGTGCCGGGCTTCGAGGACTTCAACGCCCGCGTGGCCAGGCCGGGCGGCTTCGAGCTGCCGCACGCGCCGCGCGACGAGCGCAGGTTCCCCACGTCCACCGGCAAGGCCAACTTCACCGCCGCGCCCGTCGAGCACCCCGAGCTGCCGGCCGGCCGCCTGCTGCTGCAGACACTGCGCTCGCACGACCAGTACAACACCACGATCTACGGGCTCGACGACCGCTACCGCGGCATCGAGAACGGCCGGCGCATCGTGCTCGTCAACCCCGAGGACGCGGCGGAACTCGGCCTCGTCGACGGGGCGTACACCGACATCGTGAGCGAGTGGAAGGACGGCGTGGAGCGCCGCGCGCCGCACTTCCGCGTCGTCCACTACCCGACGGCCCGCGGCTGCGCCGCCGCGTACTACCCCGAGACCAACGTGCTCGTCCCGCTCGGATCGACCGCCGACACCAGCAACACGCCGGCCAGCAAGTCCGTCGTCGTGCGCTTCGAGGAGACGTCCGGCCCCGCGGCCCCGGACGCCCCGCGTTCGTCTGATAAGTAAGTAAGCCCAGTAAGCGCACCCAGCACAGGATCGGAGCCGGGCCCATGGCCTCCACGTACGAGACGGGCGGGCCGGACGAAGCGTCCGGCCCCAAGCTGCCGCAGGACATCGTCGACGAGTTCGCGGCGCTCGGCACCGACCTGCCCAAGCTGTTCTCCGCGGGGCACCTCGGCGCCCGGATGGGCATCGAGATCACCGAGGCGTCCGCGGAGCGCGTCGTCGGCACCATGCCCGTCGAGGGCAACACGCAGCCGTACGGGCTGCTGCACGGCGGCGCGTCCGCCGTGCTCGCCGAGACGCTGGGCTCCGTGGGCGCCATGCTGCACGGCCGCAGCACGAAGATCGCCGTCGGCGTCGATCTCAACTGCACCCACCACAGGGGCCTTTCGTCCGGAACGGTGACCGGGGTCGCGACGCCCGTGCACCGCGGCCGCTCCACCACCACGCACGAGATCGTCATCAGCGACGAGCAGGGCCGCCGCGTGTGCACCGCGCGCCTGACCTGCCTGCTGCGGGACGCGCCGAAGCCCGCGTAGCCCCCGCCGCCCGCGAAACGCCCGGCACCCCCGAAGCGCCCGGCACCCGCGCCGCACGGCGGCGCGTGCCGGGCCCGC
>NZ_JAKGCV010000347.1 GCF_021556455.1 Streptomyces fuscigenes | reverse complement strand
CAGCGGCCAGGGCGAGCCCGGCCGCCGTCAGCACGCCCGCCGCCGCGAGGGCGGCCCCGGGCCCGATCCGGCCCGAGGGGATCGGGCGGCCCGGACGCTCGGCCGCGTCCTCCTCCCGGTCCGCCCAGTCGTTGAGGGCCATGCCCGCCTCGTACAGGCACAGCGAGGAGCCGACCGCGAGCGCCGTGCCGCGTCCCGGGCGCACGCCCGTCGCCGCGACACCGGCGAGCGCGTCGCCCGGAACGGTGAACAGCGCCGAGACCCGCAGCAGTTCGGCCCAGTCGCGGGCGCGCCGCAGCAGCCTCACGCCTGCGTCCCGAGGCGCTCGGCGAAGGCAAGCAGCTCCGCGAACTGCTCGGCCAGCGCGGCGGACCGGCCGTCCGGGTCCTTGAAGTAGAAGCCGAGCTGCGGGAGCGGGCCCGTGATGCCGGCCTCGTGCGCGCGGGCGACGAGCCGGGCGAGGTCGAGCACGAGGGGCGCCGCGAGCGCGGAGTCGCAGCCCTGCCAGGTGGTCTGCAGGATCATCCGCGAGCCGAGGAAGCCGTCGAAGGCGATGTGGTCCCAGGCGGTCTTCCAGTCGCCGAGCGCGGGCACGTCGTCGATGTGCACCTCGCCCTCGGGTGCGGCACCGAGCGCGTCGGCGAGGACCCGCTCCTTGCCCGCGTTCTTGGCGGCCGCCGCCGCGGGGTCCGCGAGGGCCGCGCCGTCGCCGCCGCCGAGCAGGTTGGTGCCGGACCAGGCCCGTACGGTCAGCGCGCGCTGCACGAACATGGGCGCCAGCACCGAACGCAGCAGGGTCTGACCGGTCTTGCCGTCGCGGCCGGCGTGGGGAAGGCCGCTCGCCGCGACGGCGTCCGCGAGCGCGGGTGCGCGCAGGCCGGTGGACGGGGTGAAGTTGACGTAGCCGCAGCCGGCGCGCAGGGCTGCCGCCGCGTACAGGGAGCTCGGCGGGAGCCGGGGGTCGTCGGGGCGGGGCAGCGGCTCGGTCGACGACACGTTGACGACGACGGTCCGCGCGACGCCCGTCCGGCGGGCGAAGGACGCGATGTCGGCGGCGAAGCCGTCGATGATCTCCTCGTCGCCGCGCGTGTCGCCGGGGCCGGGACCACCCGGCCGGATCTCGGCGTCCGCGGCGGCCAGCTCGGCCGTGATCGCGCCGGCGAGCCCGTGCGGCAGCACGCCGGCCGCCGTCAGCGCCTCGGCGCGCTTGGGCAGCGGGCAGCTCGCGGTGTCGTGCCCGCCGAAGACGAGCGAGGCCAGTGCGGGCAGCCCGGCCGGGGCGAAGGGCGCCGTCTCCGTGACCATGCCGGTCGGCGGGTGCAGGCCCGCGGTCACGGCCGCGCACCCGGCGATCGCGGTGGTCGCGACGGAGCCGCGCGCTCCGACGAACCAGACTCCGGTACGCGGTGTGGTCGATTCGCTGCTGGTCGTCGTCACGGACTGCCTCCTGCCGCCGATGTGCCGGTGTGCTGTGTTCCCGTGTGTCGTGTTCCTGTGTTCCCGTGTGCCGTGTTCCTGTGTTCCTGCGTTCCTGTGTGCCGTGTTCGGTGCGCGATGCTGCCGCGCGTCCTGTTCCCGTGCGCTGTGCTGTGGTGGCGCCCTGTTCCCGTGCGCTGTGCTGCGGTGCCGCCGTGTCCCCGCGCCCCGCGTTCGGGCGGGCTCCGGTGCGGTCCGGTGTGCTCCGGTGCGGTCTCCCGTGTGCGGTGCCGCGGTCTCTCCCGGCCGCCCGCGGTGGGCGCGTGGCGGGCCCGCCCGGCGTAGCGCGACCGGTGCGTCTCGGGAGGGCCGCCGAGCGGTGTCCGGGCGTGCCGTCCCGCCCGGACCCTGCCTTCCGTTCCGTACTGCCCGGTGCCTCACACCGGCCGTGCCGCCCGTGGGGGCGCGGGGCCTGTCCGAGGCGGCGGGCGGGGGGTACGGCGCCTCCCCGCCCGCCGCCGGCTCGTGGAACCGCCGGTCAGGACGTCAGTCCTGGACGGGCAGCTCCTTGATCTGGATGTTCCGGAACGCGGCCTGGTCGTCGGGGCCGTGGTTCTGGATCCCGATGTATCCGTCCTTCAGGCTCCGCACGGGGTCCTTGTTGGTGAAGTCGTTGATCTTCACACCGTTGAGGAAGACCTGGAGGCGTTCGCCCTGCACCTTGATCTCGTAGCTGTTCCACTGGCCCGGCGGGCGCAGCACGCGGTCGCGCGCCTTGATGTCCGCCGCCTTGAAGGTGTAGATCGAGCCGGTGGTGCGGTCCGGCGCGTCGGTCGCGTCGATCTGCACCTCGTAGCCGTTGTCGACGGCCGACCAGGGGTCGTCCGATTCGGGGAAGCCCACGAAGACACCGGAGTTGTCGTCGCCGTCGAGCTTCCAGTCCAGCTTCAGCGAGTAGTTCGAGAACTGCTTGGCCTGGTACCACAGGAGGCCGAGTCCGCCCTCGGAGTGCAGCTCGCCGCCGCCGATGTTGAAGGCGCCCGGGCCCGCGTGCTTCCAGCCCTCCAGCGTCTCGCCGTTGAACAGGTCCCGATACCCGGTCTGGGGCTTGCAGTCGGCCTTGACCTGCCCGGTGGTGTACTTGAGGCCGCCGAGCAGCATGCCGCGGAAGTTCGCGTCCGCGTAGGACTGCTTGGTGTGGCCGAGGCCGGTGTAGAACGACCGGCCGCCCTGGTAGTCCTGGCACCAGCTGATCGGGTGGTCGCCGCGCATGGTGCCGCCCTGGTAGGTGGTCTCGTCCAGGGTGGCCAGCACGTGGACCTTGCCGCGCGGGTTGGTGCGGTAGTTGTACAGCTCGTCGTTCCAGCTCCACGCCTTCGGCAGGTGCGCCGTCGCGGGGTGCTTCTGGTCCTCGACCCGTACGGTCACCGGCTGCGGCGTGGGGTGGCCCTGGAAGTAGGCGCCGACGAGGCCGCCGTAGAAGGACCAGTCGTACTCGGTGTCGGCCGCCGCGTGGACGCCCATGTATCCGCCGCCGGTGGAGATGTAGTACTCGAACGCCTTCTGCTGCGCGGGGTCGAGCACGTCGCCGGTGGTGGACAGGAAGACGACCGCGTCGTAGCGGGCGAGGTTGTTGGTGGTGAACTGGGCCGCCGTCTCCGTGGTGTCGACGGTGATGTTGTCCTGGGCGCCGAGCTCCTTGAGCGCCGCGATGCCCTCGGGGATCGCGTCGTGGCGGAAGGCGGCGGTCTTGGAGAAGACGAGGACGCGCTTCTCGGTCTTCCCCGGGGCCTGGTCGCTGATGATGAAGTCGTCGACGTCGTAGAGCGCGCCCTCGCCGCCCTTGAACACCAGGAACAGGTCGGTGCTCTTCTTGGGCACGCCGCGCAGCGGCACGTCGATGTCCTGGAAGGTGTCCCAGCTGCCGGTGACGGGAATCGGCGCGGAGCCGAGGATCTTGCCGTCCGCGGAGCCGGTGCGCACCTCGAGGAAGCCGCCGGCCCCCGCCGAGGACACCCGCGCGGTGAGGGTCTTGGCGCCGGTCAGGTTGTACGGCGAGAAGGAGATCCAGTCGCCGTCGTTGATGTCGCCGACGGTCTTGCCGCCGTTGGCGCTGGTCTTGGACTGCGGGGTGATGCCGAAGGAGTCGCTGTAGTGCTCGGCCTGCCGGTGGCGCGGCTGCAGCTTGACCTCGTCGTGCGTCGTCAGCGGGGCCTGGCCGCCGCCACCGCCGTCGGTGTACTCGGCGTCGAGCACGCCGAAGATGTCGGCGTTGGGATCGTGGTCGGCGTCGGCCGGCGCGGTGATGGTGCCCTCGCAGCCGGTGGCCGAGGTGAGCGGGTGGCCGTGGTTGTCGTGACCGAGGACGTAGTGGACCGTCACCTTGGAGCAGTCGACGGGGCCGTCCTCCGGGTCGGTGACGGTGACCTTGAACGGCAGGGTGTCGCCGAAGGCGAACAGGGCGCCGTCCGCGGGTACGGTCAGTTCCACCTTCGGGGCGGTGTTGCCGACGACGACCTGCACGGAGGCGGTCGCGGTGTGCCCTTCGGGGTCGCTCGCGGTCAGGGTGGCCGTGTAGGTGCCGTTCTTCTTGTACGGGTGCGTCGGGTTCGCCTCGGTCGAGGAGGCGCCGTCGCCGAAGTCCCACGCGTAGGAGACGGCGTCGCCGTCCGGGTCGGAGGTGCCGGCCGAGGAGAACGCGACCCGCAGCGGCGCCGCGCCGGACGTCTTGTTCGCGGCCGCCTTGGCGACGGGCGCCCGGCCGCCGGTGACGTTCTCGATGCGGTAGACCGCCGAGTTGTCGTCGCCGCCGAACCAGGAGAGCCCGTAGTCGAGGACGTAGAGGGCCCCGTCGGGACCGAACTCCATGTCCATGACCTGCGTGCCGCTCCACGGGAAGTCGTTGATCTTCTGGACGTTCCCGTCGCCGTCCTGCTCGATGCGCTTGATCCACTGCCGCCCGAACTCGCCGGCGAAGAAGTCGCCGTCGTACTCCTCGGGGAACTTCACCGGGGAGGTGGAGTCGGGGTCGTAGCGGTAGACGGGCCCGCCCATCGGCGACTCGGAGCCGTCGCCGAACTCGGGGACGCTGGCGCCGTCGTAGGGGATCCACGCGGGCTGCGCGGGCGGCAGGTCGACCAGGCCGGTGTTGTGCGGCGAGTCGTTCTTCGGCGCGTCGCAGTCGAAGGCCGCCCCGGAGGTGCCGGTCGCGAAGTCGTAGTCGACGAACGGGTCGTTGTCACCGGTGCAGAAGGGCCAGCCGAAGTTGCCCGCCTTGGTGATCCGCGCGAACTCGACCTGCCCGCCCGGTCCGCGGGTCGGGGACGCGGCACCGGCGTCGGGGCCGTAGTCGCCCACGTAGACGGTGCCGGTCTTCTTGTCGACCGACAGGCGGAACGGGTTGCGGAAGCCCATCGCGTAGATCTCGGGCCGCGTCTTGGCGGTGCCGGGCGCGAAGAGGTTGCCGTCGGGAACCGTGTACGAGCCGTCGTCGGCGACCTTGATGCGCAGGACCTTGCCGCGCAGGTCGTTGGTGTTGCCCGCGCTGCGGCGGGCGTCGAACGCCGAGTTGCGGTCGGAGCGTTCGTCGATCGGCGTGTAGCCGTCGGAGGCGAACGGGTTGGAGTCGTCGCCCGTCGAGAGGTAGAGGTTGCCGTCTCCGTCGAAGGCGATGTCCCCGCCGACGTGGCAGCAGATGCCGCGCGAGGTGGCGACGTCGAGGACCTTCTTCTCGCTCGACTTGTCGAGGGTGCCGTCCGCGTTCAGCGTGAAGCGGGACAGGCGGTTGTACCCGTCGAAGGGGGCGAAGTCGGAGGCGGTTCCGGTCTCCGGCGCGTCGGTGGCGGGGGTGTCGAGCTTCGGCGCGTAGTAGAGGTAGATCGCCCGGTTGTGCGCGAAGTCCGGGTCGACGCCGACGCCTTGGAGGCCCTCCTCGTCGTGGTTGTACACGTCGAGGGTGCCGGCGACCTTGGTGGTGCCGGCCGCGTCGGTGATCCGCAGCACGCCGTCGCGCGAGGTGTGCAGCACCTCCCGGTCCGGCAGGACGGCCAGCGACATGGGCTCCCCGACCTCGGCCGCGCCCTTGGCGAGCGTGACCTGCTGGAAGACGGGGTCGTCGGCCGCCGCTCGGACGGCGGGGGCGGGCGCGGGAGCCGCGGTCGCGGCGGGTACGGCGCCGAGGCTCGCGCCGGCGAGCAGGACGCCTGTCAGCGCGGCGAGGAGCGATCTGGCTCTGGGGCGTTTTCTGTGCACGAAAGTCCTCCGGAAGTGGGCTGTTCGTACGCGCTTCCGGTGCTCGTCCGGCACCGGATCGGGAAAGGGCGGGCGTGGTGTGCGCCGTCACACCGGGCCCTGCCCGGGCCTCTGCGGCCCGCTGTTCTGTGCAACCACTGTGGACGGTAGCGGGGTTCGTCCGGGACCGAAAGACCTTGCGCAGGGATGCGTGCCGTCTTTACCCCGGATCAGGACAAAGCTGGGGGCGGGCACGCCGGCCCGCCCGGTGGCACCCTCGCCACCGGGCGCGCCGGTCCCGGCCGGCGGCGGGCCGCCCCGCGACCGGGCCGGGCCGCG
>NZ_JAKGCV010000346.1 GCF_021556455.1 Streptomyces fuscigenes | reverse complement strand
TCCCCCGGCGCGGCTGCCGCGGCGCGCGGATCCGGGCGCGGCGTGCCGTGCGCCGTGCTCACGTGGGGGCCCCGGCGGGCTCCGGCGGTCCTGACAGCTCGGTGAGGGCGCGGGACGTGGCGAGGGTGGAGGCGAACGCGGCGACGAGCGTCGGGTGGTAGACGGCGTCGAAGAGCTCGTCGGCCCCGCCCCCGGGCATGCCGCGCAGCGCGGGCATCGCCCCGTCCTCCTGCTGGGCGGCGGCGAAGCCCTCCCACGCGCGGGCGTCGAGCGTCGGCGCGGGCAGGCACGCGTCGACGACGAGCAGCTCGCCCAGCAGGTCCCAGCGCTCCAGGTCCAGCCAGTCGTCGAGCCACGCGGGCAGCCACGCGGCGAGGTAGTCGGCGAGGTCGGCGGGCAGGCCGCCGGGGTCACCGCCCCACTCGGTGAGATGGAAGACGGTGTGCGTGATGTCGTAGGCGATGTGGCCCTCGACGGTCCACGGCTCGGGGCGGGCCGCGAGCCAGGTGCGGCGCAGGTCGGCCGACAGGTCCCGGGAGTCCGGCGCGCCGTTCCCCGCGGCGGTGTGCGTCGGGGCCGGCGCGGCCGGGGGTGTCCCCGCCGGCGCCCCGGCGGCGGCGATCGCGGCGTGGCGCCGCAGGAACGCCGTGAGGCCGAGCCGGCGCACCGGCTTGACCTCGAACGCGTGCCAGCCGGCGAGCCGCTGGTTGGCCGTCACGGCCCGCTCGACGGCGGGGTCCGCGTAGCCCAGTTCCCGAAACGGCAGGTAGACCTCGAACGGGACGGGCGAGATGGGCTCCGTGTGCTGGGCGCGCACCAGCATGTGCCCGCTGTCCAGCACCTCGTGCCAGACGTGGTTCAGCAGCCTGCGGACGAGGTCGGTGTGGCGGGAGCCCGTCGCTCCCTCCCGGAAGAGCACCCCGCCGATCACGGCCAGCTCGCCGATCGGCTTGAAGCGTTCGAGGAACCCGATCTCCGGGTCGACGTCCGGTTCGAGGCGGAAGCCGGCGCGGTGCGCGTACAGCCACTCGATGGCCCGCGCGCCCACGGTGTGGACCAGCGCGGTCGCGGCCCGGGGCGCCGTGGCGCCGGGGCCGCCGGGGGTCGGGGTCGTGCCGGTCCCTCGGACCGGGTTGCCGTCCGTCATGCCGGGGCTCCCTGTCTCTCGCGGGCGGGGCCGAGCGCCAGTGCGGCGGCGAAGGCGGCCATCAGCGTGGAGTGGTAGCAGTCGGGGAACGCGCGGCGCACGGGCCGCCCGCGGGTCCCCGGCCCGATCTCCGGCAGGGCGCCGCGGGCGTCCTGCCCGGCGGCCAGGGCGCGGAAGGCCGCGGCGAAGAGGTCGCCGGGCGGCGGCGCCGGCAGGGCGGCCGCCACCGCGAGCAGCTCGCACGCCAGGTCCCACTGGTCGTCCTCCAGGCAGGAGTCGAGCCAGGCGGGCAGCCACAGCCCCAGGTACGCGGCGACGTCGTCTGGGACGCCCGCCGCGTCGCCGCCCCAGTCGGTGAGGTGGAAGACGACGTGCGTGAGGGTGTAGCCGGAGGCGGCCTCGAACGTCCACGGCTCGGGGAGCCCGCCCAGCCAGGTGGCGCGCAGCGCCTCCGCCACCGGCCGGTGCGGGGCGAGGCCCACGCGGCGCTCCGAGTTGAGCAGGCCGAGGCGCCGGTTGGGCTGCTGCTCCGTCAGCCGCCAGCCGCGCGTGGCGGCCGCAGTCGCCGCGAGCTCCTCGAAGCCGGGGTGGCGCAGGCCGGCCGACGCGAACGCCGCGTACACCTCCAGGGCGTACGTGCCGAAGGGCTCCAGGCGCTGGAGCTCATGGAAGAACGCGCCGCTCTCCGTCAGCCGCCAGGCATGGCGCAGCAGGTCCGACGCGGTGGCGTGCAGCGGGTCGGACTCCGGGAGGGCCCGGCGCACCGAGACGCAGACCTGGGCGAGCTCACCCAGGGGTTTCCAGGTGCGGTTCACGTCGCCGTGCTCGGCGAGCGCGTCCTCGCCGAGCCGGAAGTGCTCCCGGTTCTCCCAGGTCCAGCGCAGGGCGGCGGCGCCGACCTCGCGCACCGCCGGGGCCGGCGGCGCGTCGGCGGGCGCTGTCACGCGCGGGCTCCCGCCCGCAGCGAACGTGCCACGTGCGTGTGCAGCGCGACGCGTGCGTCGTCGCCGCCCATCTGCGCGACGAAGGCGAGGCCGGAGTCCAGCCCGAGGGTCTCGGGCACCCCGTCCAGCACGGCGGGCCAGCGGCCGGTGCCGGCGGCCTGGAGCCAGTCGCGGCGCCGCACGGCGCGCACGAAGCCGCGGGCCACGTCCACGGGCCTGCGGGCGGCGACGCGCGCGATCCCCGAGCCGGTGCCCGGGACGGCCAGCGCGGCGAGCACGGCGAGCTGGTGACCCAGCGTCTGCCAGGGCGCGTCGTCCAGCCAGCCGGTGCCGGGCTCGGCCGCGGCGGCCGACTCCCCGGCGTCCGCGGGGCCGTCCGCGGGGCCGTCCGCGGGGGAGAACGTGTCGACGGCGCCGCCGGTCCCGGCGAGCCGCAGAAGTGTGTCGGTCATCGCCCAGTGGCTCCACGCCGAGACGGCGGAGGCGCCGGAGGCGGGCGGGTGGGCCGCGACGGCCTGCCGGAACAGGGAGAGGTCGCCGTGGTCCGCGGGGCGGCCGAGCAGCACGCTCGGGAGCAGGACGTCGCAACCCAGCACGCGCACCGCCGCGAGTCCCAGGCCGTCGTCACCGCCGATCCCGGCGCCACCGCACACACCGCCGACGTGGTCCCCGCTCCGGAGAGCGGAGACCACCTCGAACGCGAGGTCCTGTACCGCGCCCGTCAGGCGGGTCGAGGTACTGGGCTGCTCGGTCATTGACTTCCGTCAGCCCTTCTTCGGCCGCGGGGTCGGAGGCGAGAGCAGGAGCGATCCGCTGCCGCTGGCCAGGGCCAGCGCCGCGCATTCACGCGTGTCGCGGAAGACGCCGCCTGCTTCCATCGGGTTGAGGGCCGCTTCGAGTTCCGTGTCCTGAAGCTCAGTGAGGTCACGGGTCACGGGTTCGACGGAAGCCACAGCCACCATCCCCTTTCGATCGAGGTACTGCCTTGCATTCACCATCACAACACACACCGACATAGGCGGCAAAAGGGCCAAGAGTGCCTGTAACACTGCACACTGCAGAGTTCACGGCGCACAGTGCGCGGTCACTCCCGGCCGTGCGGGAGCCGGGCGGGCGGCCACCGGGACGGCCGCCCGCCCTTCGCACTCCCCGGCCGCGGGGCGGCGGCCGCCCGAACCGTCCGGGTCAGCCGATCTCCGCGCCCAGCGCCGTCAGCGCGGCGGGCACGGGCTGGAAGAAAGTCTCCCCGCCGGACGTGCAGTTGCCGCTGCCGCCGGAGGTGAGGCCCAGCGCCGTGGAGCCGTCGAAGAGAGGGCCGCCGCTGTCGCCCGGCTCGGCGCACACCGAGGTCTTGATGAGCCCGCTGACGGTGCCCTCCTCGTAGTTGACCGTGGCGTCCAGCCCGGTGACCTCGCCGGTGTGGGTCTTCGTGGTGCTGCCGCTGCGCTCCACGGTCTGCCCGACGAGGGGCGTCCCGGCCTTGGTGATGGGCTGCGTGCTCCCGTTGTAGAGGTCCACGTCGCTCGGGTGCGCCACGGTCGCCGTGTACTTCACGAGGGAGTAGTCGTGCGTCGGGAAGGTCGCACTCTCCGTCTGCGCGATCTGCGCCCCGTTCTGCGTGTCCGACCAGTTCTTGACGGCCTTGCCGCAGTGACCGGCCGTCAGGAAGTAGGGGTCGCCGCCCTTGACCACGTTGAAGCCGAGCGAGCAGCGGGCCCCGTCGCCCCAGATGGCGTCGCCGCCCGAGATGTTCAACGACAGCTTGCTCGCGGTGCGTTCCAGGACGGCCCGGCTGCCCAGGTCGCCGACGATCCGGTTCAGCCGTGCCAGGCGCGCGTCGTCCACCGTGCGGTCCGCGGTGACCACGACCTTGTCCGCCTTGGGGTCGATCACCCAGGACGTGCCGGTGATCATGGCCTTGGCCCGCAGGGTCGCCGTCGCGGAGCGCAGCTCCGCCAGCGAGTTCGACACCAGCCGGGGCGTCGCGCCGCCGGCCCGCACGGTGTCGGCGGCCGACTCGTCCAGGACGTTGACGACGAGGCGGTGGTGCGTCGAGTCGTAGAACGACCCTTGCGAGGTGTCGTCGAAGCGCGCCGCGAGCGAGCCCGCGGAGGCGGCCGACAGTCCCTCGGGTCCGGGCGGTCCGGGCAGGGTCGGGCCGGCGTGGGCCGGGCCGGTGGCGACGAGGACGGCGGTGGCGGTCAGTGCGAGGGCGCCGGCGCCGGCCAGCCGGGCGCGCCGCGTCGAGACGTGTCTGTACTGCAACTCAGAACCCTTCGGGACCAGAGGTTCGGCACGGACACTCATGACGGAGGAGACATCGGCAGGTCGCGTCCGCGCCCGGTTGCGACGACTAGTTCCCGCCCTGTCGTGTGAGCGGTGCGTTGCGCTGCGATTTCCCCTGTGCGAGTAGCACGCTCCCGCCAACCGGCCGCCACGGCGCGCCGCGGGCGGTGATCGGCCGTAGACCCCTTCGCCCGAACGGGTGGCGGCGCGGCAGGAGCGGGCCCGCGGCGCTCCCGGGGCGGTGCTTGCGGCCGGGGCGGTGGGCCTTCGGGGCGGCGTGCGCTCGGGACGGTGCGCCTTCGGGACGGTGCGCCTTCGGGACGTGCCGTCACGCCCGCCACACGGGGGCCGCGCGCCCGGGTTGCCGCCACGCCCGGGGACGCGCCGGGTCCCCGGGCACGCGGGGCGGGCCGGTCGTGCCGGTGTCGGCGGATCAGGTGCGCGGCGCGCCGCGGGCCGCCCTCGCGGCGTACGCCGAGTGCGCCGCGTCGTGGAAGGCGCGGCGCACCGCCGCGATGCCCTCGCCGGTCCGGGTCGGGTGGACCCGGTTCGTCAGCAGCACCGCGTACAGGCCCGCCACCGGATCGATCCACAGGCTCGTGCCGGTGAAACCCGTGTGGCCGTAGGAGGCGGGGCCGAAGGCCGTGCCGACCGGCGAGCCCACCGGGTCGAGTCCCTGCCAGGCCAGGCCCCGCCGCAGCCCGAGCCCGTCGGTGTGCGGGGCGGTCATGAGCGCGTGGGTGGCCGGGCGCAGCAGTTCCCGGGCGCCGCCGGCGAGCGAGGCCCCGAGGCGTTCCATGTCGTCGAGCGTGGCGAACAGGCCCGCGTGGCCGCAGACCCCGCCGAGCACCACCGCGTTCTCGTCGTGCACCTCGCCGACGACCACGCGGCCGCGCCAGGGGCAGTCCTCGGTGGCGACGGCGCGGGCCCGGGCCGCCGCGTCCGGTGTGAAGCCGGTCGCGGACAGGCCGAGCGGCGCGCACACCGTCTCGGCCACCAGTTCGTCCAGCGGCATGCCGGACGCGGCCTCGGCGATCAGCCCGAGCAGCATGAAGCCCTGCGACGAGTAGACGACCCGCGTGCCGGGCTCGGCGGCGGGCAGCCTCCCGAGCGCGGCGAGCAGGGACTCCCTGGTCGGATGGTCGCGGTACATCGGCACCCCGCCGGGCAGCCCCGAGGTGTGGGTGAGGAGCTCGGCGACGGTCAGGCGGGCCAGGGGGGTCGCGGCGTAGCGGGGCAGGTGCCGGCCGACGGTGTCCGCCAGGGCGAGGGCCCCCCGGTCGGCGAGGGCCATGACGGCGAGGCCCACCACCGGTTTCGTCACGGACGCGAGGTCCCACAGGTCGGTCCCGTCGAGGGCGTCGGCGCCCGGCTCCGGGTCCTCCGCGGCCCGCTCCGGACGGCGGCGGGTGCCCGTCCAGCCGCGGTCGAGCACGGTGTCCGCCGTGCCCACCGACCAGGCCGCACCCGAGAACACCCGCCGGGCGCGGGCCTCTTCGAGCACGGCGCGCAGCGCGTTCACGACAGGGCTCCCGTCCCGGCGGCGGAACCGGTGCCCCCGCCGCCCGGTACGGCGCCGAGGCGCGGGGGAGCGCCCAGGCCCGCCGAC
>NZ_JAKGCV010000345.1 GCF_021556455.1 Streptomyces fuscigenes | reverse complement strand
GCGAGGGCGGGGAGGCGCTCGGCCCCCGCGCCCGCGTCGACGCGATGCTCGCGCTGCGCCGGGCCGCCCGCGTGTGGCCCCCGCTGGGCCGCCTCACCGAGCAGGACGTCCCGGACGCGGTCGCCCTCGCGGAGGACGAGCTGTACGACCTGCTCGGCCCGGCCGCCGCCAGGCTGGCCGCCGCGGGCGTGGCCGTGCACTGGCCGAGGGAGCTGGCCCGCACGCTGACGGCGGCCGCCGTCGTACGGTCCGCGGGCACGGCGCCCGGCTCCGCCACGGACGGCACGGTGTTCTTCGACAGCTCCGAACTCCTCGCCTTCGACTGGCAGCTGGCGCTCGACGGCGACCCCCTCACCCAGGCCGAGATGGACGCGCTGGCCGAGTCGCACCGGCCCGTCGTGCGGCTGCGGGACCGCTGGGTCGTGGTCGACGCCGACCTCGTGCGCAAGGCGCGCAAGCGGGAGCTGGGGCTGCTGCAGCCGTCCGAGGCGCTCGCCGTGGCGCTGACCGGCACCGCCGAGGTCGACGGCGAGAGCGTGGAAGCGGTGCCGACGGGCGCGCTCGCCGCGCTGCGCGACCGCATCACGGCCGGTCCCGGCAGCCTGCCGCAGCCGCCCGGCCTCGACGCCACCCTGCGCGACTACCAACTGCGCGGCCTCGCCTGGCTCCACCTCATGACCTCCCTCGGCCTCGGCGGCTGCCTCGCCGACGACATGGGCCTCGGCAAGACGATCACGTTGATCGCGCTGCATCTGCACCGCAGCCGGCGCACGGCCGCGGGCGGCGGCAGCCAGGAGCCGCCCACCCTGGTGGTGTGCCCCGCCTCCCTCCTCGGCAACTGGCAGCGCGAGATCACCCGCTTCGCGCCCGGCACGCCGGTGCACCGCTTCCACGGCGCGGGCCGCTCCCTCGACGGCGTCACGAGCGGCTTCGTCCTGACGACGTACGGCACGATGCGCTCCAGCGCGGAGCAACTGGCCGCGCAGCGGTGGGGGATGGTCGTCGCCGACGAGGCACAGCACGTCAAGAACCCGTTCTCGGCGACGGCGAAGGCGCTGCGCACCATCCCCGCGGCCGCCCGGGTCGCCCTCACCGGCACGCCCGTCGAGAACAACCTCTCCGAGCTGTGGGCCCTCCTGGACTGGACGACGCCGGGCCTGCTGGGCCCGCTCAAGACGTTCCGCGCGCGCCACGCCCGCATCGTGGAGAACGTGGAGAACGCGCGGGCCGCCGGAGTCAGGGACGCCGACAACGAGCACGCCGTCGACCGGCTCGCGCGGCTCGTGCGGCCGTTCCTGCTGCGCAGGAAGAAGTCCGACCCCGGCATCGTGCCCGAGCTGCCGCCGAAGACCGAGACCGACCACCCCGTCGCCCTCACCCGCGAACAGGCCTCCCTGTACGAGGCGGTGGTCCGCGAGACGCTGGGCGTCATCGAGGAGGCCCAGGGCATCGAGCGGCGCGGCCTCGTGATGAAGCTGCTCACGTCCCTCAAGCAGATCTGCAACCATCCCGCGCAGTACCTGAAGGAGGAGCCGCCCCGGCCCCTCGGCGCCGCGCGCCCCGCCGCGGCCCGCCTCGCCGGTCGCTCCGGGAAGCTCGCCCTCCTCGACGAACTCCTCGACACCATCCTCACGGAGGACGGGTCGGTCCTCGTCTTCACGCAGTACGTCTCGATGGCACGGCTGCTCACCGCGCACCTCGCGAGCCGCGCCATCCCCGCCCAGCTCCTGCACGGCGGCACGCCGATCGCCGAGCGGGAGCGGATGGTCGACCGCTTCCAGGCCGGCGAGGTCCCCGTGTTCGTGCTCTCCCTCAAAGCCGCAGGCACCGGCCTGAACCTGACCCGCGCCGGCCATGTCGTGCACTTCGACCGCTGGTGGAACCCGGCCGTCGAGGAGCAGGCCACCGACCGCGCCTACCGCATCGGGCAGACCCAGCCGGTGCAGGTGCACCGGCTGATCACGGAAGGCACCGTCGAGGACCGGATCGCCGACATGCTCGCCTCCAAGCGCGCCCTCGCGGACGCGGTCCTCGGCTCCGGCGAGGCGGCGCTGACCGAACTCACCGACCGGGAGCTCGCCGACCTGGTGTCCCTGCGCAGGCCGTCATGACCGCGCCCGCCCCGCGCCGGCCGCGCCCCGACGACCGCCGGGCCACCTTCCCCGCGATGCCGCCCCGCCCCGCGGCCGAGGGAGAATTCGCGACGACCTGGTGGGGCAACGCCTGGCTCGCGTCCATGGAGGACACCGCCCTGGACGCGGCACGGCTCGGCCGCGGCCGGGACTACGCGGCCCGCGGCCACGTCGACGCCGTCACGGTCACCCCCGGCCGGGTCATGGCGTACGTGCACGGCAGCCGCCCCCGCCCGTACCGCACGGAGATCAGGCTGCGCACCCTGACCGACGACGACTGGGAGGACCTCCTGCGCGCCGTCGCCGACCGGCCCGACCACATCGCCGCCCTGCTCGACAAGGACATGCCGCACGCGCTCGCCGAGCTGTCCGACCTGCTGCCCGCCGCCGGCGATCTGGTGCCCGACTGCTCCTGCCCCGACGACGGCTACCCCTGCAAGCACGCCGCCGCCCTGTGCTACCAGACGGCCCGGCTGCTGGACGCGGACCCGTTCGTGCTCCTGCTGATGCGGGGCCGCGCCGAGCACGAGATCCTCGGGGACCTCACCCGCCGCAGCGCCGCCCGCACCGCGGCCGAACGGACCGCGACGGCACCGGCCATGCCCACCGTGTCCGCCGAATCCGTCCTCGCCGACAGGCAGTTGCCCGCGCTTCCGCCGCCGCTGCCCGTGCCAGACCGGCCGGGGCGTCCGCCGGACTACCCGCAGGCGGCGGGCGCGCCCGACCCGTTCGCGCTGGACCTCCTCGCGACGGAGGCCGCGGCCCGCGCGCACGCACTCCTCGTCCTCGGCGAGGACCCGGTCGCCGCCCTCACGCCCTGGCAGGACGCGGTACGGCTGGCCGCGGCCCATCCCGGTTCCGGGCTCACCGCGTCGAGCCGCGCGCTGTACCGGGACCTCGCCGCGGCCACCGGCCGCACGCCCACCGACCTCGCCCGGGCCGTCGCCGCCTGGCGCCAGGGCGGCCTCGCCGGCCTCGACGTCCTGGAGCACCCCTGGGACCCGCCCGCCGGCCCCTTCGACCGGGCGCGCCCCGCCCTTGCCGCCGCCGACCTGCCCGCCCTGCGCCCCTGGCGCAACCGCCTCACGGGCGCCACGCTGCAACTGCGCCTGGGCCACGACGGCCTCTGGTACGGCTACGAGTCCGACCGCGACCGCGAGGACTGGTGGCCCAGGGGCATACCCGACACCGACCCCGCCGGCGCGGTCATCGCCCTGCTCGGCCGCTGACGGCGCCCCCGGCCGGCTCAGAAGTCCGCGGTGGCCGTCTCGTCGAGGCGCGCCACGGAGTCCTGGCCGTACGCGCGCACGTACGCGGCCCTGATCCGCTCCACGGCCGCGCCCCGGCGGGAGGCCTCGCGCCGCGTGTAGAGCAGGATCAGTTCGTGGCTGCGCTCGTGCTCGATCGTGCCGTGCGAGTCGCGCCACTGGCCCTGGCCGTCCAGCACGGTCAGGCCCTCGGGGAAGCTCGGTGTGACCTCGCGGTCCACGAAGGACGTGAACTGGGCCCCGGTGACGGCGGGACCGCCGTCGGGGCGCTGCGTGCCGAAGAACAGCCGGGTCTCGACGTACGGGGTGGAAGCCGGGCGGCCGGTCCGCGGCGAGCCCGCGCCACCGGGGGCGTCGACTGCCGCGTGCGGGCCCGCGGGGCCCGGCGCGTCCCGGACCTCGGCGGCGGCGTGCGGCGCGGCAGCGGGCCGCCCCGGGGCGAGCGTCGCGTACGAACTGGGGGCGACCACCCCGAGAAGTGCCGCACCGGCGCAGCCGAGAGCGAGCAGGGTGGATCGGTTCGCGAGGAAGGAGGTTGTCACGGACGATCACTGTGCCGATGCGGGGACGCCCCCGGCGTCCCGGCGGAGCTCAACTCACCCCCCGCGCCGCAGTATTTCACCCGATGTGCCTACTGCGCGCCGGGCCCGCCCCGCTGCCCGGAGCCGCCTCGGGCGCCGGCCTCGCCGCCCGGCCGCCCCCCTTCCGCCGCCCCCCCTTCCGCCGCCGCCCCTTCCGCCGCCGCCCCGGCTCGCGCCTACTGCCGGTACCCGCTGAGGAAGCGGCCGATGCGGCTGATCGCCGCGTCCAGGTCGTCGGCGTACGGCAGCGTCAGGATGCGGAAGTGGTCGGGGCGCGGCCAGTTGAAGCCGGTGCCCTGGACGACCTGGATCTTCTCCCGCAGCAGCAGGTCGAGGACGAACTTCTCGTCGTCCACGAGGGGATGCACCTTCGGGTCGAGTTTGGGGAACGCGTACAGCGCGCCCTTCGGCTTGACGCAGGAGACCCCGGGGATCTCGTTGAGCTTTTCCCAGGCCCGGTCGCGCTGCTCGTGCAACCTGCCGCCCGGCGCGGTCAGTTCCCGGATGGACTGGCGCCCGCCGAGCGCGGCCTGGATGGCGTACTGCGCGGGGGCGTTGGGGCACAGGCGCATCGAGGCGAGGACGGTCAGGCCCTCGAGATAGCTGCGGGCGTGCTGCTTCGGGCCGGTCACGACGAGCCAGCCGGAGCGGAACCCCGCCACCCGGTAGGTCTTCGAGAGCCCGCTGAAGGTCAGGACGACCAGGTCGGGGGCGAGCGCCGCCGCCGAGTGGTGCACGGCGTCGTCGTAGACGATCTGGTCGTAGATCTCGTCCGCGAACACCATCAGCTGGTGGCGCCGGGCCAGGTCGAGCATGCCCTCGACGACCTCGCGCGGGTAGACGGCTCCGGTCGGATTGTTGGGATTGATGATCACGAGGGCCTTGGTGCGGTCCGTGATCTTCGACGCCATGTCCGCGAGGTCCGGGTTCCAGTCCGACGACTCGTCGCACACGTAGTGCACGGGCCGCCCGCCGGCGAGCGAGGTGACGGCCGTCCACAGCGGGAAGTCGGGCGCCGGGATGAGGACTTCGTCGCCGTCGTCGAGCAGGGCCTGCACGGCCATGGACACGAGCTCGGACACGCCGTTGCCGAGGAAGACGTCGTCCACGGACACGTCGAGGCCCAGGGCCTGGTAGCGCTGGGCGACCGCCCGCCGCGCCGAGAGGATGCCCCGCGAATCGGTGTAGCCGTGGGCCTGCGGCAGCATCCGGATCATGTCCTGCACGATCTCCTCGGGCGCCTCGAAGCCGAAGAGGGCGGGGTTGCCGGTGTTGAGGCGCAGCACGCTGTGGCCCGCCTCCTCCAGCGCGTCGGCGTGCGCGATCACCGGCCCGCGGATCTCGTAGAGGACATTGCTGAGCTTGCTCGACTGCCGGAACTCCATGGTGTGGCCTCCCCGACCGGTTGCTGCGCTTGCTTGGTTTTACCAAGCTTGAGCTTGGAAAGTCCAACAACATGTCTAGACTGCGAGCCATGCCACGTCGCCGAAGCTACGACCAGTACTGCGCAGCGGCCCGCGCCCTCGACGCCGTCGGGGACCGGTGGACCCTGCTGATCGTCAGGGAACTGCTCGCGGGGCCCCGCCGCTATACGGACCTCCACGCCGACCTGCCCGGCGTCAGCACGGACGTCCTGGCCTCCCGGCTGCGCGACATGGAGCGCGACGACCTGGTCACCCGCCGCAAGCTGCCCCCGCCCGCGGCCGCCGCCGTCTACGAACTGACCGCACGAGGCACCGACTTGCTGCCGGTCCTCACCGCACTCGCCGCCTGGGGCGCCGGGGACCTCGGCGAGCCGGGCCCCACCGACGCGGTGCGCGCGCACTGGTTCGCGCTGCCGTTGCTGCGGATCCTGCGGGAGCGGGCCGGGGCCGCGACCGGGGCGGTGGAGGTACGCGTGGACGCCGGCACGTTCCACGTGCGCCTCGACGCCGAGGACGCCGCAAACGCCGCAAACGCCGCGGACTCCGCGGACGGTGCCGGGGCCGGACGGGCCCCCGCGCCCCCCGCCGG
>NZ_JAKGCV010000344.1 GCF_021556455.1 Streptomyces fuscigenes | reverse complement strand
CTGCGCCCCCGGTGCGTGCGCCGGGCGCGACCCCGAGGACATGGGCTGCGCCTCTGGCCGGGCCACGACCCTCGCCACCGGCGCGGTCGGCGGCGCGTTCGTGGAGGTCCGCTACAGCGCGGCCTGCGACGCCGCCTGGGCCCGAGTCACGGGCTCGGCGCCCGGCGGCACCCTGGTGATCACCCCCGGCGGCAGCCCGGTCGCGGCGGACACGGGGCCCCGCACCGGCGCGTACACGCCGATGGTCGCCGCGCCGGACCCGCACGGCCTGCGCGCGTGCCTGGTGCTCACGGACGGGGAGGAGGGCTGCGCCACCGCACGGTGAGGACGCGGAGGCGCACGGTGAGGCACGACACCCGGGGGCACAGGTGTCCGAGCCCGCCCGTCGGATAGCCTGGCCGCTGGATTTCTCTTCACATCAAGATTCGGAAGGTCCCGGCCGCGACCCGGACCGGCGGCCGCTCCGAGGCGGTTGTGGGGAGGCGTCCCGCACACCAGGGGCCGGCACACACCAGGGCAGGACCCCACACCGCCAGCTTGCTATCGGAGATCGCCATGACCCGCACTCCCGTGAATGTCACCGTCACCGGCGCGGCCGGCCAGATCGGCTACGCGCTGCTGTTCCGCATCGCTTCCGGCCAACTGCTCGGCGCGGACGTGCCGGTCAGCCTGCGACTCCTGGAGATCCCGCAGGGCCTCAAGGCCGCCGAGGGCACCGCGATGGAGCTCGACGACTGCGCCTTCCCGCTCCTTTCGGGCATCGAGATCACGGACGACCCGAACAAGGCGTTCGACGGCGCGAACGTGGCCCTGCTCGTCGGCGCCCGCCCCCGTACGAAGGGCATGGAGCGCGGCGACCTGCTGGAGGCCAACGGCGGCATCTTCAAGCCGCAGGGCAAGGCCATCAACGACAACGCGGCGGACGACATCAAGGTCCTCGTCGTCGGCAACCCGGCCAACACGAACGCGCTGATCGCGCGCGCGGCCGCCCCCGACGTGCCGGCCGGGCGCTTCACCGCGATGACCCGCCTGGACCACAACCGCGCCCTGACGCAGCTCGCGCAGAAGACCGGCTCCTCGGTCGCCGACATCAAGCGGCTCACCATCTGGGGCAACCACTCCGCCACGCAGTACCCCGACATCTTCCACGCGGAGATCGCCGGCAAGAACGCCGCGGAGACCGTCAACGACGAGACCTGGCTCGCCGAGACGTTCATCCCGACCGTCGCCAAGCGCGGCGCGGCCATCATCGAGGCGCGCGGCGCGTCCTCGGCGGCCTCCGCCGCGAACGCGGCCGTCGACCACGTCCACACCTGGGTCAACGGCACCGCCGAGGGCGACTGGACCTCGATGGGCGTCGTCTCCGACGGCTCGTACGGCGTCCCGGAGGGCCTGATCTCCTCCTTCCCGGTCACCACGAAGAACGGCTCGTACGAGATCGTGCAGGGCCTCGACATCAACGAGTTCTCGCGCACCCGCATCGACGCGTCCGTCAAGGAGCTGTCGGAGGAGCGCGACGCGGTCCGCGGCCTCGGCCTGATCTGAGCGCACGGGCGCCGCGCGTCCCGGCCCCGTACGGGCCCGCCGCGCGGCCCCCGCGGGTGACGCGGCCGCGCGGCCGTACCCCGTACGGCTGACCCCGGGCCCCGCCCGCCGGCCCCTGGACGCCGGAACTCCCCGTCAATCACGGGGAGTTCCGGCGTTTTTTGGGCTGCGCCGGCCCCCCGGCGGCGCGTAGGGTGCTGCCTCCGGCGCACCGCCGGACCATGTCGACACGGGGGTCGAGCTCAGGTGTCCGAATCAGCGGCGCCACCGCCGCAGCAGCATGCGCCCGCACCCGGGGCCGGGGCGCCGGCACCGGGTGCCCCGGTGCCGGCCCCGCGCCCGGAAGCACGTGAGGCGCCCGAGCCGGTCCGGCCCGGCGCCAGCGAGGCGTGCCGGTATCTGTGCGCGGGCGTGTACCTCGACGCCGGCTACCGGGACGAGGTCCTGGACGAACTCCACCTGCACGAGGAGCGCTTCCCCGCCCCCTCGGCCGGCTTCGACGCGGCGCGGGTCCTGCTGCACGCGGTGCGCGCCCGGCGCTTCGAGGTCGGCTGGGCGTGCGTGCTGGTGGTGCTGTGGTTCGCCGCCGCGCTCGTCGAGCCGGGCGCCGGGGTGTTCCTGTGGTGGGGGACCGTGTGGATGGCCCTCGCGCCCTGGATCAGGGGGCGGGCCGCGCATCCGCACCCCGCCCGTCTCGTCCTCGGGTTCCTGGCGCGCTGGTTCGGGCGGCTGACGTTCCTCTCCGCTCTCACCGTCCTCGTCGGCGGCCTGTTCGGGGCGGGGGGCGACGGCCCGGCGGCCCTGTACGACGGTCCGATCGGCTCCGACGGCTTCGGCGGCGGCTCCGGCGGGGCGCTGGACGGCCTCGACGGCCCCGGCGGCCTGCGCGGCGCCTTCCTGCCCTCCGGCGCGGGCGGGCAGGGGATGTCCGCGCTCGCGCTGTTCCTCCTCGTGCTGATCGTGGCCGCGGTCGCCGCGCGCCGGGGCCAGTTCGCGAGCGTCATGGCGGGTGAGCTGTCCCGAAGCCGCTTCCCCGCGCTCGGCGCCGATCCCGCCGAGCGGATCGCCGGGAATCCGCGCCTGGCCGCGCTGCGCGACCGCCTCCGGGCCGAGCAGCACGCGCCGCTGTCCATGTACCGCTCGGGCGAGCCGTTCTGCGGCTACGGGCTGCCCTTCGACGTGTGGAGCCTGTCGGTCGAGCTGCGGCCCCGCGACGGCGTGGAGGCCCTGCCCGTCGACAACGCGGAGATGCTGCGCCGGGTGCGCCCGCTCGTGGAGGCGCTGCGCGTGCCGTCGCCGCGCGCCACCGGGCGGGAGGGCGAGGCCGTGCGCGACCGGCTGCGCGAACTCGTCGTCGACGAGTGTGTCTTCCTGCCCGCGGACGGCATGTCACGGCGCGACGGCGCGCCCTACGCGCCCCACGCCGTCGAGGAGCACCGCGCCGCCGCGGTGGAGGAGGGCGGTGAGAGCCGCAGGCACTTCCTGCGTGTCCGGGTCGGCGGCTGGCACGAGGAGGTCGTCGTCACGGTGTTCGTACGCGTGCACACCCAGGGCGGCATGCTGATGGTGGAGTTCGCGCCCCACGTGCTGCTGCCCGTGCGCCCCGACTTCCGCGACGCGGACCGCCAGGCGCACCGCCATCTGCGCAACAGCCCGGCGGGCCGGATCGCCTGGGCGCTCGCGCACGCCGGAGCGGCACCGGCCGCCGCCCTGCCCACGCTGGCGCGGTCGGTGATCCGGGGCTGGCGGCGGCTGACCGGGGGGTACGCCCGCGGGCTGCCCGAGGGGCCCGCGCTCTCCGTGCGCGAACTCGGCTCCGACACCGACCTGTCGCGCTTCCAGGAGATGGACGTGCGCCGCTACGTGAGGAGCATCGAGGACCGGGTCGCGGGCGGGGTCCGTGCCGCGCTGCGCGAAGCGGGCTACGCGACCGGCGAGTTCGAGCAGCGGATCATCCAGGTGTCCGGCCGGGGCGTGTTCATCGAGAACGCGAAGGACAGCGCCATCGGCATCGGCGACCACAACGCCGTCAGCGTCCGCGACGAGAAGGAGACCAGCCGTGACCAGGGCAGATGACGGAGCCGACCGGCGATTCGGACTCGGAACGGGCCACGGCGGCGACCACGCGCCGGGCGGCGCCGGGCCAGGGGCCGCCGGTGAGGGGGAGACCCCGGGCGGCACGGGCGGCCAGGCCGCCCCGGCGGGCTCGGGGGTCCACATCGGCTCGGTGACCTCCAGCGCGCTGAACATCGGCGACCACGGCACGGCGACCCACGTCACGCACCACCACGCGGGCGCGGCCGACCCGGCCCAGGAGGAACTCCTCGCGGCCGTGCGCGCGCTGCGCACCGACCTGGGCCGGCTCGTGCCGACCGCGGGGACGGACGCGCTCGACGCCGAACTCGCCCGCACCGAGGGCGAGGTGACGACCGCCGGCGCGGCGTCGCCCGGCCGGCTCGCCCGGCTGCGCGAGGCACTCGGCCTGGCGGGCGCCGTCACCGGCAGCCTCGCGTCGGGGGTCGCCGTGGCCGAGTCGATCGCCGGACTGCTGGGGAGCTGACGGGTGAACGGAGCGCGTGGAGCGGGCGGACCCGCACCGGGCCCGCGGCCCTGGTGGAACGCCGAGGCACAGCGCTGGGAGGACGGCACCCCGGTGGCGCCGTACGGACCGCCCCCGCCGCCGCTGCCGTCCCTGCCGCCGCGCCTGCCGGGCGGAGCGCGGGTTCCCGGCGCGCCCGGCGAGGACACGGCGGTGCTGATCGGCCCGGGCGCGGAAGGCGGGCCCGGCCGCGGAGCCCGGCTGGGGGCGGCGCTGCGCGCGCGGCGCGGGCTGCCCGCGGCGGCCGCGGGCGTGGTGCTGCTGGGCGCGATCGCCGCGGGGTCCTGGCTGGCGTTCGGCACGGACGCGCCGCCGCCCCGTGCGGGGGCGCCGGCGTCCCCGCACCCCTCCGGCCGCCCCGCGGCCTCGACGGCGGCGGGCGAGCCGTCCGACGACCTCTCCGAGGACCCGGACCCGTCCGGCACGGACGGCGCGAGCCCCTCCGCCACGGCCGGCGGGGACCTGCCCGACGGTATCCGAGAGGTGCACGACGCCAAGGGCTTCACGACCGCGGTGCCCGAGGACTGGACCCGCAGCGAGAAAGGCGCGTCCGTCTACTACACGTCGCCCGACGGCGCGAGCCTCCTGCAGATCTTCACCGTCACCGAGAAGTCGCTCACGCCCGAGGGGGCGGCCCGGGCCGCGTCCGAGGGGCTCTCGGAGGAACCCGGCTACGACGAGATCAGCCTCGGCCGGGTGCCGGGCGGTCCGGAGAATCCCGCGGGCGACGCCGCCGAGCTGGTCTACTCCTACGACAGCGCCAAGACCGGCGGCGTGCGGCAGGGCGTGGAGCGGGTGTTCACCGCCGTCGACGGCGCGAAGTACGCGGTGCTCGTCGCGGCGCCCCAGGACCAGGTGCCCCTCCAGGACACCGTCCTGGGCGCCGCGCTTTCCCGCTTCGCCCCCGACGGCCCCCCGCTCTCGCCCGCGGCCTGACCTCCGGCGGCCCGGCCTCCCCGGCCCCGCCCCGCCCCCGCGTGCGGACGGGCCGGGGCCGGGGCGCGGCTCCTCAGCCGCCGAGCACCTCGCCGCCGAGTTCCTTCACCGCGGCCATGGCCCTGCGGTGCAGCATCGGGCCGAACGTGATGCGGGTGGCGCCGAGCTTGCCGAGTTCCGCGTGCGCGGGGCCCGGGACGTTCGACACCGCGTTGATCGGCCCGTCGATGCCCGCGCGCAGGTCCGGGAGGGCGTCGTGCGGGGCCAGGATCGGGTAGACGCAGTCGGCGCCCGCCGCCACGTACAGCCGTGCGCGCTCGACGGCGGAGGCGGGGTCGGTGTCGCCGGTGATGAAGGTGTCGACGCGGGCGTTCACGACGAGCGCGCCGTCCGCCGCCGCGACCACCTCGGCCAGCCAGTCGGCGTGCTGCCGCGGGTCCTTGAGGACGCCCCGGTGCGAGTCCTCCAGGTTGCAGCCCACCACCCCGGCGGCCAGGGCCCGTTCGACGAGTTCCTCCGGCTTGAGCCCGTAACCGCCCTCCAGGTCAGCGGAGACGGGCACGTCGACGGCGCGCGTGATGCGCGCGACCGCCGCGAACATGTCCTCGAAGGGCAGTTCCCCGTCCTCGTAGCCGAGGGAGGCGGAGACGCCCGCGCTGGGCGTGGCGAGCGCGGTGAAGCCCGCGTCGCGGAAGGCCTGCGCGCTGCCCGCGTCCCAGGGGCCCGGCAGGACCAGCGGGTCCTCGGGCGCCCGGTCGTGGTGGGCGGCGCGGAAGGCGTCGACGGGGGAGTTCGGCATGGTGGCTGTCCCGTTCTCGGGTCGGTGCGTGGACGGTGGACTGCGGTCGTACTCTCCCGCACGGCCGGTCCGGGGGCGGCCCTCGGCGCGGCCGCGCCCGCGGACGGGGCCGGCGGGCGGCCGGCCCGCAC
>NZ_JAKGCV010000343.1 GCF_021556455.1 Streptomyces fuscigenes | reverse complement strand
GCCGCGCGCCGCGCGCCGCGACCAGCACCGTCAACCGGCCGGGCAGCAGCGGTGCGCGGCCCTCCCCGGCTCCCGCCGGAGCGCCCTCCCGCGCGTCGGGCGCCGTGAGCGACGAGGGATCCACGCCGGCGACGACCACATCGGCCTCCGGCGCTCCGCCGTCCGCCAGTTCCACCCCGGCGACGGCCCCGTCCTTCTCCACGACCGCGACGACGTCCGCGCCGAAGGCGAACTCCACGCGGCGGGCCACGCAGCGCTCGTACACGGCGCGGGCCAACTCGCGCATGCCGCCGCGCACGTACCAGGTGCCGAACGTCTGCTCCAGGTAGGGCAGCACCGACGCGCTCGCGGGGGCCGTGCGGGGATCGAGGCCGTAGGCCAGCGCGTACCCGTCGAGCAGGGCGGCGAGGTGCGGGACGCCGAGCTCCCACGCGCCGATCTCGGCGAGCGTCGACGCCTCCCGCGCGCCGCGCAGGAGCCGGCGCCGCCGCACCGCCGGGTACGGGTCGCGGGCGAACGCCGCTGTGTCGGCCGGCAGCGGCTCCTCCAGCAGGGGGCGGCGGGCCCGCGCCCACGTGTCGCCCGCCCGGCCCAGGAAGTCGGCCCAGCGCCCGCCCGCGCCGGCGCCGAGGGCCGCGTCGAGCGCGGCGACGACGCCCCCGCGCGAGGAGTTCGGCAGGAGGGCCTGCGCGCCGTCCGTGAAGACGTGCCGCGCGTCGTGTTCCGGCTGCACCAGGTCGAGGCACGCCTCGAGCGGCTCCTTCCCCGTCTTCACGAACAGGTCGCGGTAGACCGCCGGCACGTGCAGCAGCCCGGGGCCGGTGTCGAAGACGAAACCGTCCCGCTCGAACCTGCCCACCGCGCCGCCGTACGTCGCCGCCCGCTCGTACACCGTCACCCGGTGGCCCGCCACGGCGAGCCTCGCGGCCGCCGCCATCGCGCCCATCCCGGCGCCGATCACCGCAATCCGTGCCATGCCGGTGACTCTAACGGCAGCCACCGACACACCTTCCGTGCCCCCGTGCGGACTCCGGGGCGGTTGCCGCGCCGACCGGATCCGTGCGGGCGGGCCGGCGGCGCCGCGCGCGGACCGGCCGAGCCGTGAGTACGTGTACTCAGGCACCGAGATGAGTAGCCGCGCGGATGGGGGCGGGTGCCCGGGGACGGAAGAGTGGGGCGCACGGAAGGGACGCGGCACCGGTACCGCCGGCACGGGGCGGCGGAACGGGGCGGCGGTCCCTTCCGGCACGGGGGAGCACGGCGGAGGGGCCGGTGGCCGGCAAGGGCACCGGGCCCTCCTACCCCGCGCCGGGACCGGGAGCCGGGTTCGCAGCCGGATCCGGGGCCGGGGCCCGGGGGGCCGGACGGACGGGGGAACGGGGACCTGGGACCCGGGAGCGGGCCCGAGGGACGTGGCGTCCGGGTGGCGGGGGACGGAAGCACGGGGGACGGGTACGAACGGGGGCGAGCGAGGGACGGAGGGAGCGAGAAGCGAGGAGCGCGGGGTGCGGCGGGCCGACGGGGGACACGGCGGTCCGCGGCCGCACGGTGGCGGGCCGACGGGGGACACGCGGGCCGCGCCTGGACGGGGAGGCGGGGGAAACGGGAAGCGAGGGAACGGGAAAGCGGGGAAAAAGGGAAAGCGGGGAAAACGGGGGAGCGGGGAAAACGGGGGAGCGGCAGAAACGGGACCCGTGCCACCTGCGTCGCGGACGCGGGGGCACGGGCCCCTTCCGCGCGTCGCGGCGCCTGCCCGCGTCGCGGCGGTCCTGGGGCCATGCAGCGGTCGAAAGGCCAGGTCGGAGCGGATTGTCAGTGGTGGAGCGCACCATGGGACACATACGGCAACCGCGCCGTCACACTCGACAGGAGGTTCGTCATGGCCAGCTCTTCAGCCGGCGCCGCACCGCGGCTCCCGGTCGGCGGCCCCGCCCCCTCGCCGACGACCGGACCGGCCACCGACATCCACCCCGTCTCCCGCCGTGCCGGGGCTCCGCCCGCCGCCCTCGACCTGCTCGACCAGGCCCGGGCCGGACTCGACGAGGCCGACGAGCTCGAGACGCCCAACGAGCGCTATGCCACCGCCCATCTGGCCGCGCTGCGCACCGCGGCCGCCGTTCTCGCCGCCCGCGGCCGGCCCGAGACGACGCCCCAGCGCCGCCGCCGCATCCGCAGCGCCTGGGAGGTGCTGCCCGAGATCGCCCCCGAGCTGGCCGACTGGAGCGCGCTGTTCGCCTCCGGCGCCGGGCGCCGTGCCAGGGCCGAGGCGGGCATACAGGGCGCCGCCGGTGCCCGCGACGCGGACGACCTGATACGCGACGTCCGGATGTTCCTGCGCCTGGTCGAGCGCATGCTCGTGCGGGAGCCGAAACTGCCCCTTCCGCGTGCGAGCGGCCACTGAACCCGGCCACTGAACCCGGCCACTGAACCGGGCCGGTGAGCCCGGCGGGTGAGCCGGTGGGGACGAGCGGTCCGGCGGGGGAGGCCCGGGCCTGGCGGGCCGTGCTCCGCCGCCGGCCGGGCATTGCCCGGTGAGCGCCGCCGGCCGCGTGCGCGAGCCGTCGCGACGTTCGCCGGGGCGCCACGGCGGGGCCGCGGGGATCGGGGGGCCGCGTGCGCGAGCCGTCGCGACGTTCGCCGGGGCGCCACGGCGGGGATCGGGGGGCGGGGGCACGGGGATCGACCGGGGTGCGGAGGGTGATGCCGGGGCGCAAGAGGCGGCTGAGGAGGCAATAGGGTGGACGCACCGTCCACAGCCCGCCGCAGGAAGCGGCACCGCGCCGAGGAGTCAACTGCCGTGTCGGACCCTTCCCCCGCCGCCGGCGGCGAGTCGCCGTCGTCCCGCCGCGGACCCCTGCGCACCGGTGTGGTCCGGGAGGTGATCGGCGAGGCGCTCGCGCTGCGCGCCAGG
Source organism: Streptomyces fuscigenes (assembly GCF_021556455.1). Classification (GTDB taxonomy): domain Bacteria; phylum Actinomycetota; class Actinomycetes; order Streptomycetales; family Streptomycetaceae; genus Streptomyces; species Streptomyces fuscigenes. The sequence goes on along the minus strand of NZ_JAKGCV010000343.1, from coordinate 3,100 downwards.
ACGACCGGGGTGGACGTGCTCGACGTCCTCGACACCGGCGGCGGCTCGGGCAACTTCGCCGTGCCCGTGGCGAGGCTGGGCCATCGGGTCACCGTGGTCGATCCCAGTCCCGACGCGCTCTTCGCGCTCGAACGCAGGGCGGCGGAGGCGGGCGTCGCCGACCGGGTGCGCGGCGTGCAGGGCGACATAAACGGCCTGTTCGAGGTCGTGGAACGCGAGGGCTACGACGCCGTCCTGTGCCACGGCGTCCTGGAGTACCTGGAAGACCCCGCCGACGGGCTGCACAGGGCCGTCGAGGCGCTGCGCCCGGGCGGCGCCCTGAGCCTGCTCACCGCCGGGGTTGGCGGCGCCGTGCTCGCCCGCGCCCTCGCGGGCCACTTCACGGAGGCGCGCGAGGCGCTCGTGGCCCCGGACGGCCGCTGGGGCAGCGGTGACCCCGTGCCCCGGCGCTTCACGGCCCAGCAGCTCACGGACCTGATCGACGACGCGGGCCTCGCGCTCGTGTCCGTGCACGGCGTCCGGGTCTTCGCCGACCTCGTCCCGGGCGGCCTGGTGGACCGGGAGCCCGGGGCTCTTGAAGCGCTGCTCAAGCTGGAGGCGACCGCCGCCGTCCTGCCCGCCTTCCAGGCGGTCGCCCCGCAGCTGCACGTCCTCGGACAGAAGCGCGGCTGATCAGGCCCTCTTGCCCTTGGGCGCGGTGTGTGGCCACCGCATGGAGTACGACACAAGCCCGCCCGTCCAAGGGCTGGGCACCGTATGATCGGGGTACACGATCCGGCATGAGGGATCGGGTGTTGGGGAATCAACGCCTCAGCAGCCGCGCCCGTATGGCGGTCGGTTGGTTGAAAGGGCATTGAGGGCGGGTTTCTCGGGGGCGATTCCCCGCTTATCCTGAAGGAGCCGCACACCGGCCGCCCCCGCGGCCGACGACTAGGAGGACTCCGTGCCGCTCTCTGAGCACGAGCAGCGAATGCTCGAGCAGATGGAGCGAGCGCTGTACGCAGAAGATCCCAAGTTCGCGACAGCGCTTGAGGGAAGCGGGCTGCGTACGTACACCCGGCGACGGGTCTACCAGGCGGTCGCTGGCTTCCTGGTGGGTATCGCGCTCCTCATGTCAGGAATGGTCGCCCAGCAGATCTGGATCAGCGTGGTGGGGTTCCTCGTCATGCTCGCGTGCGCCGTGCTGGCCGTCACCGGCTGGCGCAGGGCACCGAAGCGGGGGGAGCAGCAGGTGGCGGCACCGGGCCGCGCCATGGACGGCGGCCGGGCGCAGCGCCAGCACCGGTCCATGATGGACAGGATCGAGCAGCGCTGGCAGCGGCGTCGGGACGAGCAGGGCCAGTGAAAGTGAAGTAGCACGCGGGGGCCTTCGGGTCACCGGGCAGGAACGAACATCGGGGCGGACGCCGCGCTCGCGCGAAAGGGTTGCGGCGGGCGGGGGCACACCGGCGGGAGCCGCGCCGCAGGCGGCCGGGGCACCGGCCTCGCGCCCGCGGGCGCCGTCCAGCATGCGGGAGGGCCGTGCCGGAAACCCGGCTGGCTGCGGCACACTGGGACACAGGCCGGAAAATGGCTGATAGCAGACAAGGCGGGTGGCGCCGGCGCTGCGGCCGTCCGCCGCCGGGCGCCCGGCCGGCGAACCGCCCCCGATCCCTCCCGTCCACCGGTCTCCCGCCCCGGAGGAAGCATGGAGCCCGTCGTCGTCGCCTCGGTCCCCGTCCCCAGCCATGTCGCCCCCCTGCTCCCCGTCGCGCGCGACCTCGTGCGGCGCGGGCACCCGGTCAGCTTCCTGACCGGCCACCGCTTCGAGGAGGCCGTCCGCTCGACGGGCGCCGCCTTCGCGCCCCTGCCCGCCCACGCGGACTACGACCCCGCCCGGCTCGACCAGGAGTTCCCCGAACGCGCCACCCTCGGCGGACGGGACCGGCTCGCGTTCGACATGCGCACGAACCTCACCAACCCCGTCCCGGCGCAGCACCACGCGCTCCAGGAACTCCTCGGCGCCGACGAGGACGCGGGCGAGGCCACCGTGGTCGTGCACGAGAACGCGTTCCTCGGCGCCTGGCCGCTGCTGCTCGGGGCGCCCGGCGCCCGGCCGGCCGGGGTGGTCGCGGTGGGCGTCGAGCCGCTGTCGGCGCCCAGCGAGGACACCGCGCCCTTCGGCTCCGGCCTGCCGCCGGACACCTCGCCCCCGGGCCGGGTACGCAACCGGCGGGCCCACGAACGGACACGCGCCTTCTTCGCGCGGGTGCAGGAGAACCTCGTCCGCTCGCTGCGGGCGGCGGGGGCCGTGCGGGAGCCGCCCTTCCTCCTCGACGGCGTGGTCACGCTGCCGGACCGCTACCTCCAGCTCTCGGTGGAGGGCCTGGAGTACCCGCGCGGCGACCTGCCGCCGCACCTGTCGTTCGTCGGTGCGCCGGAAGCGCCCGACACACCGGACGGCGGGACCGGGACGGGCGGGGGCGCGCGGGCGGACCGCGGCGCGGAGGGTGGCGCTCCGGCCGGCCGGGAGGGCGGCCTGCCGCACTGGTGGCCGGACGTGCGGGCCGCCGAACGCGTGGTGGCGGTGGCGGGCGCGGGGGAACTCGCCGGCCGGACCCTGCGGGCGCTGGCCGGACTCGACGCGCTCGTCGTGGCGGCACCGGGCCCGGGCGTCCGCCTCACCGGGGTCCCCGGCAACGCGCGTGTCGCCCCGTCCGTCCCCTACGGGCGGCTGCTGCCGCACACGGACGTCGTGGTCGGCAACGGCGGCTACGCGGGCGTCCAGTCGGCGCTGCGGCACGGCGTGCCGATGGTGCTGGGCCCGCAGTACGAGGAGGAGGACGAGGACGCGGTCGAGGCCGCGGCCCGTGCCGCGTGGGCCGGTGCGGCGGTGGACCTCGGCGGGCCGCGGCCCGGCGGGGCCGAGATCCGGGCGGCCGTCGAGACCGTCCTGGCCGATCCCCGCTACCGGAAGAACGCGGCCCGGCTGCGCGACGAGTACGCGGCGCACGACGCGCTCGGGGAGATCGCCTCCGCGGTGGAGGGGTTCGCGCCGGGGCCGTAGCGGCCGCCGCTCCGTGCCCGTGCGGTACCCGCCCGTGTGGCAGGGGGGTCGGGG
>NZ_JAKGCV010000342.1 GCF_021556455.1 Streptomyces fuscigenes | reverse complement strand
GGCCGTGGCCGGGCCCCCGGGGCCTCGTACATGCGTGGCGCGCGTCGTGCGCCGCCCGCCCGCCGGGCCCGCACGGCCGCCTAGGGCGGTGCGGGCCCGGCGGCGCCGGGTCAGTCCGTGAGGTTGACCGAACGCGCCGACGTCGCGCCGATCTCGGCGGAGATCTCCGTCAGGACCGGCTGGGGCACGTTGTCGTCCACCGTGAGCACGACGAGCGCCTCGCCGCCCTCCTCGGTGCGGGAGACCTGCATGCCCGCGATGTTCAGTCCCGCCTCGCCGAGGATCCGGCCCACCGTGCCCACGACGCCCGGACGGTCCTCGTAGCGCAGCACCACCATGTGGTCCGCGAGCGCCACGTCGACGTCGTAGTCGCCGATCGCGACGACCTTCAGGAGGTGCTTCGGTCCGGCGAGCGTGCCTGAGACCGCGACCTCCTCGCCGCCGGACAGCGTGCCGCGCACCGTCACCACGTTGCGGTGGTTGGGCGACTCGCTCGACGTGGTCAGCCGCACCTCGACACCGCGCTCCTGCGCGAACAGCGGGGCGTTGACGTAGCTGACGGTCTCCGCGACGACGTCCTCGAACACGCCCTTCAGCGCGGACAGTTCGAGCACCTTCACGTCGTGCTGGGTGATCTCGCCGTACACCTCGACGTCGAGGCGCACCGCGACCTCGCCCGCCAGCGCGGTGAAGATCCGGCCCAGCTTCTCCGCGAGCGGCAGGCCCGGGCGCACGTCCTCGGCGATGACGCCGCCCTGCACGTTGACCGCGTCCGGGACCAACTCGCCCGCCAGCGCGAGGCGGACGGACTTGGCGACCGAGATGCCGGCCTTCTCCTGCGCCTCGTCGGTCGAGGCGCCGAGGTGCGGCGTCGCCACGACCTGGTCGAACTCGAACAGCGGCGAGTCCGTGCAGGGTTCCTTCGTGTACACGTCGAGGCCCGCGCCCGCGACCCGGCCCTCCTTGAGGGCCGACGCCAGCGCCTCCTCGTCCACGATGCCGCCGCGCGCGGCGTTGACGATGCGGACCGTCGGCTTGACCTTGTGCAGCGCCTCGTCGCCGATCAGGCCGAGCGTCTCCGGCGTCTTCGGGAGGTGCACCGTGATGAAGTCGGCGGCCTGCAGCAGCTCGTCCAGCGTCACGAGCTTCACGCCCAACTGGGCGGCGCGCGCGGCCTGCACGTACGGGTCGTACGCGACGATCTTCATGCCGAACGCGGACATCCGCTGCGCCACCAGCAGGCCGATGCGGCCGAGGCCGACGACGCCGAGGACCTTCTCGCTCAGTTCGACGCCCGTGTACTTCGAGCGCTTCCACTCGCCGTTCTTCAGCGCGCCGTTGGCCTGCGGGATGTTGCGCGCGGAGGAGATCAGCAGTCCGCACGCCAGCTCCGCGGCGGTGATGATGTTCGAGGTCGGCGCGTTGACGACCATCACGCCGGCCTTGGTGGCGGCGGGCACGTCCACGTTGTCGAGTCCGACGCCGGCCCTGGCGACGACCTTCAACTTTTTCGCGGCGGCCACGGCCTCGGCGTCGACCTTGGTGGCCGAGCGGATCAGGATCGCGTCGACGTCGGCGATCGCGGGCAGCAGCTCCGCGCGGTCGGCCCCGTTGCAGTGCCGGATCTCGAAGTCGGGTCCGAGCGCGTCGACGGTGGCGGGTGACAGCTCTTCAGCGATGAGTACGACCGGTTTGTCGCTCACGTGTGTCCTCACAAGTCCCATTGCGGACGGCCGTCCCAGCGGCCGCATGCGGTGGAGGGGTACTGGGGGCGCAATCGCGCAGCATGACCTTGCCGGAACATGGCTGTACGCCCTCGTCCGCGTGAAAGACGCACGACGCTGTGGGCCCGACGCGTGTGTGCAGAGTCTAGTGCCGTTGTTCGGCCTGATCCCCACCCGAGCGGCAGGATCACTCATACGTGCAAAGTCCGCGTACGAGTACGGCGCCGGCGTCCGGCGCGAACGAAGAGGCCCGCACCGCTGCCGCGCGCGGCGGCGCGGTGCGGGCCCCGTCGGCCGAGGATCAGGCCTCGGCGTCGTCCACCCAGCTCATGAGCTTGCGCAGCTCGGCGCCCGTGGTGGCCAGCAGGCTGTCGGCGTCGGCCTTCTTGTACTCGTTGTACTTCTTCAGACCGCCGTGGTACTCGTCCATCCAGGTCTTGGCGAAGGAGCCGTCCTGGATCTCGCCCAGGATCTTCTTCATCTCGGCCTTGGTCTGGTCGTTGATGATGCGCGGACCGGAGACGTAGTCGCCCCACTCGGCGGTCTCGGAGACCGACCAGCGCATCTTCTCCAGGCCGCCCTCGTACATGAGGTCGACGATCAGCTTCAGCTCGTGCAGGCACTCGAAGTAGGCGATCTCCGGCTGGTAGCCCGCCTCGACCAGCGTCTCGAAGCCCGCCTTCACCAGCGCCGACGTGCCGCCGCACAGCACGGCCTGCTCGCCGAAGAGGTCCGTCTCGGTCTCCTCGGTGAAGGTCGTCTTGATGACGCCCGCACGCGTGCCGCCGATGCCCTTGGCGTAGGCGAGCGCCAGCTCCAGGCCCTTGCCGCTGGGGTTCTGCTCCACGGCCACGATGCACGGGACGCCGCGGCCCTCCTCGTACTGGCGGCGCACCAGGTGGCCCGGGCCCTTCGGCGCGACCATGCAGACGTCGACGTTGGCCGGCGGCTTGATGAAGTCGTAGCGGATGTTCAGGCCGTGGCCGAAGAAGATCGCGTCGCCGTCCTTGAGGTTGTCCTTGATGGACTCCTCGTAGACCTGCGCCTGGATCGGGTCCGGCACCAGGATCATGATCACGTCGGCCTCGGCGGACGCCTCGGCGGGCGTCACCACGCGCAGGCCCTGCTCCTCGGCCTTGGCCTTGGACTTGGAGCCCTCGTGCAGGCCGACCCGCACATCCACACCGGAGTCGCGCAGCGACAGCGCGTGGGCGTGGCCCTGGCTGCCGTAGCCGATGACCGCGACCTTGCGGTTCTGGATGATGGACAGGTCGGCGTCGTCGTCGTAGAACAGCTCGGCCACGGGTTCTTCTCCTTGATGACAGTGGTGCTGGTGGTGCGTCCCACCGTACGGCGGGGATGCTGGTGGTGGACTGCCGGTCTCGCGATGCGGTCCCGGCCGGGCGGGCGCGGTGCCCGGAGCGCTCAGGCGGTGCGCTCCAGGGCGCGCAGGCTGCGGTCCGTGATGGACCGGGCGCCCCGCCCTATGGCGATCGTGCCGGACTGCACGAGCTCCTTGATTCCGTACTGTTCGAGCATCTTGAGCATGGCGCCCAGCTTCTCGCTGGAGCCGGTGGCCTCGATGGTGACGGCCTCCGGGGAGACGTCCACGGTCTTGGCGCGGAACAGCTGGACGATCTCGACGATCTGGCTGCGGGTCTCGTTGTCGGCGCGGACCTTCACCAGCACGAGCTCGCGCTGGATCGCAGCGCCGGGCTCGAGTTCGACGATCTTCAGGACGTTCACCAGCTTGTTGAGCTGCTTCGTCACCTGCTCCAGGGGCAGGTCCTCGACATTCACCACGATCGTGATGCGGGAGATGTCGGGGTGTTCGGTGACACCGACCGCGAGCGAGTCGATGTTGAAGCCCCGGCGGGAGAACAGCGCGGCGATCCTCGCGAGGATGCCGGGCGTGTTCTCGACCAGGACGGAGAGGGTGTGCTTCGTGGACATGGCAGTCTCTCTGGGTCTCTCGTCGTGGCTGTCGGGTCGGTCGGATCAGTCGTCGGAGGCGTCACCGAAGTCGGGGCGGACGCCGAGGGCGGCCATGATCTCGTCGTTCGACGTGCCGGCGGCCACCATCGGCCAGACCATCGCGTCCTCGTGGACGATGAAGTCGATCACCACGGGGCGGTCGTTGATGGCGTTGGCCTTCGCGATCACCGCGTCCAGCTCGTCGGGCGACTCGCAGCGCAGTCCGACGCAACCCATGGCCTCCGACAGCTTCACGAAGTCCGGCACGCGAGTGCCGGTGCTCGGCAGGCTCGCGGCGTCGTTGCCGTCGCGCAGGGTGGTGTGCGAGTAGCGCTGGTTGTAGAAGAGGTTCTGCCACTGGTGCACCATGCCGAGGACGCCGTTGTTGATGATGGCGACCTTGATCGGGATGTTGTTGAGCGCGCAGGTGGTCAGTTCCTGGTTGGTCATCTGGAAGCAGCCGTCGCCGTCGATCGCCCAGACCGGGCGCTCCGGCAGGCCCGCCTTGGCGCCCATCGCCGCGGGCACCGCGTAGCCCATGGTCCCGGCGCCGCCGGAGTTCAGCCACGTCGACGGCTTGTCGTAGTCGATGAAGTGCGCGGCCCACATCTGGTGCTGGCCCACGCCCGCCGCGTACACGGTGCCCTCCGGCGCGAGCTGCCCGATGCGCTGGATCACCTGCTGCGGGGACAGGGAGCCGTCCTCCGGCAGGTCGTAGCCGAGCGGGTACGTCTGCCGCCAGCGGTCCAGGTCCTTCCACCACGCCTGGTAGCCGGTGGCGGCCGCCTCGCCCAGCGTGCCCGCGGCGTGCTCCGCCTGCACGGCCTGCACCAGGTCGGCCAGCACCTCGCGGGCGTCCCCGACGATCGGCACGTCCGCCGCGCGGTTCTTGCCGATCTCGGCGGGGTCGATGTCCGCGTGCACGACCTTCGCCGACGGTGCGAAGCTGTCCAGCTTGCCCGTGACGCGGTCGTCGAAGCGGGCGCCCAGCGCGACGATCAGGTCCGCCTTCTGCAGGGCGGTGACGGCCGTGACCGCGCCGTGCATGCCCGGCATGCCCACATGCTGCGGGTGCGTGTCGGGGAACGCGCCGAGCGCCATCAGCGTCGTCGTGACGGGGGCCTTCGTCAGCTCCGCGAGGACCTTGAGCTCCGAGGTGGCACCGGACTTGATGACGCCGCCGCCCACGTACAGGATCGGGCGCTTGGCCTGGGCGATCAGCCGGGCCGCCTCGCGGATCTGCTTCGCGTGCGGCTTCGTGACGGGCCGGTAGCCGGGCAGGTCCATCACCGGCGGCCAGGAGAACGTGGTCCGCGCCTGCAGCGCGTCCTTCGCGATGTCGACCAGGACGGGCCCCGGGCGGCCGGTGCCCGCGATGTGGAACGCCTCCGCGATGGTCCGCGGGATGTCCTTCGCCTCGCGCACCAGGAAGTTGTGCTTCGTGACCGGCATCGTGATGCCCACGATGTCCGCCTCCTGGAAGGCGTCCGTGCCGATGGCCTTCGAGGCGACCTGGCCGGTGATCGCGACGATCGGGACCGAGTCCATGTGCGCGTCCGCGATCGGCGTGACCAGGTTCGTCGCACCGGGGCCCGAGGTCGCCATGCACACGCCGACCTTGCCGGTGGCCTGCGCGTAGCCCACGGCCGCGTGGCCGGCGCCCTGCTCGTGACGGACGAGCACGTGCCGCACGCGCGTCGAGTCCATCATCGGGTCGTAGGCCGGGAGGATCGCGCCGCCCGGGATGCCGAAGACGGTGTCGGCCCCGACCTCCTCCAGCGAGCGGATGAGGGACTGCGCGCCCGTGACGTGTTCGACGGTGGCGGAAGGCGCTCCGCCGCTACGGGCCCGCGGCTGCGGATGGTGGGCCCCGGTGGCCTGCTCGGTCATCGGCTTCTCTTCTCAGGGCTTGGGGGATTTTCGAGGGTGCTGCGGGTGCCGGTGCAACAAAAAACCCCCCGTGCCGTAGGGCAAGCGAGGGGAGCGCGTCGGTGAGGGTCCGCGGAGCCGGATACGGGCTCTGCTTCAGCCGACGCGCTGTCCAAGTACGAGGATTCGGGTGCGCATGGCACTGACCATCTCGCTGGCGCGCCACACGTGTCAAGCGGGTGGGACCGACGTCTCATTATTCGGGCGCGCACCCGGCAGCGGGAAGCGCTCACCGGACAGGGGAAGGCCCCGCAGCCCCGGCAGGGAGCCGGTCAGCAGCCCAGTGGCCGCCGCGCCGGAAGCACTTGGCGCGAAGCCGCCCGCGGCCGCCGGCAGCCCGCCCGACACCGCGGCGCCGCCCTGGCCGGAGGCGGCGACGGCCTCGGCCGGACCCG
>NZ_JAKGCV010000341.1 GCF_021556455.1 Streptomyces fuscigenes | reverse complement strand
CACCGCGGCGCTGCCGTGCCCGGCCCGCTCGCGGCGCCGCCGGGCCGCGCGGGGGTCCGGGTCCGGGACCGCGTCGAGCAGCTCGCGCGTGTACGGGTCCCGGGGCGAGGCGAACACGGACGCCGCGTCGCCCACCTCGACGAGCCGCCCGGCGCGCATGACCGCGACCCGGTCGGCGACCTGGCGGACCACGGCGAGGTTGTGCGAGACGAACAGATAGGTCAGCCCGTGCTCGCGCTGGAGCGCGGCGAGCAGGTCGAGCACCGACGCCTGCACCGACACGTCGAGCGCGCTGGTCGGCTCGTCCAGGACGACGAGCCGCGGCGAGAGGGCGAGGGCGCGGGCGATGGACACGCGCTGCCGCTGGCCGCCGGAGAACTCGTGGGGGTAGCGGTCCTGGATGCCCGCGTCGAGTCCCACCGACTCCAGCAGCTCGCCGACCCGTTCGCGCAGCCGGGTGCGGCTGCCGGAGCGGCGGCCGCGCATCGCGGGGTCGTGGGTGACGAGCGGTTCGGCGACGATGTCGGCGATCCGCAGCCGCGGGTTCATGCTGGAGTACGGGTCCTGGAGGACGACCTGCATCTCGCGCCGCACGCCCCGCAGTTCGGCCGCGCTCAGCGTGGAGAGGTCGCGCCCGGCGAAGGACACGGTGCCCTCGGTGGGTTCGGTCAGCCGCAGCAGCAGCCGGGTCAGTGTGGTCTTGCCGCAGCCGGACTCGCCCACGAGGGCGAGGGTCTCGCCCTCGTGGACGGCGAGCGACACACCGTCCACGGCGGTCACCCGGTGGCCGCGCCGGCCACCGCCGAACTCCTTGCGCAGGCCCGACAGTTCCAGCAGGGGAACACCGCTCATGCCGTCCGCTCCAATCGCGGCGTCGCGGCGAGCAACGCCCGGGTGTAGGGGTCCTCGGGGTGCTCGAAGACATCGAGGACGCCGCCCGTCTCGACGACCTCGCCGCGGTTCATGACGACGACCCGGTCGGCGGTCTCGGCGACCACTCCGAGGTCGTGCGTGATCAGCACGACGGCCATGCCGTGCCGGGCCTGCAACGTCACGAGCAGGTCCAGGATCTGGCGCTGGACGGTCACGTCGAGGGCGGTGGTCGGCTCGTCCGCGATGAGCACCTTCGGCCGGCCCACCAGCGCGGCGGCGATCATCACGCGCTGGCGCAGCCCGCCGGACAGCTCGTGCGGATACTGCCGGTAGCGGCGCTCCGCGTCGGGGACGCCCACCTCGTCGAGCGCGGCCACTGCGGCCTCGCGGGCCTCGGCGCGGGAGGCGCCCCGGTGGTGCCGCAGCACCTCGGCGACCTGCGTGCCGACGCGTTGCAGCGGGTCGAGGCTCGTCATCGGGTCCTGGAAGACCATGGAGACCGACCCGCCCCTGATCCGGCCGAGGTGCTTCTCGCCGCAGGACAGCAGGTCCTCGCCGGCGAAGAGGATCCGGCCGCCCGCGTACACGCAGGGCGGTTCGGGGTTCAGGCGCAGCACGGACAGGGCACTCGCCGTCTTCCCGCTCCCCGACTCGCCGACCACGGCGAGCGTCTCGCCCGCCGCGACCTGCCAGCTGACGCCGCGTACGGCGTGCACGACGGTGGAGTCGAGCCGGAAGTCGACGTGGAGGTCCTCGACGGACAGCACGGGCTCCCGGGCGGTGGCGCCGGGCCCGGGCCCCGGTCGCGACGGGCCGGCGGGCGGTGGGGTCGGTTCAGGTGTCATCGGCGGTACGCCTTCGGGTCCGCGACGTCCCGCAGGGCGTCTCCAGTGATGTTGACGGCGAGCGAGGTGAGCATCAGCGCGACGCCGGGGAAGACGGCCACCCACCAGGACGTACCGAGGTAGAGCTGGCCGTCGGCCAGCATGGAGCCCCAGGTGACGGTCTCCTTGGGCACGCCGAGACCGAGGTAGCTCAAGGACGCCTCGGCGACGATGGCCGCGGCGATGTGCAGCGTGCCGATGGTCGCGAGGGGCGCCATGACGTTGGGCAGCAGGTGCCGGCGCATGATCGCGGGGTCGGTCGCGCCGATCGCGCGCGCCTCGGTGACGAAGTCGCGGGAGCGCAGCGACAGGACCTCGGAGCGTACGACCCGGGCGTAGGAGACCCAGCCGGTGAAGCCGAGCACCAGGATCACGTACCAGAGCCCGGAGCCGAGGAAGCCGACGATGGCGAGCGCCAGCAGGATGGCCGGGAAGGCGAGCTGGACGTCGGCGAGCCGCATCAGCACCTTGTCGGTCCAGCCCCCGAGGTAGCCGGAGGCGAGCCCCACGAGGGTGCCGATCACACCGGCGAGGAGCGCGGCGCTCGCCCCGACGAGGAGGGACACGCGGGTCCCGTAGATGACGCGGGAGAGCATGTCGCGGCCGAGTTGGTCGGTGCCCAGCAGGTGGGCGCTGCTGCCGCCGTGCTCCCAGGCCGGCGGTTTCAGCCGCATCAGCAGGTCCTGGGCGTTGGGGTCGGCGGGCGCGATCAGCGGGGCGAACACCGCGGCGATCAGCATGACCGCGAGGACGGCGAGCGCGGCGACGGCCAGCCTGTTGTGCAGCAGCGCCTGGACGGCCGCGGCCCGGGTGGAGCGCTGCCGGACGGCTCCCGCGGCGGGCGCGGTGGCGGCGGTGGCGGATGTGACGGTCATCGGGACGCCCTCACCCTCGGGTCGAGCAGGCTGTAGGAGAGGTCGACGAGCAGGTTCACCACGACGAACACGGCCGCGAAGAACATGACGGTGGCCTGGACGAGCGGGAAGTCGCGGTTGGAGATGGCCGCGATGGTCAGCTGCCCCACGCCGGGCCAGGAGAAGACCTGTTCGGTGAGGATGGCGCCGCCGAGGAGGCTGCCCACCTCCAGGCCGACGACGGTGACGACGGGCAGCGACGCGTTGCGCAGCGCGTGCACGAACACGATCTTCAGGGGGCCGAAGCCCTTGGCGCGCGCCGTGCGGATGTGGTCCGAGGAGAGCACGTCGATGAGCGAGGAGCGCAGCAGCCGGGCCACGACGGCGACGGAGTACACGGCGAGCGTGACCGACGGCAGGACCAGGTTGGCGAAGGTGCCGTAGCCCGAGGCCGGCAGGGCGTGCAGGCCGACGGCGAAGACCAGGATCAGCAGGATGCCGACCCAGAACGGCGGGGTGGACTGGCCGAGCAGCACGCCCGCCATCACGCCCCGGTCCGAGGCGCGGCCGCGGCGCATCGCGGCGAAGATGCCCGCGGGCACGGCGATCACCAGCGTCACCACGATCGCGCCTGCGGCGAGTTCGAGCGTGGCGGGCAGCCGGTCGGCGAGGACGTGGCTGACGGGCTCGTTGTAGAAGAGGGAGGTGCCGAAGTCGAGGCGCGGCAGGCCCCACAGGTAGTCGAGGTACTGCGTGATCAGCGGCCGGTCGAGGCCGAGGCTCGCGCGCAGGGTGGCTTCCTGGTGGGCGCTCGCGTCGGGCGGCAGCAGGAGCTTGACCGGGTCGCCGGAGAGCCGTACGAGGAAGAACGAGACGGTGGCCGTGCACAGCAGGACGAGGACGGCGGTGCCCAGGCGGGTGAGCACCAGGCGGGCCAGTCGGCCGCCGTCGCCGCGCCGCGCGCCGTCGCGGGCTCCCGGCGCCTTCGCGGGCGCGGGGCCGAGGGTGAGTCCGGTCATCGGGAGACCTCCGCGCTCGCCATGGCGAGGACGCCCGCGGGGCCGGGCTTCCAGCGCGGTCGCTCGTTGCGGGCGTAGATGTTGTCGATCTGGTAGAGCGAGACGAAGGGCGCCTCGTCCAGCATCAGCCGCTGGAGGTCGGAGAAGGCGCGCTCGCGCCGGTCCGGCTCGACGGCCAGTTCCTCTATGTCGACGAGCCGGTCGGCCTCCTTGTTGTGCCAGCGGCTCTGCCTGCGGTCGCTGCGTACGTTCGACTGGAGCATGCTCTCGCCGTCCAGGGTCCACACGGTGCTGGCCGCCAGGTACATGGGGCCGAGGGCCCCGTGGTCGGTCGAGGTGAGCCGGTCCGCGTAGGTGCCGGGGTCCAGCAGGTTCACCTTGGCGTGCACGCCGGCGCGGGCCAGCAGGCCGGAGATGGCCTCCGCGACGTTGGAGTCGACGTTGGAGGCGGTGAGTTCGGTGGTGAAGCCGTGCGGGTGGCCCGCCTCCGCCAGGAGCCTGCGGGCGGTGTCGACCGAGCGGGCGAAGGGCTTGAGGGAGGGGTCGAAGCCGAAGGCACCGCGCGGGATCATCGCGGGCACCTCGGTCGCCTTGCCGCCGAGTACGGCCTTGATGAGCAGCGGTACGTCCACGGCGTGGTTGAGCGCCTGGCGCACCCGCTTGTCGTGCAGGGGCCCCGCGTCGAGGGTGTCGAGGGACAGGTAGGAGGTCCTGATGCCGCTCCAGCTGTCGAGCGATACGCCCGGGTAGCCGTCCAGTTGCTGGGCCGCGTCCGGAGTCAGGCCGGTGACGAGGTCGACGCCCCCGCTCTGCAGCGCGGCCAGCGAGGAGGAGGGGTTGGGCGCCGGTGTGAAGACGAGTTCGTCGACGCCGGGTCGGCCGGCCCAGTGGTCCGGGTTGGCGCGCAGGCGCAGTTCGTGGTCGCGCTGCCAGCTGACGAACGTGAAGGGGCCGGTGCCCACCGGGTGCTCGGCGAAGGCCGCGTCGCCGACCCGGGCGAGGTGGCGCGGCGGCACGACGACCCCGCCGAACAGCGACACCTTCTCGGGGATGATCGGGTCGTGCAGGGTGGTGTGCAGGTCGACGGTGTGCTCGTCGACGACGGACACGTTCTTGACGTAACGCAGCTCGACGATCGGTGACTTGGTGGCCGGGTCGAGGAGCCGCTCGATGCTGAACTTGACGGCGGCCGCGTCGCAGGGCTCGCCGTTGTGGAACGTCACGCCGGGACGCAGGCGGAAGCGCCAGGTCAGCGGCGAGGTGACGGCCCAGCTCAGGGCGAGGCCGGCGTGCAGCCTGCCGTCGCGGCCGCGCACGGTCAGCGTGTCGAAGATGTTGATGAGGGCGTTCATGGAGGTCATGTCGCCCTGCTTGTGCGGATCCATCGTCTTCGGGTCGCCGGTCTGGGACACCCGCAGGACGTTGCCGACGTCGCTCGCGGGATTCGCGCCGCATCCCGTGAGCAGGGCGGGCGCGGCGAGTGCCGGGACGGCGAGGGCTCCGAGGCGCAGCACGGCGCGGCGGGGCGGTCCGTCGCGGCGCGCCCGCCCCTGAATTCGTTCCATTGAGCAGCACATCCGTTCCGTCAGATGGAATGCGGTTGGGTTAAGCTAAGCGACATGGGGAAACCGGTCAACACCCGCGGCAGCGCGCAGGAGCCCGTCAAGGGCCCGGTCGACAAGGCGATGGAGGTCCTCGAAGCACTGGTCGAGGGGGGTGGCGGCCCGCACCGCCTCGGCGAGATCGCCCGCCGTACGGGCCTGACGAAACCGACCGTCCACCGCCATCTGCGCACCATGGCCGAGTACGGCTTCGCCGAGCCCGCCGAGGGCGGCAGCTACCGGCCAGGGCCCCGGCTGCTCGGCCTCGCCGCCGCCGCCCTGGACGCGGGGCCCGATCTGCGGCTCGCCCGCCCGGTGCTGGCGGACCTGCGGCAGCGCACCGGACTGCTCGCGTACTACGCGGTGCGCGACGCGACCGACGCCGTCTTCCTCGAACTGTCCGAGCCCGCCCGGGAGTACCGCACGGGCACCCGGCCCGGCGGCCGCGCCCCGCTGCACCGCACGGCCGCGGGAATCGCGATGCTCGCGGCCCTGCCCGCGGACGAGGCGGCCGAGGTCCTGGGCAGGGCCGCCCCCGCGCTCGCGTCCGCCCCCATGCCGGAAAAACCGGAGGAAACAGACGAACCGGCGCTCGTACGCGCGGAGTTGGCGCGGGCCGCCCGCCTCGGCTACGCGCTGGACGACGAGCGGGAGGAGCAGGACGCGCGCGCGGTGGCCGCGGCCGTGGTCGACCGCGACGGCCGGCCCGTGGGCGCGATCGCGGTGCGCGGGCTCGCGTTCGCGCTCGACGACGCGGCCGTCGAGCTGTACGGGCCGATGGTGCGCGCGGCGGCCCGCACGGT
>NZ_JAKGCV010000340.1 GCF_021556455.1 Streptomyces fuscigenes | reverse complement strand
GCGGGCCGGCGCGGCCGGCGGGCCACGCGGACCGGCCGGGGCACGCGCCGGGCCGCGGCACACGAGGAGTGGACGTCATGCCGGTCGCTGTGATCACGGGTGGTTCGAAGGGGCTCGGGCGTGCGCTCGCGGCGGGCCTGGCCGAACGGGGCTGGGACCTGGTGCTGGGAGCGCGCACCGCGCCCGTACTGGAGGAGTCGGCCGCGGCGGCGCGCGCGTACGGGACGCGGGTGGCCGCCGTCCCGGGGGACGTGCGGGAGGCGGCCCACCGGCGGGAGCTGGTGGCGGCGGCGGGCCGCTTCGGCGGCCTCGACCTGCTGGTGAGCAACGCCAGCGCGCTGGGCGCGGAGCCGCTCGTGCCGCTGGCCCGGCTCCCGATCGAGGGGCTGCGCGCGGCCCTGGAGACGAACGTGGTGGCCGCGCTCGGCCTCGTGCAGGAGGCACTGCCGCTGCTGCGGGCGAGCGGGCGGGGCTCGGTGGTGGCGGTCAGCTCGGACGCGGCGGCCGAGGCGTACGGGACCTGGGGCGGCTACGGGGCGTCGAAGGCCGCGCTGGACCAGCTGGCGGCGGTGCTCGCGGTGGAGGAGCCGGACGTGCGGGTGTGGTCGCTGGATCCCGGGGACATGGCGACGGACCTGTACGCGGCGGCGGTGCCCGGCGACACGGACGCCCGGCCGGACCCGGTGACCGTGGTGCCGGGGTTCCTGGCACTGGTGGAGGGGCGTCCGGCGAGCGGGCGCTACACCGCCCAGGCCCTGGCGGCCGCCCGGTGAACGGGACCGCGCTGGAGGCGCTGAGCGTGCCGGACGAGCTCTCCGCACGGGTGCCCGCCGAGCAGCGGGGGCGCGGACGGGACGACGTGCGGCTGCTGCTCACGCGCGGTCGCCGGGTGTCGCACCACGCGTTCGGCGACCTGCCGGACCTGCTGCGCGCCGGGGACGTGCTGGTCGTCAACACGTCGCGGACCCTGCCCGCCGCCGTCCGCGGCATGCTCGGCGCCGGGGCGGGCGGCGAGGCCGTGGTGGTGCACTTCTCCACGCGCGGCGACGACGGGCGCTGGGCGGTGGAGCTGCGGGTCCCGGAGGCGGGCGGCGGGGCGAGCCGACCGCGTCCCGGCGGGCCGTCGGGCCTGCTCGTACGGCTGCCGGGCGGGGCGCGGCTGACGCTGGAGGAACCGCTGGACGCGGCGGGCGCCCGGCTGTGGTGGGCGCGGGTCCGCTTCGACGAGGGAGCGCGGCCGGGGCCGGCGGTCGAGCCGCGGCAGGCGGACGTGACCGCGCTGCTGGCGCGGCACGGGCGGCCGATCCGCTACGGCTACACGGAGCGCGACCAGGAGCTGGCGGCGTACCAGACCGTCTTCGCGCTGCCCGAGCCGGACGGGTCGGGGTCGGCGGAGATGCCGAGTGCGGGCCGGCCCTTCACCGCTCGGACCGTGGCCGCGCTGGTGCGGCGCGGGGTGCTGTTCGCGCCGCTGACCCTGCACACCGGGGTCGCCTCGGCCGAGGCGCACGAGCCGCCCTACCCGGAGCGCTTCCGCGTGCCGGGCACGACGGCGCGCCTGGTGAACGCGGCGCGGGCCGCCGGGGGCGCCGTCGTGGCCGTGGGGACCACGGCGGTGCGGGCCCTGGAGTCGGCGGCGGACGGCGACGGCGCGGTGCGGGCGGCGGCCGGATGGACGGACCTGGTGGTCACGCCCCGGCGGGGCGTGCGGGCGGTGGACGGGCTGCTGACCGGGCTGCACGAGCCGCGGGCGTCCCACCTGCTGATGCTGGAGGCGGTCGCCGGCCGGGAGGCCCTGGCCGGCAGCTACGCCGAGGCCCTCCACCAGCGGTACCTGTGGCACGAGTTCGGCGACGTCCACCTGCTCCTGAGGTAGCGGAAAACCACTCACCCTGTGCGTTGCTTGTGCAACCTCGGGTGAGTTCGGGAGGGGCTCCATGTGAGGCCGGGCATAGGACGCACGTCACTTACGAAGGGGATTAGTCGACAAATCTACCCCGTATAAATGGAGGTCGAGCGGGTCAAGGGGGGCGATTCGGACACCCCTTTATGCCCTCCTCACGACTATCCGGGGTCGTACGTCACACCTTTGCCTTGGGATTTTGCGGGCGCTAACAATTGCCGACGTCGCCGCCGAGCAGGCAGTGGCCTACCGGCCTTCGCGACTCCCCGATCCCGAAGAGGTACGTCTCTATGTCCGCGTCACGCACCCCTGCCATCCGACTCAACCTGTCCCGCAAGGTCACGATCGCCGCCACCATGGGTGCGATCGGGGCCGGGTCCCTGGCATTCGCCGTGGCCCCGGGTCACCAGTCGGCAGCTGCTGCGTCTCCGGCCCACACCACCGTGGCCTCGGCCCCGGTCGCGTGGACCGGCAGCGAGCAGGCAACGGCCCTGCACGCGAGCATCGCCAAGCAGCAGATAACCCCCCAGAGCGCCGTCAAGGCCCAGGCCGCAGCCTTCACGAAGGCCGCGAACAAGGCCTCCGACGACAAGGCCGCGAAGGCTGCCAAGGCCGCCAAGGCGCACGCCGCCGCGGAGGCCAAGGCCAAGGCGGCCAAGGCCGTCAAGGCCGCCAAGGCCCAGGCCGCCGCCAAGAAGGCGGCCAAGGCCAAGGCCGCCGGCGTGCACCACGCGCCGGTCTACGCCAACAACCTGAACGGCTGGATCCACGAGTCCCTGGCCATCATGAAGAAGCACCACATCCCGGGCTCGTACAACGGCATCTACCGCAACGTGATGCGCGAGTCCTCGGGCAACCCGAAGGCGATCAACCTCTGGGACATCAACGCCCAGAAGGGGATCCCGTCCAAGGGCCTGCTCCAGGTGATCCCGCCGACGTTCGCGACCTACCACGTCGCCGGAACGCCGAACAACATCTACGACCCCGTCTCCAACATCGTGGCCGCGTGCAACTACGCCGCGGACAAGTACGGCTCGATGGACAACGTCGACAGCGCCTACTGAGCCGGACCACCACGGTCCCGACGCGCGCCGGCGCCCCGCGAGGGGCGCCCGGGAGCGCGGCAGTACGCGAGCACCACGCCCGGAGGGCGGCACCCCGTATGCAGGGGTGCCGCCCTCCGGGCGTCGCCGCGAGCGCCGAAGGTCCCGCCGGCCGGCGTCGGGACCTTCGGCGGGTGCCGCTACTTCCGCATGACCTCCGGCTCGTGCCGGCGCAGCAGGCGCGCCACCACGAACACGCAGACCGCGGCGAACAGCAGCTGGATGCCGACGTCCGTCACCCACTGCGAAGCCTCGTGCGCCCACAGCGGGTCGAGGTTCGTCGGGTCGTCCTTGTCGAAGGGCGGCATCAGGTGCGAGAGGTCCAGCGTGGTGCCCGCGGCGGCGACGCCCCAGCGCGCCGGCATCAGCCAGGCGAACTGCTCCAGGCCCGGAGTGCCGAACACCTTGAAGAGGATGCCGGTGAAGACCACCTGCACGATGGCGAACATCACCAGCAGGGGCATCGTCTTCTCGGACGTCTTCACCAGCGACGAGATGACCAGGCCCACCATCATCGAGGTCAGCCCGAGCGCGATGATCGCGAGGCAGATCTCGACGGCGGGCGGCATGAACAGGCCCTCCGTCGGCATCGGCCGGGTGGAGAAGCCGATGCCGCAGATGATGCCGCCCTGGACGGCCGTGATCAGGCCGAGGATGACCACCTTCGACATCAGGTACGCGGAGCGGGAGAGGCCGGTGGCCCGTTCCCGCTCGTAGATGACCCGCTCCTTGATCAGTTCACGCACCGAGTTGGCGGCGCCGGAGAAGCACATGCCGACGGCCAGGATCAGCGTGATCGTGCCCGCGCCGCTGTTGAACGCGTGGCGCGCGTCCGGCTTGCCGAGCCCGAACTCGGCGGGGATGACGAGGCTCACTATGCCGAGCACCGCGGGCAGGATGAGCATCAGCGCGATGAACCCGCGGTCCGAGGCGATCACCGACACGTAGCGCCGCATCAGCGTCAGCAGCTGGGCGCCCCAGCTCTGCGGCTTCGGCGGCCTGGCCTGCCGCACCGACGCCATGCTCACCGCCTGCGGGGCCACGGAGTCGAGGTCGGCCGCGTACAGCTGGTAGTGCTGCGAGCCGCGCCACCGGCCGGCCCAGTCGTAGTCCCGGTAGTTCTCGAACGCGGAGAACACGTCGGCCCACGTGGAGTAGCCGAAGAAGTTCAGCGCCTCCTCCGGCGGGCCGAAGTAGGCGACAGCGCCGCCGGGCGCCATGACCAGCAGCTTGTCGCACAGGGCGAGTTCCGCGACGGAGTGCGTCACGACGAGGACGGTGCGGCCGTCGTCGGCGAGCGAGCGCAGCAACTGCATGACGTCGCGGTCCATGCCCGGGTCGAGGCCGGACGTCGGCTCGTCCAGGAAGATCAGGGACGGCTTGGTCAGCAGCTCAAGGGCGACCGAGACGCGCTTGCGCTGCCCGCCCGACAGGGAGCTGACCTTCTTCTCCTTGTGCGTGTCGAGCTTGAGCTCGCGCAGCACCTCGCCGATGCGGGAGGCGCGCTCGGCCTCGGCGGTGTCGCCGGGGAAGCGCAGCTTGGCCGCGTACTTGAGGGCCTTCTGGACGGTCAGTTCCTTGTGCAGGATGTCGTCCTGCGGGACCAGGCCGATGCGCTGGCGCAGCTCGGCGAACTGCTTGTACAGGTTCCTGTTGTCGTACAGGACGTCGCCGCGGTCGGCCGGGCGGTAGCCCGTGAGCGCCTTGAGCAGCGTCGACTTGCCGGAGCCGGACGGGCCGATCACACCGACGAGCGACTTCTCCGGCACGCCGAAGGACACGTCCTTGAGGATCTCCTTGCCGCCGTCCACGGTCACCGTCAGGTGGCGGGCCGAGAACGAGACCTCGCCGGTGTCGACGAACTCCTCGAGGTGGTCGCCGACGAGCCGGAACGTGGAGTGCCCGACGCCGACGATGTCGCCCTGCCCGAGCACGACGGTGCCCGACTTGGCGATCCGCTCACCGTTGACGAAGGTGCCGTTGTGCGAGCCGAGGTCGTGGATCTCGGAGCGGCCGTCGGGCGAGGCGGTGAACTCGGCGTGCAGCCGCGACACCTGGAGGTCGGAGACGACCAGCTCGTTCTCCAGGGCGCGGCCGATGCGCATCACCCGGCCGAGGGCGACCTGGTGGAACGTGGTCGGGCTGCGGTCGTTGTGCACGGGGGCCGCGCCCTGCCGGGCGGGCCCCTGGCCCGAGTTGCCGCCCCGGCCCTGGCCCTGGCCGGGGACGCCGGGCTGCGGGTCACTCCCCCGAGGGGCCTGCGACGGGTCCCCCGGATACGCCTGCGGGGCGGCCTGTTGCGGCTGCTGGGCGGGGTGTTGCGGCGGGGACCAGGCCTGCGGCTGCTGGGCCGGCGGCGCCGCGTACCCCTGCGGGGGCTGCGCCTGCGCCTGCTGCTGGGCGGGCATCTGCGCCTGCTGCGGCGGCTGTTGCGCCGCGGGTTGCTGCGCGGCGGAGACGTGCTGCGCCGCCGCGCTCAGGCTCAGCAGCGGCCCGTCGGTGGCGTTGCCCAGGTGCACGGCCGACCCCGGTCCGAGTTCGAGCTGCTGGACGCGCTGCCCCCGCGCGTACGTGCCGTTGGTGCTTCCATGGTCCTCGATGGCCCAACCCCGCCCGTTCCAGGCGATGGTGGCGTGCCGCCAGGAGACCCTGGCGTCGTCGACGACCAGGTCGCCCTGCGGGTCCCTGCCGAGGGTGTAGGACCGGGACGGGTCGAGTGTCCAGGTTCTGCCGTTCAGTTCAAGTACGAGTTCCGGCACTCCATGCCCCATGTGTTTCCCCCGAGGTACCCCAGTCGACGGAGCCTGGGGACGATGACTTCGGGGGAACTATTCCAGGCCGGGGCGCGTGGCGGAAAGTCGGGTGCGCCCACTGCCGTACGACTGCCGTAGGACGGGGACGCGATCGGCACGGTTCGCGGACGAAACCCGGACAGAAGCCGGACGGAGCGCGGACGGATCGCGGACGTGCCGCGGCCGCGGGCCGGCAGGGCGCGGACGCGGCGCCGGGCCTGCAGGCACCCGCGGCGCGG
>NZ_JAKGCV010000033.1 GCF_021556455.1 Streptomyces fuscigenes | reverse complement strand
GGGCCCCGTCCCGCGTGCGTCGGCCGGGCGCGGGAAGGAATGTGGGCGAGAGTGGGCGCAAAGTACGGGCGGCCCGGCGACGCCGGCGCCGCCATAGCTGTCGGAAGGGACGGGCAAGCCGTGCGACGTACCGCACTGACGACGGCCGCGGCGGCGGTCGCGCTCCTGGTGGCCACCGGGTGCAGCGGGTCCGGCCCCGGCGGCGGGCCGGGCTCCCGGATCAGCGCCCCGGCCACCGCTTCCTCGCCCGCGGGGGCCGCGTCGGGCCCGGCCGCGGCGTCGCCGAGCGTGCCGCCCGCCAAGGGCTCGGTCCGGGTGGTCTCCACGCTGACGGAGAACCTGAAGTCGCCGTGGGGCCTCGCGGCGCTGCCGGGCGGCGACCTGCTGGTGTCCTCGCGCGACGAGGGCACCATCACCCGTGTCGACGTACCCGGCGGAAAGAAGACCGAGGCCGGGAAGGTCTCCGGGGTCTCCCCCGCCGGCGAGGGCGGCCTGCTGGGCATCGCGGTGTCGCCGTCGTTCGCCAGGGACCACCTCGTCTACGCGTACTTCACCACGGCCTCCGACAACCGCATCGCCCGCATGACGTACGACCCGTCGAAGCCGCCGGGTGAGCAGCTCGGCGCCCCCGACACGATCCTGCGGGGCATCCCGAAGGGCTTCGTGCACAACGGCGGGCGGATCGCCTTCGGCCCCGACGGGATGCTCTACGCGGGCACCGGCGAGTCGGGCGCCACCGGGAAGTCGCAGGACAAGGCGTCGCTCGGCGGCAAGATCCTGCGGATGAAGCCGGACGGCTCGCCCGCGCCCGGCAATCCGGACAAGGGCTCGGTGGTCTACGACCTCGGCCACCGCAACGTCCAGGGCCTCGCCTGGGACAGCTCGGGGCAGCTGTGGGCGTCGGAGTTCGGGCAGGACACCTGGGACGAGCTGAACCGGATCCTGCCCGGCCGCAACTACGGATGGCCGAAGGTCGAGGGCAAGGGCCACAAGCAGGGCTTCATGGACCCCCTGGAGCAGTGGCACACGGACGAGGCGTCGCCGAGCGGGATCGCGTACGTGGACGGTTCGGTGTGGATGGCGGCGCTGCGCGGCGAGCGGCTGTGGCGCATTCCGCTCGACGGCCGGGAATCGGCGGGGGCGCCCCAGTCGTTCCTGAAGGGGAAGTACGGCCGCCTGCGTACGGTGCTCTCGGCCGGAGGCGACAAGTTGTGGCTGGTCACCAGCAACACCGACACGCGCGGCAAGCCGAAGCGGGGCGACGACAGGATCCTCCTGCTCCAGGTGCGCTGAGCGCAGAGCAGAAGGCGGGCGGGCCGTGTTCAACATGATCGAGGACCTCTTCGCGCCGGGCCGGAAGCACACGGCGGAGGAGCAGAAGCGGCTGGAGCTGAGCCGGGTCGACGTCGATGGCTCCGATCCCGGCCGCGGCCCGATAGACCTGGCCTCGGGCAAGGTCACGATCCGCAGGGCGCAGGCGGAGGCCGAGGATGATGCGGCGGTGGCGGAGGCCGCCGCCCCGGACGGGGCCGAGGCGGCGGCCGCGCAGACAGGCGGGACGGCCGGGACGGCCGGGACGGCCGAAGCCGCCGGGACGGGCGCGCGCGCCGACACCGACGCCTCGGCCGCCGACTCCTCGACCGCCGCGTCGGACGCCGGCGAGTCGGAGGTCGGCGAGTCGGAGGTCGGCGAGCACCACGACGACCGGGTGCGGCCGGACGAACACGCACAGGAACCGGCCGCCGCACCCGGTGAGGACGAGCGGGCCGGGACGCGCCCGAGCGAGTAGCGGCACCTCCCCGCCGGTCTCAGCGCGGCGGCGCCTCGGTCTCCCCCGTCTCGGCCCACACGGTCTTGCCCGGCCCGCACCGGTCCTCCACGCCCCAGCGGTCCGCGAGGGCCTCGACGAGCTGGAGGCCCCGGCCGCACACGGCGTCCTCGTCGGCGGGCACCCGATGTTCCGGGTCCGGCCGCTGCGGGTGGGTGTCCGACACCTCGATCCGCACGGCGCCCGGCCCGGCCGGGGCTCCGTGCCCGTGGCGCAGGCGCAGCTCGAAGCCCCGGCCCGGCACGTACCCGTGCAGGACCGCGTTGGCCGCGAGCTCGCCCACGAGGACGGCGACCGTGTCCGAGAGCTCCGTGCCGCGCGGGACGCCCCACGCGTCGAGCCGCCGTACGGCCGCCTTCCGCGCCAGGCTCGCGCCGCGCCGGGTGGCCGCGAATCTCTGGGTGAACGTGTGTGCGTACAAGGCCGGTTGGATGTGCTGAGCGGTCATGCGCCCAGCGTCCAGGTCCGCCCGCCCGCGACGACAGGAGCGCCGCTGGTACAGGCGGCACTGTATGTGTTCACGCCCTGGACAGGGTCGGTCACCACCCGTGACGATGTCCTCGTTGATCGAGACGCGGGAGGCGGGACGGCGATGGCGGCGGACCAGGACAGCGGCACGGCAGCGGGCTGCGAACCCGAACTGTCCGACAGCCTCAAGACGTTCGGCGCCGTCCTGAAGGCGCTGCGGGAGGCGGCAGGGCTCACCCAGGAGGAACTCGCGCCCCGGGTGCGGTACTCGTCCGCGTACGTCGCGAAGATCGAGCAGGGCAAGCGCTTCCCGCCGGAGGGCCTCGCGCTGCGGGCGGAGGAGGCCCTCGGGCCGGTCGCGGGAAAGGTGCTCACGGCGGCGGCGCGGAGCCTGCGCAGGAAGGCGGGCCTGGCCTCCTGGTTCCTGCAGTGGGCGGGGATCGAGGAAGAGGCGATCACGCTGTACGCGTACGAGTGCCGCGGCATTCCGGGGCTGTTGCAGCCGGAGGGGTACATCCGGGCCGTGTTCCAGCGGAACTTGCCTCCGCTCACCGATACACAGATCGAGCATCAGATGGCCGCACGCCTGGAACGGCAGACTCTTCTCGTCGCACACCCGAATACGGCCTTCAGCTTCGTCATCGAGCAGTCCCTGCTGGAACGCCAGTTGGGAGGCCCGGCGGTGACCCGTGAGCTCATCGGCCACCTGCTCGACGTCGGGCGCCTCACCAACGTAGAGATCCAGGTCATGCCGCTCAAGCAGGAGGACCACGCAGGCTTCGAAGGCGAGATGTACCTCGCCGAGAGTCCGGAGAACAGGTGGTTCGGCTACACCGAGGGACACCGGTCGAGTGCTCTCATCACGGTGCCGGGCGATGTGAGTGCCCTTCTTCAACGCTATGGCAAGCTTCGTTCCCAGGCCCTTGATTGCCGGGCTACGGTGAACTTGCTGGAAGAGATGAGGGGAGCGCTATGAGCACCACCGCAGAACTGAGCTGGTTCAAGAGCAGCCATAGCGGAGGCGAGGGCGACAACTGCGTCGAGGTCGCCCTGGAAGCCGACGCCGTCCACGTCCGCGACTCCAAGGACACCGCGATCACCCCGTTCGCCGTGGCGCCCGGCGCCTGGTCCGCCTTCACGGCGTACGCCGCCGCCTCCTGATCGCCCGCACCGGGCCCGGTGCGGACGACAGGCCGGGTCCGGGCGAAGCGGCCCCGCCGCCGGCCGCCCTCGCGTGGGGCGGCCGGCGGACACCGTCAGGACGCGGGCGGCGCGGTCGGGGCCGTCGGGGTCGCGGGGGCGCTGGGCAGGGACGCGAACAGGTCGAAGTACATGCCGAGCGAGACCACCACGCCGACGGCGCCGAGCACGAGCGCGGCCACCGCGACCGGCTTCGCCCAGGCGAGGGGGGCGGTGCGCCGCAGCGCGAGCAGGACGATCACCGCGAGGATCACGGCGCCCAGGCCGACCGCGCCGTTGATCGCGGCGGTCGTGTGCCAGGCATCCCCGTACAGCTCGGAGATCTGCTGGGACGCGGACGCGCTCTGGCTGGTGTGCAGCTGGCCGACGAGGGTCTCGCGCTCGGCGCCGACCCGTCCGGTCCAGGTGCCGGTGAGGGAGACGAGGCCGAGCGCCGCCGCGACCACGGAGGCCGCTGCCGCGCCCACGCCGCTCGACGCGCGCGGCGGGACGGCGGACTCGTCGTCGGCGTCGCCGATCAGGCCGCCGTCGTCGCTCACCTCCTGGGCTTCCTGAGCCCCGTCCGGCGCGCGCTTCTCGTCCTCGGTGCGGGCCGCCGAGGCGTCCGTCTCGGGGACCGCCGCCGCTGCCGCCGGCTCGGTCTCCTCCGCGCTGCGGCCGGTGGCGGCTTCCGGCTCGGTGTTCGTGGTGCTGGGGGTGGGGTTCATGAGGCGCACGCTAGGGGCGGTTCCTGAGAGCTTCCTTAATCCCACCGGTGTGACGCGGGGCGCCACCCCCTGCACCCGGGCGCCGCGCGGGATCAGCCCCCGATCGCCCCGGACTCCGCGGGCGGGAGCCCCCAGTTGCTCTCGTCCTGTACCAGCAGGTCCACGGAACGCCGTGGCCCCGCCGATTCCTCGTCGTTCGCGCCGGGCCCCGTTCCGCTCGCTGTCACGACCTCGGAGTCCTCCACATCGGCCGTTGCGTCCCGGTCAGCAGCGGAGGACTGATAGGAGGTGGTATCGATCGGCCGATCATGCGCACCGGCCCCCGCGGCTGCGGGACGGCGCGGCTTCCACGTCATCATGGGCGGCGGCTCCTCCGGGGAGGCGATGGCGGCGGCCTCGGGGGCAGACTCGGATGCCGCTCTCCGCGCCGCCTCTTCCGCACCGACGCCCAGTCCCCGTTCGCCGGGTGCCACGAGAGACCGCACACCCGACCCGGTCCACGACCCCTCGGAATGCCACGCCCCGGTGTCCTCGTCGTCCTCCTCCACGGGCCCCACCACGGCGACACGGTGGCCCGGATCGTCAAGCACCTCGTCGTGGAGGGCGCCGAGGCCGCCGTCGAGTTCCGTGTCGAACGTGTCGGCGGCGTCGGAGAGATCGCTGTCGGGCCGCCGGTGACTGCCGCCACGCTGGACACCGTGCCCCCGGCCGCCCGCTCCGCCGTCCACCTCCTCCTCCTCTGCCATGGTCTTCCTCGGCCGCGGCACTCCGATCGGCACGCCGGCCATCACTGCCGCACCCGGCTTCCTCCCGTCGTCCCGCGACGAGTCGTGACGTCCCTCCGACGCGCGGCCTTCCGCCCGACCTTCGTGTCCGTATCCCGCCGCCGCGGCGGCGCGCGGAGATCCCGGGGCAGTGCCCTCGCCGGCCGCGCCGCCGAAGGAACGCGCCCCGTCAGGTATGCCCTGCCCGGGCCCGACCCCAGGCAATGCAGCCTCGGCTCCGCCTCCGGCCTCGGCGCCCGGACGGGCCCCTGTCGACGCCGATGCCGCACTCCGCGAACCACCTGCGCCTTGAAGCGCGAGAGGCGCGAGCTCGCGCGTCCACTCCGCGTCATCCCCGACGAAGGACTCGACGGGGTCCATTTGCCCCGTCGTAACGGACATCGATTGTGCGAACGCCGCCGGTGCGACTGGAGCAGCCGGTTCTCCCGCCCCCGCGGGGCTCCCGAGCCCGGTCGCGGCCCCTACCGCTTCGGCGACCGCCCTCACGCCCGCCGAAGGGGCCGCCGGGCCTGCGGCTGCCAAGCCCGACACGTCGCCGGACACCTCCGCGCCGGCCCCCTCTGACGCACCCACGTCGGTGCCCGAGTGCGGACTCAACGCGAAGGGCTCATCCAGCGCGTCCCCGTCGTCGGTCCGCGTCTCGCGGTCGGACGCCAGGAGCATCCAGGACGCGGAGGACCCGTCGGCGTCGCCCGCGGCCCTTGAGGACTCTCCGGATCTGCCGTACGGCAGCGGTGGGACCCCGGCACTCTCCGCATGGGCCCTTGCCTGCGCCGCCGCTGTCTCGGAGAGGGGCGCTGCGCCCGCCGGGGCCCCGGTGGCAGAGCCGACTTCGTCCACGCGCTCCTCGTCGTCCAGCCAGAGTTCATCGGTCGGCTCCAGCAACGCCGAAGCATCCGATCGCTCCTCCTCACCGGGACCCCGCCCCGCACCACCACCCACACCACCAAGCCCCGGCATCATCGGCACACCCGAACCCTCCGCCACACCCTCCCCACCAGACTCACCCGCGACCGGGAACCCGGAAACCTCCCACCCACGCAGCCCCTCACCACCCGGCACCGCCCCGAACTCCGAACCCACCCCGGCGCCCACAGACGAATCACCCGCCCACGGCAACACACTCGGCTCCAGCAGCGCCGAAGCATCCGACCGCTCCCCCTCACCGGAAGCCCGCCCCGCACCACCACCCACACCACCAAGCCCCGGCATCATCGGCACACCCGAACCCTGCGTGCCCGTGCCCCCGGCGTACGGGGCCAGGAGGTCCGCCGGACCGGCGGTCTCCAGCACGGGGCTTTCCATGCCTTGGCCGCCTAGGGCCGAAAGCGGCGCGGCCTCCGTCGAGGCGTCCGACGGCGAGACGCCTTCGAGGCCGTCGCCGAAGGCCGGGGCACCGTCGCCGCCGACCCCTGTCGAGCCCGGAAAACCCTCAAGGGGGGAATCGGACGGGAAACGACCCGGGGAAGCGGGCCCGCCGAAATTCGAAGTGCCGCCGGAACCGCTCGTCCTGGTGCCTCCCTGGAAGGGTGACGGGGCGAACACGCCGGGGTTCAGGGTGCCGGCGCCGCCTGCATCCGTGGAACCCGAGAACCTCTGAGGATTCAGGCCCGGGTTGAGCAGGCTGTCGAGCGCAGCGGGGTCGAAGGTTTCCGATCCGCCGAGCCCGTCCAAGCCTCCTCCGTTCGGCAGGCCGGCGAAGTCTCCGAAGGGCGCGATCGTATCGCCGGCGAGCGGGGGAGAGCCCGGCTGGGGAAGTGCTCCGCTCCCGCCGAGGGCTCCGGAAGGGAATGCTTCCGGGCCACCGAGACTGGTCGCTCCGGGAAAGGGGAGTGCGTTCAGGTTGGACGCGTGGAGTTCGGGCAAGGACGAGGCGTCAGGCAGGGGCGGAGCCTCGTCCGGGAGGGGAACGTGCGGCCCGCCGTCGGTGTTCGGATTCGGCTGCGGACCGGGGCCCGCAAGGGGGGAAGGTACACCCGAGGGCGAATGCACCGAGTCGATGGTGACCTGGTATTCGCCGGCCAGGCTCTTGAGGACTCCCCGCATCGACTCGTTCATCATGGTGACGATCTCCGGCTTCTGGGAGACCGGGATGAGACCGTTGCTCATGGGCCTGACACCTGCCAGCACTGCCTGATGCGCATACCAGTTGTCGATGTCGACGATCTTGTTCTGCGCGTTGAGGAGGTTGACGGAGTTGTCGGCCAGTTGCTGGGGCACCGAGTGACCGCCACCGGAACCGCCGCCGAGGACCTCGGCATTGGCCTGTACCTGCTTGGAAAAGGTCTGCATCATGTCGTGGAAGGCGTCCGCCGCGCCCCCTTTCCACGGCCCCTCCTCCCCAGCCAGGGCCTTGGCCTGGTCGCTGAGCGCTTTCGCCACGCCCGTGAGCGTCAGCTGCACCTGGTAGAAGGCATTCGCCGCCGCCTGGAGTGTCCTCGGGTCGGACACGGACTCGGCGTGGGAGTGATTGGAGTCGCTGTTCGTTCCGGCGGCCATGCCGTTGATGGCGGCCATGATCTGCTTCCAGTCCCACGTGTCGTAGTCCGAGGCCGATCCACCGCCGGCTCCGGGATCCCCGAAGACACCGTCGTCCCCCTGCTGGAAGCCATTGCCGTTGTAGTCCTTGCCGCCCATCCCGCTCACACTCTCCAGTCGACCGCCACCACACAACGAAGCGCCCCTGGACGGGGCGACTGTGGCGAGGCGGCAGGGGCACGCCGCCTCGCCACACCACCCGGCCCCCGCATACCGCCCGCCCTCCCCGGGCACGGAGAGGTCCGGCAGAGTTCGCGAGCCGGAGGGGCCGTGATCGAACCGCCCGTCACCCGCCCGGCGGCGGAGCCTGAGTCGCCGGGGCACCGGTACCACCGTTGTCCGACATCAACGCGTTGAAGTCGTCGGTGACATCCCCCATGGCGTCCAGCAGTTCTTTCGACTTCATGCCGTTGGCGTCATCGATCGTCTTGTATTTCGCAGCCAACGTCTTGATTCCCTCCCGCAGGTCGGTGAGCCCGTTGGTGAGGTCGTTCAGGACCTTGATGTATTGCGCCTTGATACCGTCGTCGCCGTTCGCTCCTGACACCTTCGAGCGAATCTGGTTGGCGTGATAAAAGGCACCGGACGCGATGGTCACGGGCTCCAGCGCGTCACTCGCCTTCTTCACGGGGTCCAGGAGAAGGTCGATGTTCTTCGCGAAAAGCAGCATGGACGGGGTGTCCACCGAGGTGCCTTTGCCATGGCCGCCCTTGCCGGGGACGTCCGGCGGCACGAAGGGTTCGTCGTCGGTGAAGGAGCCATGGCCGTGACCGACGTCGGTATTGCCGTCCCACTGTTCGGGCTTGTGCTCGGGCTTGGGTGCCGGAGGCGTGGGGCGAGGAGGTGGAGGATCCAGCATGACCTGTCCCTTGTGAACGAATTCCTGAGTTGTACGACGACTTCCACCGGGCAATCTCAGTCGTAGATGACCACGAACCACGCGCTGCCATACTGTGCGCAGCCGTAGTTCGCGCCCTGGTGCACTTCAAGTGCGGAAAGGCATTCCGCCTTGCCGAAGGGGCCCGCCACTATGGTTTGCTGCGCGGAAGCGGAAGCAGCACCGGCGCCGGATCCGAGGAGCAGACCGGCGGCCGTCAGACCGGCTGCGGCCAGGCCCGACACCCTGATGAACCCACGATTCATTCGCGTCTCCTATCTTTGACATCAAAATCATTCATGGATTTGATGTCGTGGACTTCTTTGCGCACTATAGGGGAACCCTCCACGTCGACACTCGGGTGAGCATGCAGCCGAATAGCGCACAGCCGGATCATGATGAGCCTCTTCCATCACTTACCGGGACACACAGCCCGAGCTTCTGCTTCCTGACGGCCGCGGCTGTCGGAAAATCTGGCCGTTCCATAGAAAAGACTCATGGAAGAGCGGCCCTGCCTGCCGGCGGAGGCATGCGAGCGGTCGCGTGCGGGCCGCGTCCAGCGCGTCCCACCATCTTGTCGCGGCGGCCCCGAGGCAGCCTCCCGGCTCCGAAAGCGGCAGCCTCAGCCTTCTCGGCCCCGTGACAGGTGTCGGGGAAGTCGAGGCTCAGGCCCCAAGGCCTCCGTTCGAGCGCGGGGTGCCTGATTCTCGGCCCCCGCCACGAATCGACCCGTCCGGGCATGGAATATGGGAGGTATTCACGGGAGCCGAGGGGATGCGCGGTCAACGCTGACACCGGTTTCGTCCGGAGGGCGCCAGAGCAGCATCCGTCTTCCCTCATCAGTGGCCCGAGTCGGGGGTCTTCCTACTGAGACTCTCGGGCAGAAATATGATCCGCAGGCGCGTTGTCGCTCCATTCGCTTCTCCCCATGCTGGAGGTGACGCAGCGCGAAGGCACCAGGTCGGCAGCAGCTGGACCCTGCTCCAGTTTTTTCATCGGAGAAACGACGCATGGCTACATTGAGAGCGCTTGAATGCCTGGTTGCGCTCGTCGACACGGGATCCGTGACGAAGGCCGCGGCGTCCCTGCATCTCTCACAGCCGGCCCTGTCCCATCAGATCGGAGCACTTGAGCGCGAGTTCGGCACGCGCATAGTGGAGCGCCAATCCCGTGGGATTCGCGTGACGGCCGCGGGACTCGCAGCCGCCAAGGAGGCGCGTATCGCCCTGGAGGCCGCACACCGCGCCGTGGAGGCGGGTCGTTTTGTCGGCGAGGGCCGATCAGGACGGATCAGGGTGGCATGCGCCGAAACCATGACGGTGTGGCTGCTCGTCCCCGCTCTTCGGCGCTGGCGCTCCGAGAGACCCGAGGTCACCGTGGATCTCATGGAGTTCACGAGCACCGACCGCATGGTCGAGGTCCTCATGGCCGGGCAGGCCGACGTGGTCATCGGTCCGGAGCCCACCGCCACCAGCGCGCATCAAGAGATCATCGGCGATGAAGAGATGCTTGTCGTCGCGTCGGCGCACCACGATTTCGCCGGGAAGACATCGGTGACGGTGAAGGATCTGACCGGTGAGCCCTTCGTTCACTACACTCCGGACAACGGAAACGCTGTCTGGGTCGACCGGTTCGTCGCGGCTCACCAGGTCTCCCTCACCCCGATCCTGCGGACTCGGAGTCCACGCACCGCCGCACAGCTCGCAGGCGCGGGAATGGGGGTCACCATCGTTCCCGCCTCCGCACTGACGGTCCAGCCGCCGGGGGTGGTTCGACATCTGGAACCCAGGGTGTACCGCAGCCTGATGGCGATCACCGCCACTCCGTCCGACGCGTTGGTCTCCCTCTTCATCGAGGAACTGCTCCGTCAGGGGTTGCCGACCGTCAGCGCATAGGCGACTCCCCCAGCGGGTCAGGCCAGCAAATCGCGCCGTGCTGTCGCGCCACCCCTGGAGCCGGCGGCGTGCGGAACCGAGCGCTGCGGCCTGCGTCGCCACGTCGGCAGGGCGCTCCGGGACCGCACGAGCTCACTTCTTCGCCTCCGCGGCCGGAGCATCCCTCGCTCAGCGACGGGCGTGCGCGTCGAGGACGCGTGCAACAGCCGCCGTCACCTGCTTCGCGAAGTCGATGTTGAGCCATTCGTCAGGAACGTGCATGTTGTTCTCGGCCACGAGTGCTCCTGTCACGAGGAACTCGGCACGGGGGTAGGTACGACCGAGTAGTTCCATGAAAGGGATCCCTCCTCCCAGGGCAAGCCGCCGGCAGGGCTCGGTGAATACGGGGCCCGTCAGCTCGTCGAGGGCTCTCGCAAGCCACGGGGATGCCTCGGGAGCGCTGAACCCTTGCGCCGACGCGTAGTCGCCGACCTCCACCTGTGCGCCGTAGGGAACGTCCGTGGTGAGAGTCCTCTCCAGCGCCGATCGCGCCGCCTCCGCATCCGCTGTGGGCGCGAGACGGAAACTCAACCGGAGAGAGGTCGAGGTGCGCAGGACCTCTCCCGCCTGCCCGGGCTCGGGCAGGCCGGCCGCTCCGGTCACCGAGAGGGTGGGCCGCCAGGCACTGTTGAGGATCAGCTCCACCTCGTCCCCGGAGGCCGGAGTCATTCCCGGGACCATCGGATACCGACCAGCCAGCCCGCCCGGCTCACGAGCGGCCGCGGCGGCGGCGTCGGCCAGTCGCTCGGCGGGGATGGCTCCGTGCATCTCCGGGACACGGACCTCCCCGGTCGCCGAGTCCTCCAGCCGGTCGAGCAACTGGCGCATGACACGGAAGGAGCTGGGCACAACGCCGCTGGCGAGGCCCGAGTGGACGGGTGTCTCGAGGACTCGGACGGTGACCGTCGCCTTCAGCAGGCCGCGCAGGCTCGCCGTCAGGTGCAGCCGTTCGTAGTCGCTGCCGCCTCCCGCGTCGAGGCAGATCACGAGCCCGACGTCGCCGAACCGTTCACCGAAGTGGGCGAGGTATTCGGGCAGACCCGGACTTCCCGACTCCTCGGCGGTCTCCAGCAGCAGAAACGTTCGGGCGTGCGCTCCACCAGAAGCACGCAACGCCTCCAGGGCACAGACCGCCAGGTAGCCGGAGTAGCCGTCGTCCACGGAGCCCCGGCCGTAGAGCCTTCCGTCACGGAGCACCGGATTCCAGGGGCCGAGCCCCTCCGACCAGTCACCCATGGCAGGTTGCTTGTCGAGATGCCCATAGACCAGGACGTTCTCATCGTCGGTGCATTCGTCGGTACCCGGCACCTCCACCAGGAGGACGGGAGACCGACCCTCCAGGTGGACGACCTCCACCACGGCATCGGGCAGAGCGCGCGTCCGGACCCAATCGGCCACGTGGTCCACGGCAGCCCGGAGATGCCCGTGCTCTTCCCAGGCGGCGTCGAATCCAGGTGACAGAGCCGGAATCCTGATGTAGTCGGACAAGCTGCGGACGATATCCGTGTCCCATGCAGCCTCGATCAAATCCCTGCTTTCCTTCATGTTCACGCCGCCATCTTCTCCGGCCCATGGACGCGAGGCCGCTTGTACGCGTGTGAGAAGGAACACCGGGGATTCGTCGAACCTCTTTGAGGAGTCGACGCACCGGGTCCGTAGGGGACGCCCTTCGGCATTCATCGATTTCCCTCATGGGAACACCTCCAAAAACGAATTACTTTCCCTGCCCTGGAACCGGCAGAATCCTCTGATGTCCAGTGCCGTGGGCACGGCTCGGAGCCGATCGGGGCGCGCAACGCCGGGCTCCGCAAAAACGGTGGAGCGGGAGACGTTCTCATTCGCCTTGCGGACATCGCCAGCGGGCGTCACACCGGCGGGCGGCGGCTGGACCACACCGGGTCAGCGGCTCCTACGGGCGGACACGCGCGTACGCCGGCCGAACACCCTTCAATTTGTCGTGGAGTCACACCGTGAGAACCTGTCCCACTTTTCTGCTCGTGCATGGCGGCTATCACCGGTCCACATGCTGGACCCCGCTGAGGGAGGAACTCGCGGCGCGGGGGTGGCCCTCCCAGACCGTCGACATGCCCAGTGCGGGAGAGCAGCGGGTGCCCAGCGCCGGTCTCTACGACGACGCGGAGGAGCTCACCGCCTGCCTGAGGGGCATGGAGGGGCCGGTGGTCGTCGTCGCGCACTCCCACAGTGGTCTCACCGTCTCGCAACTGCCCTTGGGCCTCGACCAGGTCGCGCATCTCGTCTTCATCGCCGCGTTCATGCCCGATACGGGCGAATCGGCGGCCACCTGCTTCGGCGTTCCCGTACCCGACGACGTCAGCGGCCTCGCTCCCCCGATAGAGAATCCCCGCAGTCGGCTGTACGCGGACGTCTCCGAGGAGGAAGCCGCGCTCGCGGTCAGCCGGCTCGTCGATCAGAGCCTGCGCTCGTGCACGGAGACGACGACGCGGGCGGCCTGGCGCGAGCTGCCGTCGACGTACGTGGTGTGCGAGCAGGACCAGAATTTCCCCGTACCGCTGCAGGAGAGGTTCGCCGCGCAGGCGACGCACACGGAACGGCTGCCGACCGGTCATTCGCCCTTCCTCTCCCAACCGCGTGCCCTGGCCGACCTTCTGATTCGCGCTGCCCTCGGACGATCGTGAGCTTCGAGGACCGACCCCGTCCCGAAGGGCACCGGTGCCGGGCTCGCGCACCCGGCCCGGCCCACGGGCTCGCAGGGGGTTCGGCTCGTCGTCCGCACACGAAGCCCGCGGCCCCCGGAGGTCTGCTCTCCGGGGCCCGCGGGCCGGTGGTGCGGTGCAGCGTGCGACGAGGTCGCGCCGGGCGGCAGGGCGGTCGGCTCGTCACGGCCTCCAGGCCCGACCGAACCGCTGCCTCCACGACGCTCTCGGCCGCTCAGGACTCCGGGGCCAAGGGCCTCGGGCTGAGGGCCGGACCACTCAGGCCGGCAGGTGCCACTGCTGGTTGGAGCCGCCGAAGCACTGCCAGATCTGGAGCCGCGCGCCGTTCGCCGTGCTGTTGTCCGTCACGTCGAGGCACTTGCCCGAGCCCTGGTTGACGAGCGTGTTGCCGCTGCCCTTCGACCACTTCTGGGCCGCAGTGCCGTTGCAGTCGTAGAGCTGCACCTTCGCGCCGTCGGCGGTGCTCGCGGACGTCACGTCCATGCACTTGCCGAGCGCCCGCAGGGTGCCGTCGGAGGCGACGGTCCAGTTCTGCGCGTTGGAGCCGTTGCAGTCGTAGAGCTGGACCGCGGTGCCGTTGGCGCTGCTGGCCGCGTTGACGTCCACGCACTTGCCGGCGAGGCCGGTGATGGCGCCGGCGCCGCCGGTGGGCGGCGGGGTGGTGGTGCCGCCGTTGTTGATCGCGTTGAAGATCCCGCTGAACTGGTAGGCGCTCTGCGACGTACCGCTGCAGTTGTTCGACGGGTCGTTGTTGCTGCCACCGCACTGGCGGTCGCGGCCGAGCGCCCAGAACGACAGCTCCTGGATGCCGTTGGACTTGGCGAAGCTGAGGAGCGCGTTGGCGTTGGCGGTGGTGAAGTTCTCCGAGGCGCTGTCGTTCGCGCCGATCATCGGCGTGTTGCCCTCCATCGCCCAGAGCTGCGCGGAGGACTTGTCGGTCCAGATCGAACCGAGCTGGCTGTGCAGGGCGTTGGCCGCGCTGATCGCCGCCTGGCCCATGTCGGAGACGGCGCGGCCGTAGTCCATCGTCATCGGGTTGACGAGGCTGACGTTGACGCCCTGCGCCTTGGCGTCGCGCAGGAGGTTCATCTGGTCGCCGGGCAGGCCCGAGGTGTCGGTACCGAGGGTGTACTGGACCTGGAGGTTCTTGCCGGCGGCGGCGTACTCCTGCTGGAGCTGGGCGAGCGCCTGGTCGCGGCGGGTGTTGGCCGCGGAGTTGCCCTCCTGGCCGGACTCGATGTCGAAGTCGACGCGGGTCAGGTTGAGCGCGTCGATGACCTTCTTGTACTGGGCCTTCACCGCGGAGACCGAGGAGCAGGCCACGGCCTCCTCCGTGCCGGAGGCGCCGCCGAAGGACACCATGACGTCGCCGCCCGCGGCGCGCACCGCGTTGACCGCGGAGGTCCAGGAGCCGTCGGTCACGTCGGTGTCGCCGTTGAACTTGGCGTTGCAGCCGCCCGCGTCGATGACGAAGGCGAGGGTGAAGTACTTGGTCCCGTTGGCGTTGAGGGCGCTGGTCATGGCCGAGGCCGAGTTCCAGGTCTCGACGTAGGGGGCCGAGAAGTGGGCCGGGAAACCGGGGCCGGCGTTCGCGGCGGCGTTGGCGGCACCGCCGGAGGCCATGACGGCGGTACCGGCCATGGCCAGCACGGCCGGGGCCACGGCCAGCGATCTCTTGAGGGTTCGCAGCACGGGGACACTCCTGTCATGCGCGCTTCATGCGCGGGTGGGGGTGAGCACAGACGAGTGCTTGAGCAGGGGGAACGCGAAGAAACAGGGGCGGTCACATGGCGGAACGCTGCTCCAACACATGAACGCGCCGTTGCTGAGAAGCAGTAAAGGACTAGACCTGGACCGGGGTCAATCCCCTGGCTTCAAGAGACGAATGAAAAAAAGCGGAATCGCCCGGCGGTGCGGCCATCTCCCGGCCCCGGAAGGACCGTTGCGGATCCCCGTGATCGGAACGGCTGCTGCGGATCGCGGGACCTCGGACGAACCGCTGAAGAACTCCCGCTCCCGGAGGGCCCGTTGTCCTTCACCCGCTCTCCGGACATTCCGTTGCGCACCCGGCACTCACGTACGCGACGGCCGTCGGCGGAGGGAGCCCGGGCGACGGAGACGGGCTGACCCTGCCAGGCCGCGGCCGTCCCCGCAGAGGCGCGGCCCGGGGGGCGGGTCGGCACCCGGGTGGGGCGCGGTGGCCGCCGCCTTCAGGCCCCGACGACCCGCAGCGCCGCCCACAGGCCGGCCGTCGCCGCGACGAGGGTCGCGGGCACGGTGATCAGGCCGAGGCGGGTGAAGTGCCCGAGCGCGGGTTCCGTGCCGTGCTCGTGCAGGATGCGACGCCACAGCAGGGTGGCGAGCGAGCCCACGTAGGTCAGGTTGGGCCCCAGGTTGACGCCGATCAGGGCCGCGAGGACCGGGCCCGCGCCCCACGGCGCCACCACCGGCAGCAGCGCGAGCACGGCCGGGAGGTTGTTGATGACGTTCGCCAGGGCGGCCGCGACACCCGCCACCGCGAGCAGCGCCCCGAGGGAGGAGCCCTCCGGAAGGATCGCGCCGATGCCGTCGCCGAGGCCGTTGTCGACGACCGCCTTGACGACGACGCCCAGCGCGAGGACGAACAGGCAGAACAGGGGCGAAGCCGACAGGACGAGCCCCGGCAGCGTCACGCGCGGCTTCCCGCTCCCGCCGGGCGGCTTGCCCGCGGCCCCTTGCGAAGCCTCAGCCCGGGGCGTATCCGAATCCCCCGCGTGCTCCGTGGCCGCGCCGCTTCCCGGGCGCCGCGCCAGTGCCCGTACGGCGAGGATCACCGCGCCGCCCAGCGCCGCCCACACCGGCTCGACCCCGACCAGCGAGGTCGCGGCGAAGCCCACCAGGGTCAGGCAGAGCACCGCCGTGGTGAAGCGCGGCAGCGGGCGGCGGGCCGCAGGGCGCGGCGGGTGGCCGCCCGCCGCCAGGTCACCGGCGAACCACCGGCGGAAGACGCCGTACTCGACCGCGATCGCCGCCAGCCACGGCAGCACCATCAGTACGGCGAACCGGGTGAAGGAGAGACCGCTCGCCGACAGGGCCAGCAGGTTCGTCAGGTTCGAGACGGGCAGCAGCAGGGAGGCCGAGTTGGCGAGGTGGGCGGAGGCGTAGACATGGGGTCTCGCCCGGGCACCGACCCGGGCCGTCGTCGCGAAGACGACCGGGGTCAGCAGGACGACCGTCGCGTCCAGGCTCAGGACGGCCGTCGTCAGGGCCGCCACCACGAACACCCCGCCGAGCAGGCGCCCCGGCCGGCCCCCGCACAGGCGGGCCACCAGGTCGCCCGCCGCCTCGAACAGGCCGTCCGCCGCGCACAGTTCCGCGAGCACGAGCACCGCCGCGAGGAACGCCACTACCGGCAGCAGCTCCCGGATCTGCTGCCAGGCCTCCCCCGGCGACACCGCCCCGAGCGCGATCAGCAGCCCCGCCGCCGGGACGGCCGCCGCGGCCTCCGGCAGTTTCCGGGGGCGGATCACGGCGAACGCCAGCACGCCGAGCAGCAGCGCGACGGAGACGATCTCGGCGGTGACGGTGTTCAGCGCTGGCTCCAGGGACGGCCGGGGCGGCGGTGCCGTCCGCGGGGCGGGATCTCGGGGCGGGGATCGGGTCGGGATCCCGGGTCGGAATCCGGAGGCGGGGGCTCGGGGGACAGAGGATCTCGGGGATCCGCCGTGGCGCACCCCGGGGCCGGTGTGGCCGGTGGCCGGTGGGTGCCGGAGGTCGGCGCGCACCGAGGGCGCGGGACGGGCGGTGTCGCGTCCCGCGGCGCGGCGGGTGTCGCGGCGCGGCGAAGGGCGGCGCACCGCGTGGTGCGCCGCCCCCATGGATCTCGTGCGGCCGGACCCGCCGGGTCCGGCCCGTCGCCGTGGCCGTCCGGGGCCGGTGCCGGGAGGACCCGGTACCGGACGCCCGTCAGGCCTCGACGCCCAGCTTCTCCAGGATGAGCTCGCGGGCACGGCCCGCGTCGGCCTGTCCCCGGGTGGCCTTCATGACGGCGCCGACGAGCGCGCCGACGGCCGCGGTCTTGCCGCCCTTGATCTTCTCCACGACGCCCGCGTTGCCCGCGATGGCCTCGTCCACGGCGGCGCCGAGCGCGCCGTCGTCGGAGACGACCTTCAGGCCGCGCTTGTCGACGACCGTGTCCGGGTCGCCCTCGCCGGCGAGAACGGCCTCGATGACCTGGCGGGCCAGCTTGTCGTTGAGGTCGCCCGCCGCGACGAGCTCCGTGACGCGCGCGACCTGCGCGGGCGTGATCGGCAGCTCGTCGAGTGCGCGGCCCGTCTCGTTGGCGTTGCGGGCCAGCTCGCCCATCCACCACTTGCGGGCCTGGTCGGCGGGGGCACCGGCGTCGATCGTCGCGACGATCGGGTCGATGGCGCCCGCGTTGAGGATGGACTGCATGTCGTGCTCGGACACGCCCCACTCCTCGCGGAGCCGGTTGCGCCGCACGCGCGGCAGCTCCGGCAGCGACGCGCGGATCTCCTCGACCCACTCGCGCGACGGGGCCACGGGCACCAGGTCGGGCTCGGGGAAGTAGCGGTAGTCCTCCGCCTCCTCCTTGATCCGGCCCGAGGTCGTGGAGCCGTCCTCCTCGTGGAAGTGACGGGTCTCCTGGAGGATCGTGCCGCCGGACGAGAGCACCGCGGCGTGCCGCTGGATCTCGAAGCGTGCGGCGCGTTCGACGCTGCGCAGCGAGTTGACGTTCTTCGTCTCGGAGCGCGTGCCGAACTTCTCCCGGCCGTGCGGCCGCAGCGACAGGTTGACGTCGCAGCGCATCTGGCCCATCTCCATGCGGGCCTCGGACACGCCGAGCGCCTTGATGAGCTCGCGCAGCTCCGCCACGTAGGCGCGCGCGACCTCGGGCGCCCGCTCGCCCGCGCCCTCGATGGGCTTCGTGACGATCTCGATCAGCGGGATGCCGGCGCGGTTGTAGTCCAGCAGCGAGTGCGAGGCGCCGTGGATGCGGCCGGTCGCGCCGCCGATGTGCGTCGACTTGCCGGTGTCCTCCTCCATGTGCGCCCGCTCGATCTCCACGCGGAAGGTCTCGCCGTCCTCCAGCTGCACGTCGAGGTAGCCGTTGAAGGCGATCGGCTCGTCGTACTGGGAGGTCTGGAAGTTCTTCGGCATGTCCGGATAGAAGTAGTTCTTCCGGGCGAAGCGGCACCACTCGGCGATCTCGCAGTTCAGCGCGAGGCCGATACGGATCGCGGACTCCACGCCGATCGCGTTGACGACGGGCAGCGCCCCGGGCAGGCCGAGGCAGGTGGGGCAGGTCTGCGAGTTCGCGGGCGCGCCCAGCTCGGTGGAGCAGCCGCAGAACATCTTGGTCCTGGTGCCGAGCTCGACATGGACCTCGAGGCCCATGACGGGGTCGTACGAGGCCAGGGCGTCCTCGTACGACAGCAGGTCAATGACGGTCACGGTGAAACATTCCCTCTCAGCCGAACAGGACGTCGTCGTCGCCCAGGCGCTTCAGCTCGCGGTAAAGGATCGCGAGACCGGTGACGATGGTCACCGCGGTGACCGCGGCGTCGACCATGCGGAGCGTGTCGTTCTCGGCACGGGCGCGCTTGATCTGCTTGGCCACCCCGACCGCGCCGAACGCGGTGCTGGCCATCGACAGGTACATCCCCTGCTTGGACTTCTTGAAGCCCTTTGCCTTGCTGACTGCGTTGCTCATAGCGACGGCGCCTCCTCGATCAGCTGATGACCCCACTTTTCCACGAAGGCGGCCTCGACCGCGGCACCGACCTGGTACAGCCGGTCGTCCTTCATCGCCGGAGCGATGATCTGCAGGCCGACGGGCAGGCCGTCCTCGGGCGCGAGGCCGCACGGCAGCGACATCGCCGCGTTGCCCGCGAGGTTGGCCGGGATGGTGCACAGGTCGGCCAGGTACATCGCCATCGGGTCGTCGGCGCGCTCGCCGATCGGGAAGGCGGTGGTCGGCGTGGTGGGCGAGATGAGGACGTCGACCTGGCCGAACGCGGCCTCGAAGTCCCGTGTGATCAGCGTGCGGACCTTCTGCGCCGAGCCGTAGTACGCGTCGTAGTAGCCGGAGCTGAGCGCGTACGTGCCGAGCATGATCCGGCGCTTGACCTCGTCGCCGAAGCCCGCCTCGCGGCTGAGCGCGGTGACGTCCTCGGCGGAGTGCGTGCCGTCGTCGCCGACACGCAGGCCGTAGCGCATCGCGTCGAAGCGGGCGAGGTTGGACGAGCACTCGGAAGGCGCGATCAGGTAGTACGCCGAAAGGGCGAGGTCGAAGGACGGGCAGTCCACCTCGACGACCTCGGCGCCGAGGCCGCGGAGCACCTCGACGGCCTCGTCGAAGCGCTGGAGCACGCCCGCCTGGTAGCCGTCGCCGCGGAACTGCTTCACGATGCCGATCCGCATCCCGGTGACCGAGCCGTTGCGCGCCGCCTCGACGACCGGCGGGACCGGCGCGTCGACGGACGTCGAGTCGAGCGGGTCATGGCCGGCCATGACCTCGTGCAGCAGGGCCGCGTCGAGGACCGTGCGGGCGCAGGGGCCGCCCTGGTCGAGGGACGAGGAGAAGGCGACCATCCCGTAGCGGGAGACCCCGCCGTAGGTCGGCTTCACGCCGACCGTGCCGGTCACGGCGGCGGGCTGGCGGATCGAACCGCCGGTGTCCGTGCCGATGGCCAGCGGCGCCTGGAAGGAGGCGATCGCGGCGGACGAGCCGCCGCCGGAGCCGCCGGGGATGCGGGTGAGGTCCCAGGGGTTGCCGGTGGGCCCGTACGCGCTGTTCTCGGTGGAGGACCCCATGGCGAACTCGTCCATGTTGGTCTTGCCGAGGATCACGACGCCCGCGTCCTTGAGGCGCTTGGTGACGGTCGCGTCGTACGGCGGGAGCCAGCCCTCGAGGATCTTCGAGCCGACGGTGGTCGGCACGCCCTCGGTGGTGAAGATGTCCTTCAGCGCGAGGGGCACGCCGGCCAGCGGGCCGAGCTTCTCGCCGGCGGCGCGCTTGGCGTCCACGGCGCGGGCCTGGGCGAGCGCGCCCTCCCGGTCGACGTGCAGGAAGGCGTGGACCTTCTCGTCGACGGCCTCGATGCGCGCGAGGTGCGCCTCGGTGACCTCGACGGCCGTGAGCTCGCCGGAGGCGATCTTCGCGGCGGTCTCGGCGGCGGTCAGCCGGATGACGGCCGTGCCGTCGGTGGTGGCGGTGCTGTCGGTCATGAAGATCAGTCCTCCCCGAGGATCTGCGGCACCTTGAATCGCTGCTGCTCCTGGGCGGGAGCGCCGGAAAGGGCCTGCTCCGGCGTGAGCGAGGGGCGGACCTCGTCCGCCCGCATGACATTGGTCAGCGGCAGCGGGTGCGACGTCGGCGGTACGTCCTGGTCGGCGACCTCCGAGACGCGGGCGACCGCGCCGATGATGTCGTCGAGCTGTCCGGCGAAGTGATCGAGCTCTTCGTCCTTCAGCTCCAGGCGCGCCAGCCGTGCGAGGTGGGCGACCTCCTCGCGCGTAATGCCAGGCATGCAGCGATCCTCAGGGTGAGTGGTGGGCTTGCTTAACGGGTGAAGACCCGCCCAATCCTATGGCGCGGGCCGCACTCGCCGCGAAGCCGTTCCCACTCCGCCCCACGAGGGGGTGACGCGCGCCCCGCCCGCGCGGAGCGAACGCTCGCGCGCGGGGCGGGCCGGGTGCCCTGGGGCGGCGGGCGTGGGGGCGTGGAGTGCGGCTCGTTCGCGTGGGTACGGCGGGGTGCGGCTCGTCCGCATGGGGGCGGCGGGGTGCGGGTGGCGGCGGGGTGCGGGCACATTGATTCGCGGCGGTGGCGGGGGTGCGGGCGCATGGTTCGCGGCGGCGGGCCGCGGGGCCCGGGCCTGCTGCCCGGCCCAGGGAAACGGCCCCCGTGAGCCGCAGCGGAGCGTGCCCCCTCGGCGCCGGGGTCCGGGGGTGGCAGGGTGACCCGTATGAGGATCTCCTTCGCCGTGGTGGACGTGTTCGCGAGCCGGCCGCTGACGGGCAACCCGCTGGCCCTCGTCCCCGACGCGGAAGGGCTCCCGGACGACGTGATGCGGGCCGTGGCCCGGGAGTTCAACCAGTCCGAGACCACGTTCCTGCTGCCGCCCGCCCTCCCCGGCGCGGACCGCAGGCTGCGCTCGTTCACCCCCACGGGGGAGGAGGTCGGGGGCGCCGGGCACAACTCCCTGGGCGCGTGGCTGTGGCTCGCGGAGAGCGGGGCGGTCGGCCCGGGCGGCCACACCCAGGAGATCGGCGGCCGCGTCCTGCCCGTACGGGTCGGGCGGACGCCCGGCGGGCAGGCCCGCGTCTCCCTCTCCCAGGCCGCGCCCCGCTTCGGCGCCACCGTCTTTGATCCGGCGGCTCTCGCGTCGGCCCTCGGCCTCGTCGACAGCGACCTGGAGGGCGGTCCCGCACAGGTCGTCGACACGGGCGCGGGCCATCTGATGGTGCCGGTCCGGGACCGCGCCGCGGTGGACCGCGCGCAGCCCGACGCCCAGCGGCTGACCGCCGTGGTGCGCGCCGCCGGGGGCGAGGGCGTCTACGTCTTCAGCGTGGAGGAGGCGCCCGACGGGGCCGCGGCGTACGCGCGCTTCTTCAACCCCGCCATGGGCATCAGGGAGGACCCGGCGACCGGCACCGCCGCCGGGCCGCTGGCGGCCCTCCTCGTCGAGCGGGAGCTGTCCCCCGAGGGAACGCTCCACATCGAGCAGGGGCACGCACTGGGGCGGCCCAGCCGGCTCTCGGTGACGGTGGCGGGCCCGGAGGTCACGCTGAGCGGCACGGGTCTGACGGTCGCGGAGGGCACGCTGCTGCTCTGAGGGGCCCGGCGCGAGGCGGGCCCGGACGGCCGTGCGCCGGGCGGGGGCGTGTCACAGGGCGGGAGCGCATCGCCGGGCCGGGCGCGGGTCCGCCGCCGGGCGGCCGCGGGCGGGTCAGAGGACAGGCGCGGGCGCGTCACGGGGGGGCGCGTCCGCCCCCGCGCGGGGCGCGGGTCGTAGAGGGGGCCCGTGCCGAGGGGCGGGGCGGGTGCGCCGGCCGGTGCGCCGGCCTCGGCAGAACGGTTACTTCACAGCGTGGCCCGGCTCTCCGTCGCGGGCCGGCGCGGCCAGTTCGGCCGGGCGGCGCCAGCCGCGCTCGCCGCGCGCCCGCAGCCACGCCGTGGTCTCGTGCGGGGGCATCGCGGCGGCCACCAGCCAGCCCTGGACGGCGTCGCAGCCCAGGTCGCGCAGGTGTTCCCACGTCTCGTCGTCCTCGACGCCCTCGGCCACGACGACCAGTCCGAGCGAGTGGGCCAGGTCGACCGTGCAGCGGACGATCTCGCCGTCCTCGGCGTCCACCGCGAGCTTGGCGACGAACGAGCGGTCGATCTTCAGCTCGCTCACCGGCAGCCTGCGCAGGTGGACGAGGGAGGAGTAGCCCGTCCCGAAGTCGTCCAGCGACATCTTCACGCCGTGGGCCGTCAGGCCGGCCAGGGTGTCCGCGGCGCGCTGCGGGTCCTCCAGCAGCACGTGCTCCGTGATCTCCAGCTGGAGCGCGGACGGCGGGACGCCGTGCCGGGCGAGCCGGGCGGCGACCGCGCCCGCGAAACCGGGGGTGTGCACGTCGCGGGGCGAGACGTTCACCGCGACGGGCACCATGAGGCCCTGCGAGCGCCACCGCGCGACCTGTGCGAGTGCCGTCTCCAGGACGTACTCCGTCAGATGCGGCATCAGGCCCGAGGACTCGGCGATGGCGATGAACTCGTCCGGCGGGACCTGCCCGCGCTCGGGGTGCATCCAGCGCACCAGCGCCTCCAGGCC
The DNA here is from genome assembly GCF_021556455.1 of Streptomyces fuscigenes. GTDB lineage: Bacteria > Actinomycetota > Actinomycetes > Streptomycetales > Streptomycetaceae > Streptomyces > Streptomyces fuscigenes. The sequence goes on along the minus strand of NZ_JAKGCV010000033.1, from coordinate 1,969 downwards.
CGCCACGCGCCCGTCGAAGCGCACCTTGGGCTGGTAGTGCAACTCGACGTCGCCCGCGTCCAGGGCCCGTCTCAGGTCCCCCAGCAGGCCGAGCCGGTCCGGGGTGTTGGAGTCCCGCTTCGACTCGTAGACCTCGACGCCGGTGCGGTCGCGCTTCGCCTGGTACATCGCCACGTCCGCCCGGCGCAGCAGCCCCTCGGCGTCGAGGGCGTGCTCCGGGAAGACGGCGACGCCCGCGCTGGCCTCCAGCACGAGCGTCAGGCCGTCCAGGTTGAGCGGCGAGGAGAGTTCGGCGACGAGATGGCGCGCCACGCGCTGCGCGCTCGTGGTGGAGTCGCACGTCGGCAGGAGGACGGCGAACTCGTCCCCGCCGAGCCGTGCCGCCTCGGCGCCGCGCGGCAGGGCCAGCCGGAGCCGGTCGGCGATCTGGAGCAGCAGCCGGTCCCCCGCGAGGTGTCCCAGGGTGTCGTTGACGGACCGGAACCTGTCGAGGTCGATCAGCAGCAGCGCGGAGCGGGCGTCGGCCGAACCCGCCTGCTCCAGCGCCGTCCAGGTGCGGTCGAGGAGCCACTGGCGGTTCGGCAGCCCGGTCAGCGGGTCCTGCAACTGCTCCTCGGCGCGGGCGCGGGCGATCCACAGCGTGGAGTCCAGCGCGATCAGCGGGATGCAGAACAGCGGCAGCAGTACGGGTCCGGACGCGGCGACCACGCAGATCAACGGCGCGATGCCGAGCAGGGCCACCGCGACGAGGCCCTGCCGCACCAGCGCGGCGCGGTCCAGGGCGGGCAGCCCGCTGCCGCGCGGCGCGAACACGGCCCACAGCAGCACCCGGGCGACCGCGAGGTACACGGCCGCCGCGAGGACGATCGACGGGATGCTCGACACGCCCCAGTGCGGCGGCTGCCAGGGCCGCTCGACGGAGGGCACCTGGCCGAAGGCCGCGAGGACGAGCGCGGCGGAGGCGATGCCGAGGACGTCCGAGGCCCCGTGCAGCACGCTGTTGCGCCAGCGGTGCCGGCGGGCCACGCCGACGACCACGACGACGGCCACGCTCACGAGCCCCGCCGGGACCCAGCCGTACAGCAGGAGGACGGCGAGGGTCAGCGCCGCCCCGGAGCCCGTGCCGCCGAACCAGCGGTCCCTGCCGAGCGCGACGAGGTGCCCCACGATCACGCCCGTCAGCGCGGCGAGCGCCCAGCCCGCCGTGCCGCCGGGGAAGAGGGCGTCACCGTCCCGCACGGCGACGAAGACACCGCTCAGCAGCGCGAGGCCCGCCGCGGCCACCACGAGTCCGGGCAGCCTGGCCACCAGATTGACCACGCCCGCAAACCCCGCGATTCCGCGCGGAGATGAAACCAGGGCGGCGCTCTCGGTCGGTTTCATTCCGTCCCTCTCACAGCCGGCTGAGCCGATGCCACGCGATGGCACGTTGTCATGCCATCACGGCCGGTTTGACTCCAGGCGACCGTGCACGACAGGCGCACCCCCCAACAGTAGGCCGCTGAACGCCCTGACGGGCAGCGCTCGGAGGCTCTTGCCCGAATGCGACCCTCCAGTCCCTAAGGAGCCGGTATGCGCCGAACGGGTGAGCTTTGCCCGGGCCTTGAGTGTCCGTCCGGTGTCCCCGGGGCGGCATCCGGGTGTCCCTGCCAACGAAGCGGAGCCGGTACGTCCGGAAGGTGCCCTCTCTCCGGCACCGGCCAACTGCTCGCCAACAGACGAAAACCCGCCAACGGAGCGCCGATCGAACGGCCCGGCCGCCGACCGGCCCACGACGCTCGGCCACGGAACACCGGCCACTGGTCGACGCCGAGAGCCACCGGCCACCGGTCGACGGCCGAGAGCCACCGGCCACCGGCGTCGGGCGGACCGCTCGGGCACGCACCCGCGACCGCACCGCAGCCGCCGCGACGGCACCGGCGCGCGAGCCTCCCCGATCCTGGCGCACCGCCCGCCCGCGCGCCACCCC
>NZ_JAKGCV010000339.1 GCF_021556455.1 Streptomyces fuscigenes | reverse complement strand
CAGCGCGCGTAGTGCGCGGCGAGCCGCCGATGGGCGTCCGCGGGCGCGCCCAGGTGGTCGAGGCCGAGCAGCCCCGCGCCCAGCACGGGCGGCGCCGTGACGACCTCCGCGACCGCCTTCGGCGCCCGGGCCGCCAGCAGCTCCGTGATCCGCCCGTCGAGCTGGGGGTGGCGGGCCGCCAGCACCCCGCCGCCGAGCAGCACCGGCACGGGCTCGTCCAGCAGGTCGAGCTTGCCGAGGGCGACGGTGGCCATCACCACGACCTCCTCGGCGAGGCGGTCCACCAGCGAGCGGGCGATCGCGTCACCGGCCGCCGCCGTCGCGAACAGCACCGGCGTCAGCTCGTGCCGCCGCCGCTGCTCGATGCGGCCCAGGTGCAGCGCCTCGATCAGCTCGTACATCGTGGACAGGCCGAAGTGCGCGGGCAGCGCCGAGACCAGCTCGGTCGGCCCGCCCCGGCCGTCCTCGGCGCGGGCCGCGTGCCACAGCGCCTCCATCGCGAGGCCGCTGCCGCCGCCCCAGTCGCCCGAGAGGTGGCCGATCGCGGGGAACCGCGCCGTCCTGCCGTCGGGCCGCATGCCCACGCAGTTGATGCCCGCGCCGCACACGACGGCCACGCCGCGCGGCGCGTCGCCGCTCGGCAGGCCCGCGCGCAGGATCGCGAAGGTGTCGTTGCGCACGTCCGTCGTCGCGGCCCAGCCGCGCTCCTGTATCGCCGCCGCCAACTGCTCCTCCTCGACGGGGAGGTCCGCGTTGGCGAGGCACGCCGACACGTGCCGGGCCACGCCGGAGGCGGGCAGCCCGGCGTCCGCCGCGGCGGCGGCCACCGCCACCTCCAGGGTGTCGATGGCCGCCTTCACGCCGACGATCGGCGGCTGGAAGCCGCCCCCGCGGGCCGCGCCGAGCACCGTTCCGTCGGCGCCGACCACGGCCACGTCGGTCTTGCTGTTCCCCGCGTCGACCGCGAGGACGGCCGGCGGGGGAGTGTCGCTCATGCCCACGCCAGGTGCTCCCGGTTGTGGGCGATCAGCTCGTCGGTGAGCTTCTCCGCGTACTCGAACTGCCCGACCAGCGGGTTCGCGAGGAGCGCGTCGTAGACCCGGTCCCGGCCGCCGTGCAGGGCGGCCTCCAGCGCCAGGTTCTCGTAGGCGGTGGCGTGCGCGATCAGGCCCGCGTACAGCGGCTCGACCGGCGCGACGGCGAGCGGCTCGGCGCCGGCGGTGGTGACCTTCGCCTGCACCTCGATGACCGCGTCGTCGGGCAGGAACGGCAGCGTGCCGCGGTTGTAGGTGTTCACGACCTGCACCGGGCTGCCCTGGCCGCGCAGCAGCGAGGCCGCGAGGTCCACGGCCGCCTCCGAGTAGTACGCGCCGCCCCGCTTGGCGAGCAGCGCGGGCTTCTCGTCGAGCTGCGGGTCGCCGTACATCTCCAGCAGCTGCTTCTCCATCGCCGCGACCTCGGAGGCCCGCGACGGCTTCGTGCCGAGTTCGCGGACGACCTCGTCGTGCGCGTAGTAGTAGCGCAGGTAGTACGACGGGATGACGCCGAGCCGCTCCACGACGGCGCGCGGCATGTGCAGGTCCTCGGCGATCTCCGCGCCGTGCTCGGCGAGCAGCTTCGGCAGGACGTCCTCGCCCTCGGGGCCGCCGAGGCGCACCCCGCGCTCCCACGTCAGGTGGTTGAGGCCCACGTGCTCCAGGTACACCTCGGACGGCGAGACGCCGAGGTGGTGCGCGAACTTGCGCTGGAAGCCGATGGCGACGTTGCACAGGCCGACGGCCTTGTGGCCCGCCTCCAGCAGCGCCCGCGTCACGATGCCCACCGGGTTGGTGAAGTCGATGATCCACGCGTCCGGGTTGCTGCGGCGCACCCGCTCGGCGATGTCCAGCACCACCGGGACGGTGCGCAGCGCCTTGGCGAGGCCGCCGGCGCCGGTCGTCTCCTGACCGACGCAGCCGCAGGTCAGCGGCCACGTCTCGTCCTGGTTGCGGGCGGCCTGGCCGCCGACGCGCAGCTGGAGGAGCACCGCGTCGGCGCCCTCGACACCGGCGTCCAGGTCGGCGGTCGTCACGATGCGGCCGGGGTGGCCCTGCTTGGCGAAGATGCGCCGGGCGAGGCCCCCCACCAGCTCCAGGCGGTCGGCCGCCGGGTCGACGAGCACCAGCTCCTCGATCGGCAGGGTCTCCCTCAACCGCGCGAAGCCGTCGATGAGTTCGGGTGTGTAGGTGGAGCCTCCGCCTACGACTGCGAGCTTCATGGTGCTTAGCCCTTTACTCCAGTGAGGGTGACGCCTTCGACGAAGGCCTTCTGTGCGAAGAAGAACACGATGATGACCGGGGCCATGACGAGCAGGGTCGCGGCCATCGTGATGTTCCAGTTGACGCTGTGCGCGCTCTTGAAGGATTCCAGGCCGTAGCTCAGGGTCCAGGCGGCGGGGTTCTGCGAGGCGTAGATCTGCGGGCCGAAGTAGTCGTTCCAGCAGTAGAAGAACTGGAACAGCGCGACGGCCGCGATGCCGGGCTTCGCCATCGGCACGACGACGCGCAGCAGCGTGCGCAGCTCGCCGCAGCCGTCGACCTTCGCCGACTCGATGTACTCGTTGGGGATGGTCAGCAGGAACTGCCGCAGCAGGAAGATCGAGTACGCGTCGCCGAACGCCATCGGGATGATCAGCGGCCACAGCGAGCCCGACAGGTGGAACTGCTGCGCCCACACCAGGTACATGGGGATGACGATGACCTGGGGCGGCAGCATCATCGTCGAGATGACGAGGATCATCGCCACGCGGCGGCCCTTGAAGCGGAACTTCGCGAGCGCGTAGGCGACCGGAGTGGACGACACCACGGTGAAGACGGTGCCGAGCACCGCGTACAGCAGGGAGTTCTTCCACCAGCCGAGGAAGCCGGGGGTGTTCCACACGGTCGCGTAGTTCGACCAGTGCCACGAGTGCGGCCACAGCTCGCTGGTCAGCGCCTGCTGGTCGCTCATCACCGAGGTGAGGAACACGAACACGAACGGCAGGACGAAGAACAGGGCGGCGGCGATCGCCAGCGCGTGCACGCCGACCCAGTGGAGGAACTTCTTGCGGCGGTGCGTGCCGGCGCCGTTCGCGGTGCCCGGGGCGGGCGCGGTGCGTGGCGGGTTCAGGGTGGTAGTGGCCATCTGTCAGTCCTCCGCCGGGATCAGGCCCGCGTTCTTGCGCATCAGGAGCAGCGTCACGGCCATCGCGATGACGAACAGCACGAGCGAGAGCACGCACGCCGCGCCGGTGTTGAAGTTCTGGAAGCCCAGCTGGTAGACGAGCTGGGGCACGGTCAGGGTGGAGTGGTCCGGGTAGCCGGGCTGGATGACCGAGCCGGGGCCGATCGAGACGCCGGAGGCGATCTTCCCCGCGACCAGCGCCTGCGTGTAGTACTGCATCGTCTGCACGACGCCCGTGACCACGGCGAACAGCACGATCGGCGTGATCGTCGGCCAGGTCACGTAGCGGAACTTCGCGACGGCGCCCGCGCCGTCGAGGTCGGCCGCCTCGTACTGCTCCTTCGGCACGTCGAGCAGCGACGCCATGAAGATGACCATCAGGTCGCCGACGCCCCACAGGCTGAGCAGGACGAGCGAGGGCTTGGCCCAGTGCGGGTCGTTGAACCAGGTGGGGCCGTTGATGCCGATCCAGCCGAGCACCTGGTTGACCGGGCCCGTCGACGGGTTGAGCAGGAAGACGAACGCGACGGTCGCGGCGACCGGCGGCGCCAGGTAGGGCAGGTAGAAGGCGGTGCGGAAGAGGCCGACACCCGTCTTGATCTTCGTGACGAGCATGCCGATGCCGAGGCCGAACACGACCCGCAGCGCCACCATGACGACGACCAGCCAGACCGTGTTCCACAGCGCGGGACCGAACAGCGGCATCTGGGTCAGCACGTACTTCCAGTTGCGCAGGCCCACGAACGAGGGCTGCTCGATCTGGTTGTAGTGCATGAAGGAGAAGTAGACCGTCGCGATCAGCGGATAGCCGAAGAAGACGGAGAAGCCGATCAGCCACGGCGACAGGAAGCCGAGCACTTTCAGCCGGTGCTTGTTGCGCTTGCGCTTGAGCGTCATGTCCGGGCCGGTGCCGGCGCCGCTCCGGGCCGGTGACGCCCCGGCCGCGGTCGGGAGGGAGACTGCCATGTCCTGCTCCTCAGCTTTCCGACTGGAGGTTGTCGGCGTCGATCTGCTTGTCGAGCTTCTTCAGGCCGGCACGGAGGTTCTTCTCGCCGCCCTCCTCCTGCGAGTAGGAGAAGTCCTGGAACGACGTGATGTACATGCCGCCGTTCTCCGAGGGCGGGATCGCGGAGCTGTACTTGTTCTGCGCGATCTTGATGAAGGCCCGGAAGTTCGGGTCGGGCGTCAGCTTCGGCGAGGCGAGCGCCGCGTTGGTGGAGGGCACGTTGTGGATGTCGTTGGCGAAGTCGACGACCTGGTCGGTGTTGGTGGTCAGGTACTTCACCAGCTCCCACGCCGCGTTCTGGTGGGTGCTGCTGTGCGCGATGCCCGTGACCGTGCCGGTCAGATAGCCGCGGCCGTAGGTGTCGGCCTGGTCGTCGGGGACCGGCAGCGGGGCGACGCCCCAGTGGAACTTGGCGCCCGCGTCCTTCAGCATCAGGCCGCGCCACTCGCCGTCCAGGTGCATCGCCAGCTTGTTCTGGAGGAAGCCGTTGCCGTCGGAGAACTCGTCACCGAAGCCGGCGCGCAGGTTCTCCAGCTTCTGGTGGCCGCCCTCCGCCGAGGAGATGTCGTTCATCGCCTTGAAGAACTGCGTGACCTTGGGGTCGTCGGCGAGCTGCGCCTTGCCCTGCTTGTCGAAGTACGTGGGGCCCCACTGCGCCAGCATCCGGTCCGGGCTGTTCTGGTACAGGCGGAAGTTGGGCATGAAGCCGGCACGGGTGATCGCGCCGTTCTTGGCGTGCTGCGTCAGCTTCACCGCGTCGGCCTGGAACTCGGACATCGTCTTCGGCGGGGACGCGATGCCGGCCGCCTTGAAGTCGTCCTTGTTGTAGTAGAGCCCGTACGCGTCGGCCAGCAGCGGCAGCGCGCACTGGTCGCCCTCGTACTGGGTGTAGTCCAGCAGGGTCTTCGGGAAGACCTTGGCCTTGTCGATCCCGTCCTTCTTCATGAACGGGTCGAGGTCGGCCCACATGCCGGACGAGCAGTACTGGCCGACGTTGTTCGTGGTGAACGACGTCACGACGTCCGGGGTGTCGCTGCCGCCGGCGCGCAGTGCCTGGTTGATGGTGTCGTCCGAGACGTTGCCGGTGGACTTCACCTTGATGTTCGGATGCAGCTTCTCGAAGCGGGCGATGCTCGCGTTGATCGCCTTGACCTCGTTGGCGTCCGACCAGCCGTGCCAGAACTTCAGCGTGACGGGCTTGGTCGGATCGTCGGTGGCGCTGCCGGTGCTCGGATTGGCACATCCCGCGAGCAGCAGTGCCGCGGCGGCACCGAATGCCACGGGCACGCAGGAGCGTATACGCCAACCTGCCATGTCGGACTTCCTTTGCGAGGAGGAGAAGTTGGGGGAGAGGGGCCGGAGGGGACGGGGGAGTCGGGGTGGCGCCGGAACGGAGGAACCGGCGGGGAGACGCGTGCACAACACAGCTGTGGGGGTACGGGGGACCGCGCCGTGGCTCCGGGGAGCGGGGCGGTCGGGGTGGTGCCGGGACGCGGTGGGCCGCCGGCGGCGGCCGGCTACCGCGCCGCGTCGAAGCGGCTCGTGTCGAACACCGCGTCGCGGGCCTGGTCGAGGGCGGTGCGCAGCGCCCCCGTCAGGATCGGGTCGCCGTCGATGTCGCTGATCCGCAGGAGCGGCCGCGGCAGCGCCAGCCCGGTCAGTTCGGCGTGCACCGCCTCGCGCAGGGCCTCGCCGCCGGCCTGGGCCACCGAGCCGGAGAGGACGACGAGTTCGGGGTCGACCACGGCCACGACGGCCGCGATCCCGGTGGCGAGCCGCTCGGCGACCGCCGTGCGGACGGCCGGGTCGGCCAGCGCCTCGTCGAGCGGCGCCCC
>NZ_JAKGCV010000338.1 GCF_021556455.1 Streptomyces fuscigenes | reverse complement strand
GCCCGCCCCACGCACACCACCCGGCCGCCCGCCCGCGCGAAGCGCGCGAGGACGGCCGCGGCGGACGCGTGCAGGGCCCGGGGGCCGGGCAGCACCACCGTCCGGTACGTCTCGGCGCCGAGCGTCAGCGCCGCCCCGTGCGCGTCCCGTCCGGCCCGGGCGCGGGCCAGCGTGCTCTCGTCCAGCACGTCGTGGTCGAGCCCCGCGTCCTCCAGCACGCCCGGCCGCTCGGCGAACCACGTCCCCACGCCGTTGAGCCGGTGGTAGAGCGCCGCCGCCTCGCGGGCGGGCGGCAGGGGCCCGTCGAGGGTGAGGTAGGACTGCGCCGTGGTGGTGGGGGACAGCAGCACGGTGTCGCACACGTGGCGGCCCGCGGTGAGGACCGAGCACAGCCGCGCCACCGCCCGCGCGAACACGTGGTAGGCGGGCCAGTAGGGCTGCCGCCAGCAGGTGGACGGCGGCGCCCACTCCCACCAGCCGCCCGGCGTCGCGTAGTAGACCGCGTGCGGGTCGTAGAGGTTCGCGCCCCGCCGCAGGAACGGCGAGAGCCAGTCGTAGGTCTCCTCCAGCGTGCCGCCCCAGCCGGAGGAGTGGAACGCCTCGATCCAGGTGCGCGGCTCGCCGTTCGCGTGCGCCATCGAGCTGTGCACCTTCGCGTCGCCCCAGTGGTCGCTGCCCGGCGCGCCGTAGCCGCGGTGCGTGGCGTGGTAGTCGCCGTACACCTTCACCCCGCCGACGGGGTCGCCCTCGCGGGCGGGCGAGGGCTGGTCGAAGCCGCAGATCAGGCCGTGCCGCTCGAAGTAGGCGCGCTGCGGGCCGAAGAACGCCCGCTGCCCGAGCCGGGCGCGGTGCTCCTGGTAGTCGCGCCGCACGCGGGCCGCGTCGTCGTCGCCGTCCTCCCACAGCGCGGACAGCCGGGGCACCAGGTCGTAGCCGTACGCGGCGGCGAAGCCGGCCGCGAAGTCCCGGCCCCAGGTCGGCAGGGCGGGCAGCTCGTCCTGGAAGAAGCCGCCGATGGACCGGCCGAACCACTTGCCGACGGCCCGTTCCAGCGTGCCGTGCACCTGGTCGAGGAGGGCGGCACAGGCCTTCGTGCCGAAGTAGTCGAAGCCGCTGACGCCGCTGTGCACGAGGGTGAGGCGCGCCGGGGGCCCGTCCCAGCGCGCCGCCCCGCCGGCGTCCACGGGGACGGGCACCGGCCGCGCGCGGGGCGCGCCGCCGTGGGGTACGGCGTACGCGCCCAGCACGGTGTGCCCGGCGGGCGGACGCACCACCGCGGGCCCCCCGTCGGTGCTCGCGGTGGTGCGGTACAGGCCGAGTCCTGCGAACTCGGGGTCGCGGGCCGTCAGCAGGCCCTGGAAGTTGGCGCCGGAGAAACCGATCTGGTCGTACATCCACAGCGTGAAGCCGAGCTCCGCCGCGTCGGCGCACGCGCCGTCGAGGAGCGTCAGCCACTCCGGGCTCAGGTACGGCGGGTCGTCGGCCAGCGAGCCGAACATCGGTCCGGTCGGCGCCAGGCAGATGACGACCGCCTGGGTCACCTCCTGCCCGATCAGCAGCTCCATCTGGGCGCGCAGCCGCTCCCGGGTCACCGGTGCCCCGCTCCACCACCACAGCGGCAGCGGTCCGTACCGCGGCGCCGGGTCGGTGAAACGGGCCAGGAGCCGGGCCGCGGGGCCGGGCGCGGCCGGGACGTCGCTCACGGGCGGGCCTTTCCGTCGTGCAGGCGGTGCGCGGTGCGGGTGGCGGCCGCCGGGCGGGCAGCCGCCGGACGGCGGCCGGGCAGGCGCCGGCCGCCGTGAGTGGGCGTCAGCCGGCCCGTTCCAGCTGGATGCTGTCGAGCGGCTTGCCCACCGTGTCGGGCATGAAGAAGAACCCGACGCAGCCGCTGACGACCAGGAAGCCGCACAGCAGCCCCGCGACCGTCGTGATGCCGGCGCTCGCCAGATGCGGCACGTAGTAGCTCCACACGCCGAGGCACGCCCGCGCCACGCCGAAGGTGAAGCCCTGCGCCGTGCCCCGCAGCATCGTCGGGAACAGCTCCTGGCTGACGGTCTTGTAGAAGGCGTCGCCCGCGAGCGACGCGCCGACCCCGAACAGGAACGTGTTCAGCAGGATCGTCGGCACGGTGAACGGGAAGATCAGGAACAGCGCGTACGCGGCGATCTGCATGATCGCGCCCGTCGCCCACAGCTGCTTGCGGGTGTGGTGGTTGCGGTCGCTGAGCGGCATGTAGACGAAGACGGTCGCGACGATGCCGATGCCGAACCCCGCGCAGGACAGGGCGACCGAGACCGTCTGGTCGCCCGCGCCGAGGTTCTTGACCATGTACGGGGTGAACAGCCCCGCGGTGCCCGCCGCCAGGCCCTGGAAGACGTAGAAACTGCCGGTCCAGCTCAGGGCCTTGAACTGGGCGCCGCGAAACAGCGCCCCCACCCGCGCCCTGCTCGCGGCGCCGCGCTCGGCCGCCGCCTTCCACATCGCGGACTCGGTCATCCCCCGGCGCATCGCCCACGTGACGATCGCGACGCCGACCAGGTGGAGGAAGACGATGCGGATGCCCAGCAGGTTCAGGTGCGAGAGCGCGAGGGCGAGGAGCAGCACGATCATCGGGCCGATGTTCCAGGCGACCTGCGTCAGCCCCAGCAGCTTGCCGCGCGCCCTGACGGGGGAGAACTCGCCGACGAGCGCCAGGGAGGTCGGCACGTCGGCGCCCACCGCGACGCCCACCACGAACGTCCCGAGGAAGAGCATCCAGGCGTTCACCGACAGGGCGATGAGCAGCACGGCCGCCGCGTACACGAGCAGGTCGTACTGGTAGATCCGCTTGCGCCCGAGCTTGTCGCCGAGCCGCCCGCCGATGAACGAGCCGACGGCGGCGCCGATCGCGTTCGGCCCTATGGCGGCGAGCGCCCCGATGCCCGTCAGGCCCGAGTCGGCGAGGTGGAGGCGCTCCTGGAACAGGGCGAGACCGGAGCCGATCGCCACGATCGACCCCGCGTCGAGGTAGGACGCCATGCCGGCGAGCGCGGACCACTTCCACTGCTGGCGGCTGATGCCGCCCTCCTGGACGCCGCCCTCGACCGCCACGTCCTCGGCGGAGCTCCCGGCTGTGCGGCCGCCGGGTACCGGCTGTCCCATGCTGCGGCTCCTCGTCGTAGAACGTTCTCCAACCAAGGGGAGGCCACCGTAGGGCCGCTCGCCCGTTCGACGTCAAGACACGTGCGTAAGGTTGTGGAACGTTGCCAGAAAGCAGGGCTGTACCCGATTGCGGGCGGCCGGAAAGCGGAGGCGGGCCAATGCACCCGGTCGGCGGCGGGCGCCGAGTGACGATCACCGATGTGGCACGGCATGCGGGCGTATCCACGTCGGCCGTCTCGAAGGTGCTCCGGAACGCCTACGGCGTGAGCGACGCGATGCGCGAGCGCGTCCGCGAGTCGATGGACGCGCTCGACTACCGCCCGCACGCGGCGGCGCGCGGCATGCGCGGGAGGACGTACACGATCGGCGTCCTGCTGGACAATCTGCGCAACGCGTTCTTCGCCGACATCCTCGACGGGGTCACCGAGCGCCTGCGCGGCACGGACTACCAGATGCTGCTCGGGGCGGCCGGCTTCGGCGCCGAGGACCAGCGCAGGCTCGCGCGGGCCATGGTGGACCGCCAGATGGACGGCCTGATCCTCATCGGGCCCGGCTTCGACCGCCACGAGGTGGTGGGCGCCGCCGCCACGGTGCCGACCGTCGTGATCGGGCACCACGACACCTCCGACGCGCACGACTCGGTGGTGGACGCGGACGCCGAGGGCGCCGCGCTGGTCGTCGGCCACCTGGTCGGTCTCGGCCACCGCCGCATAGCCCTGACGTCGGCCCACGGCAACGAGGGCTCGGGCTGGACGGGCACGCCCGAGCGGGTGCAGCGACGGGGCTACCTGGAGGCGATGACCGGGCACGGCCTGGCCCCGTACGCGCGCGTCGCGACGACGGCGTACTCCGAGGAGGGCGGCTACCGCGCGGGCATGGAACTGCTGGCGGCGACGCCGCGGCCGACGGCCGTCTTCGCGGGGGCGGACGTGGCCGCGATGGGGGTCTTCCGCGCGGCGCGCGAACTCGGCCTGCGCATCCCGGAGGACGTCTCCCTCGCCGGCTACAACAACACGGCGGTCGCGGCGATGTCGCCCGTGCAGCTGACGAGCGTCGACCAGGCCGGGGGCCTGATGGGGGCGACGGCCGCGCGGCTGCTGCTGGAGCGGATCGAGGGGCGCGGGCGCGCGGTCACGGTGTCGGTCTCGCCGAGCCTGGTGGTCCGCAGGACGACGGGGCCCGCGCCGCGCTGACGGAGCGGGCGGGACGGGGGCCGCACCCGCGCAGGCCGGGCCGCGCCGCGGACGTCGGGTGCGCCGCGGGCCGGCCGGCAAGGGCGGTTTGCGCCGCAACCACCGAACAATCTGGCTGAGTTCGAAGAAATTCCGGATCGTGCGATGTGGGCGGGCGCCGGATGGAGCAGAGTGTGCACGTTCGATCACCGACACCGTGCACACGAAAGGCTGTCATGGCTCTGTCACGTTCGGCTCGTCGTACGTCCCGCTGGCTCGCCCTGGCGACCGCCGTCGCCTCCGCGTTCGCCATCGCCGCCGCCCCCGGGGCCTCGCCCGGCGCCCCCGGCATCGGCGACCCGTACTTCCCGGACCTCGGCAACGGTGGATTCGACGCGCTCCACTACGACCTGGGGGTGTCCTACAACCCGGACAGCGACGTCCTCGACGGGACCACCACCCTCACCGCCGAGGCGACCCAGAACCTCAGCTCGTTCGACCTGGACCTGCAGCAACTGACCGTCGACTCCGTGCGGGTGGACGGCCGCCCGGCGCACTTCACCAGAACGGCCGACGAGGTCGTCATCACCCCCGCCAAGCCGCTGAAGAAGCACCACACCTTCAAGGTCGGCCTCGCCTACCACGGCATACCGCAGGCCCTGAGCGGGCCGATCGTGTTCGGATCGCAGTACGGGTGGATGAAGACCGCGGACGGCGTCTTCGTGGCCTGTGAACCGAACGCGGCCTCCTCCTGGTTCCCCTCCAGCGACCACCCGAGCGACAAGGCGACGTACGACATCCGCATCGACGCGCCCAAGGGCCTGACGGGTGTCTCCAACGGCCGCCTCGTCGACTCCGGCACGAAGAACGGCCGCGCGCACTTCCACTGGCGCGAGTCCAAGCCGATGGCGACCTACCTCGCGACGGCCACCATCGGCACGTTCGACGTGCGGCAGGGCCGCACGCCCGCCGGCACGCCCATCTACGTGGCCACCGACCCGGTCCTGCCGAAGGGGTCGGTCGACGTCTACCAGGTGACCGCCGAGGCCACGGACTACTGGAGCAAGCTCTTCGGCCCGTACCCGTTCGAGGAGACGGGCGCCATCGTCGACGACATGCCCCAGGCCGGCTTCTCCCTCGAGGTGCAGTCGAAGCCCGCCTACTCGGCCGTGCGCAGCGAGTCGACCATCGTCCACGAGCTGGCCCACCAGTGGTTCGGCGACGACGTCTCGGTCGCCCAGTGGAAGAACGTCTGGCTGAACGAGGGCTTCGCCACCTACGCCCAGTGGCTGTGGGACGAGCACCGGGGCACGCACACGACGCGCGAGGACTTCGTGAGCGCGTACAACGCGCGCCCGGCCACCAGCGGCTTCTGGGGCAGCAAGGTCGACGACCCGCAGCGGGACACCATGTTCGGCGACGCCGTCTACACCCGCGGCGCGATGACGCTGGAGGCCCTGCGCGAACGCATCGGCGACAAGGCGTTCTTCAAGCTCCTGCCCGCCTGGACGGCGGCGCACCGCTACGGCAACGGGACGACGGAGCAGTTCGAGGCCCTGGCGGAGAAGGTCTCCCACCAGGACCTGGGGGACCTCTTCCGCACCTGGCTGGAGATGCCGGGCAGGCCGGCGCTCCCGTAACCCGGATAGGCGCCGAGCCACCTCGCGGCGGGGCGCGCTCCCTCGCAGGGCCGCGTTCCGGCGCGGTACCGGGCGGCGCCCGGTGAGCACCGCACGGGCGCCGCGGGCGTCCCACGCGCCCCGCCTCGCGCAC
>NZ_JAKGCV010000337.1 GCF_021556455.1 Streptomyces fuscigenes | reverse complement strand
GCCGCCGCACGGCACCCCCGCACCAACCGCCGGGACGCCCCCCCGCCCGGCCGGCGCGGCGGGTGCCGCCGCGTGCTGAGAGGCTGGTGCCCGGCCTGGTCCTCCGCCCGCGGGGACCCCGGGACCCGGAGGTAATACGCATGGTCACCCTGCCCGCACGCTGCGACGTGGCCGTCGTCGGGGCCGGTCTCGCCGGTCTCGCCGCGGCGCTGGACCTGAGCGCCCGCGGCGCCGACGTGCTCGTGCTGGAGGCGGGGGAGCGCGCCGGCGGGCGCGTGGCGACCGACCTGCTCGACGGCTACCGCCTCGACCGCGGCTTCCAGGTGCTGAACACCGCCTATCCGGAGCTGGGCCGTGTGCTCGACCTGGCCGAACTGGACCTTCGGCCCTTCGACCGCGCACTGACCCTGTACGCGCGGGGCGGCCACTGGGTGCTCGCCGACCCCCGGCGCGACCCCCTCGCCCTGCCCCGCATGCTGCGGGCGCCGATCGGGCCGCTGAGCGCGAAGACCGCCCTCGCGCGCCACGCGCTGGAGGTGTCGTACTCCTCCACGGAGGCGATCCTGCACCGGCACGACGTGCCCGCCGCCCGCCACTGGAGGGCCCGCGGCCTCGCCGACGAGACGGTGGAGCGCCTGCTGCGGCCCTTCTACGCGGGCCTGACGCTCGATCCCGGGGCCGGCACCTCCGGCCGGTTCGTCGACCTCATGCTGCGCATGTTCGTCCGGGGGCAGGCAGCCGTCCCCGCGGACGGCATGGAGGCACTGCCCAGGGCGCTCGCCGGCCGGCTGCCCGAGGGGACGCTCCGGCTGGGCACGCCCGTACAGCGGGTCGCCGGCGACCGCGTCGAGACCGACGAGGGGGCGGTCGCGGCCCGCGCCGTCGTGGTCGCCACCGACGCCCGCTCGGCCGCCGGGCTGCTGCCCGCACTGTCCGAGCCCGACTGGCGCGGGGTGACCACGTGGTACCACGCCACCGACGCGGAGAACCTGCCCGGCGCCGCCGCGCGGCTGATCGTGGACGGCGACGCGTCACCCGTCGACAACAGCATCGTGATCAGCGCCGCGGCCCCGGGCCACGCACCCGCGGGCCGCGCCCTCGTCGCCACCTCCACGGCCCGTCGCGAGGGCGCCCCGCGCGGCACGGCCGCCGAGAGCGCGGTGCGCGGGCGGCTCGCCGACCTCCACCGCACGTCCACCGCCGGCTGGGACCTCGTGGCGACGTACGACATCCCGTACGCCCTGCCCGCCATGACCGCGCCGCACCCCTTCAGCCGGCCCGCGCTGGTGGGGGACGTGTACGTGTGCGGCGACCACCGGGACACCAGCTCCCTCCAGGGCGCGCTGCACTCCGGACGCCGGGTCGCCGGCGCGGTGGCGACCCGGCTCGGGCTGGGGGAGCGCCGCCGCGGCGGACGCGGTGCGTAGTCACCCGAACGCGTTCGGTCGAGAATCCCTGTGCGAATCCCTTCTCTGGATAACCCACACAATGCGAGCGTCGGGGTGGCATCACTGCACACGCCCTTTGCCCGCACGGGCGGTTCCGGTCGCGCGGTACGGACGGAATGCGAGGTTCCGGGTGGTGGGTGACGGTGCCCGCGACCGCGGTTCAGGTCGTGCTGTGAAGGAAACGCACCGCCGCAATGGCGGGACACTCACAACAGGGCACAACCGGGCGCCACATATGAACCGGGGGGCCCCGGGACAGGTGGATGCGGGTGTGGCGTCCGTGCTTACATCCCATCGCACGCCACCGGCACCACCGGCGATTTCGTCCCTGACGGGGGAAGGCGCGGGTGAAAGCGGGAGGCGTGTCGTATCAGAGAGCCATGCGAAGGGAAGCTTCACTGATGAACTCCACCCCCCAGGTCGAGACCCAGGAAATCGCCGACGCCGACCTGGACAACGTGTCCGGTGGTCTCGTCGGTGACACCGTCACCGGCCTCGTCAACACCGTCAGCGGCGTCGTCAACGTCGGCGGCGTGCTGTCGACCGTGGACGCGACCGTCGACCCGATGGTGAACACCGCGGGCATCACGGGCCTCGTCGGCGGCCTCTGAGCAACAGGTCGTGCCGACCAGGTTGTGACTGACTGATTCGTGTCCCGGGTCCGTGCCCCCCACGGTTCCCGGGGCACGTTTCCGTGTGCCGGGATCCGTGTGCGGGAATCCGTGCGCCGGAAGAGGGGGGAATACCGCCGTGCAGTTCCGCCAACAGGCGCTCTCCAAACTGCAGTCGCCCGAGGAGCTCGATCTTCCGGTGCGGCTCGCCCGACCCCGCGGGCTCCTCACGCTCGCCGTGACACTTGCCGCCATGGCGGCAGGCGGGCTGTGGGCGGTGACGGGGCATGTCACCTCGACCGTCTCCGCGCCGGGCATCCTCACCTACGGGCAGGGCAGTTACGTGCTCCAGAGCCCCGTGGCCGGGCAGGTCACCGCCGTGCTCGCGCGGGAGGGCCAGCGGGTCGCCGCGGACACGCCCCTCGTCAAGGTGCGTGTCGCGCACGGCGCCACGGACACCGTCCGCGCCCTCGCGGCGGGCCGGGTCACCTCGCTGAGCGCGGCCATCGGCGCCGTCGTCACCACGGGCGCCGACGTCGCGACCGTCGAGCGCACCGCCGGCCCGCACGACCCGCTCGTCGCGATGGTGTACGTGCCGGCCTCCGGCGGCGCCTCGATCGCGCCCGGCCAGCCGGTCGACCTCAGCCTGCCCTCCGTGCCCGAGCAGCGGTACGGGGTCCTGCACGGCACGGTCAAGGCCGTGGGCCGCAGCACCCAGACCAGGCGGCAGATCACCGCCTTCCTCGGCGACGAGCAACTCGCGCAGGAGTTCAGCCGGGACGGGCAGCCCGTCGCCGTCCTCGTCGCCCTGAACCCCTCGCACGGCACGAAGTCCGGCTACGCGTGGTCCTCGCCGTCCGGGCCGCCCTTCGCGCTGGGCTCGATGACGCCCGCCGACGCGTCCGTACAGGTCGCCCGGCAGCACCCGGCCCAGTGGCTGATGCCGTGAGCGCGTCCCGCGTGCCGCCGCAGCGGCAGCTCCCGCCCGGCGGCCACGGCCGCCACCGCACCGGCCCCGCGCGGGCCGAGGCGCGCCCCGCCGCGCCCTCGTCGCGCCGGCCGCGCACGGTCCGCACCCCCACCGTGCTCCAGATGGAGGCGGTCGAGTGCGGCGCGGCCTGCCTCGCCATGGTCCTCGCGCACCACGGCCGCCATGTCCCACTGGAGGAGCTCCGCATCGCCTGCGGCGTCTCCCGCGACGGCTCACGGGCCAGCAACCTCCTCAAGGCGGCGCGCAGTTACGGCCTCGGCGCCAAGGGCATGCAGATGGAGGCCACCGCCCTCGCCGACGTGCAGGGCCCCGCCGTCCTGTTCTGGGAGTTCAACCACTACGTCGTCTACGAGGGTCCCGGCCGCAGGTTCGGCACCCGGGGCGTGCACATCAACGACCCCGGAAAGGGCCGCAGGTTCGTGCCCGCCGAGGAGTTCGACACCAGCTTCACCGGCGTCGCGCTCGTCTTCGAGCGCACCGACGCCTTCACCACCGGCGGCCGGCGCCCCGGCGTGCTGCGTGCGCTGCCCGCCCGCATGCGCGGGACCGCGGGCACCCTGTTCGCCGCACTGCTCGCCGGGCTGCTGCTCGTCGCCACCGGCGCGGCCGTGCCCGCGCTGAGCCGCACGTACATCGACCTGTTCCTGCTCGGCGGGCAGAGCTCCCTGCTGGGCCCGCTGTTCGCCGCGATGGCGGCGATGATCGCCCTGACCGCGGTGCTGACGGGACTCCAGCAGGCCAACCTGCTGCGCGGGCGCATCATCTCCTCCACCCTCAGCAGCGCCCGCTTCATGCGGCACCTGATGCGGCTGCCCGTCACCTTCTTCGCGCAGCGCAGTCCCGCCGACCTCGTCCAGCGCCTGCAGTCCAACGACTCCGTCGCCGAGACCCTCGCCCGCGACCTGTCCTCCGCGGGCGTCGACGGCCTCGTCGTCCTCCTGTACGCGGGCCTGCTGTGGACGTACGACCCCCAACTCACCGTCATCGGCGTCCTGGTGGCGCTGCTCAACGTCGTCGCCATGCGCGTGGTCATCCGGCTGCGCGCGACCCACACGCAAAAGCTCCGCGCCGACAGCGCCCGCCTCACCACCACCTCGTACACCGGGCTCCAGCTCATCGAGACGCTGAAGGCGACCGGCGGCGAGGACGGCTTCTTCCGCCGCTGGGCCGGGCAGCACGCGACCACCCTGGAGGAGCAGCAGCGGCTCGGCGTGCCGAGCGCGGCCCTCTCCGTCGTGGCCCCGCTCCTCGCCACCCTCAACAGCGCGCTGATCCTGTGGATCGGCGGGCTGCGCGCCGTGGACGGGCACATCTCCATCGGCCTGCTCGTCGCCTTCCAGGCCCTCGTCACCCGCTTCACCTCGCCCATCACCCGGCTCAACGGCGTCGCCGGCCGCATCCAGGACTTCGCCGCCGACGTCGCCCGGCTCAAGGACGTCGAGAACTTCCCCGCCGACTCGCTGTACGCACGCGACGGTTCCGACCCCAGCACCCGGCGGCTGACCGGCCACGTCGTGCTGGAGGACATCACGTTCGGCTACAGCCCGCTCGACGCCCCGCTGCTCGGCGGCTTCTCGCTCACCGTCGGCCCCGGCCGCCAGGTCGCCCTCGTGGGCGGCTCCGGCAGCGGCAAGTCCACGGTGTCCCGGCTGATCTCCGGCCTCTACCGGCCCTGGGAGGGCTCCATCTCCATCGACGGCCGGCGCATCGAGGACATCCCGCGCGGCGCGCTCGCCGCGTCCGTGTCCTTCGTGGACCAGGACGTCTTCCTCTTCGAGGGGACCGTACGGGACAACGTCGCGCTGTGGGACCCGTCGATCCCCGACGAGGCGGTCGTCGGGGCCCTGCGCGACGCCGCCCTCTACGACGACGTCATCGCGCGCCGGCCCGACGGCATCCACACCCGCGTCGAACAGGACGGGCGCAACTTCTCCGGCGGCCAGCGCCAGCGCCTGGAGATAGCCCGCGCGCTGGTGCGCGGCCCGAGCGTCCTCGTGCTCGACGAGGTCACGAGCGCGCTCGACGCGGAGACGGAACGCGTCATCATGGACAACCTGCGCCGGCGCGGCTGCGCCTGCGTGGTGATCGCCCACCGGCTGAGCACCGTGCGCGACAGCGACGAGATCGTCGTCCTCGACCACGGCACCGTCGTCGAACGCGGCCGGCACGCGGAACTCGTCGCGGCCGGCGGGGCGTACGCCGACCTGGTCAAGGAGCACTGACGTGAGCACCGCGACCGGCCCGGACACCGGGCACCTGCCGCACGACGCGGTGACGGCCGCCTTCGCCGGCCTCGGCGCACCCCGGCACGACGCCGCCACCGCCGAGGCCGCCGGCGGCGCGGTCGGCCTCGAAGGGCCCCTCGTGCTGTGGCTCGTGGCCTCCGGGGCCCTCGACCTGTTCGCCGTCGACACCGCCGGCGGCCCCTGGCACTTCCTGTGCCGCCTGGAGGCCGGCACGCTCCTGCTCGGCCCGGTGGAGGGACCCCGCCACACCCTGGTCGGCCGCCCGGGCCCCGGCTGCGAGCTGCGCCGCGTCCCGCTGCGCGAACTCGCCCGCCCCTACCCGCAGCAGCCGCCCCCCGCGGCGCCCTCGCCGCTGGAGGAGGCCTTCGCCCTCGGCATCGGCCGGGGGCTCGGCGCGCTCTTCGAGGCGCCGCTCGACGCCCGGCTCGCCGGGGACGACGACCCCATGGGCGGCAGTGTCGCGGACGACGACATCACCTGGATGCCCGTCCCGCCCGGCAGCGTCGAACCCGGCGGCGCCTACAGCGCCGAGTTCGCGGGCGACCTGCTCGTCGACCCGGCCATGTGGCAGGGCATGGTGGCCCAGCAGTACCGGCTCCTCGCCGCCGTCGACCGGTGGATCGAGGGCCGCGAACAGGACCACGAGCACCGCACCGCCGCCGGGATCAAGGCCGGCGAGCGCGAGCGGGAGAGCGCGGACCGCGCCCTCGTCGCCTCCATCGGCCGGCGGGGCCGCCGCGACCGCGAACGCGCCGCGGCACCCGGCGGGGCCGCCGTGGACGCCGACGCGGTC
>NZ_JAKGCV010000336.1 GCF_021556455.1 Streptomyces fuscigenes | reverse complement strand
CGCAGGGCCCGGCCGCGTCCCCCGGCGCGCCGGTCCCGGCGCCGCCCACCTGGGCCGCGGCCCGGCAGTGGCCGTCGGACACGGTCCACGCCCTGTGCACGGTGCTGCGCAGCCGCGGCCGCTCGCTCGGCGTCGTGACGTTCCTGCGCTCGGGCAGCAGGCCGGCCTTCGAGCGGCCGGACGCGCTGTACGCGGAGGACGTGACGGCCCGGATGGCCGCGTCGCTCGACCTGGCGGAGTGCCTGCACGCAGAGCCCTGAACGGGGCCGCGGCACGGGACCGGGCCGTCCCCCGGGGAGTTCGAGGCACACAAGGCACACAAGGCACACAAGGCACTCAAGGCACTCAGGGACCCCGCGACCTCAGGGAACACTCGGGACCCCACGGAATACTCGGTACCTCAGGGAATCCGCGGAGCGCCGGGGCTCAGACGAGTTCGAGGCCGCCGTCGACCGTGAGGACCTGGCCCGTCAGCCACGACGCGGCGGGTTCCGCGAAGCGGACGATCCAGGACGCGACGTCCTCGGGCTCTCCCCGCCTGCCCAGCGGGATCGTGGACGCCTGCTCCCGCTTGACCTCGACCACCTGCTCCCGCGTGAGGCCGCTCACGCCCAGGGCCTCGCTCTCGGTCGGGCCGGGGGCCACGGAGTTCACCCTGATCCCGTCCCCGGCCAGCTCGACCGCCCAGGTGCGCGTCAACTGCTCCAGGGCGGCCTTGCTCGCCGCGTAGTGGGCGGCACCCGGCTGGGGGCGGTGGCCGTACGTGCTGGAGATGTTGATGATCGAGCCCCTGCTGCGGCGCAGGTGGGGCAGGGCGGCCTGGGCGAGCATGGTGGGCGCCACGACGTTCAGGTCGAACAGGTCGGTGACGCGTGCGCGGGTGAGGTCGTCCAGCGAGACGCGTGCCGTGGCTCCCGCGTTGTTCACGAGCACGTCGAGCCGGCCCCACCGGTCGACGGCCGTCGCGATGATCGTCTCGGGTGCCTCCGGGGCGCACACGTCGGCGGCGAGAACCGCGATGCCCGGACGTATGGCGGCGGTCTCCTTCAGGGCGGACTCGCGCCGGCCGACGCCGAGGACGCGGGCCCCCGCCTCCGCCATGGCCACGGCCGTGGCCCGGCCGATCCCGGAACCGGCGCCGGTGACGACGACCACGTGGTCGTGCAGAGTGCGGTGGTGCTGGGCTTCGGTCACGGGATTCCCTCATTCGTCGTACGGGCGGACGGCCGGGCGCCTCCCGGCCGAAGCCGAAGGGGCCGCGCACGGCCCGGACGGCCGGAACGCGACGGGAAAGGCAGCGGCGGAGGCGACGCGTGCGGCGGAGACCGGCGCGGTGGCCCCGGTGGACGCACTCTATCGAACATCGTCGATGTTCGATATCGGGGTAGAGTACAGGCCATGCCCAAGGAAGTGAGCCACCCCGAACTCGACGACGTACCTCTCGCCAAGGTGCTCTCGGCCCTGGGCGATCCGGTGCGCCTGTACGTCATGGGCGTGCTCGCGGACGGGAGGGAGCACGTCCGCTCGGACTTCACCGTGTCCGTCGGGCAGTCGACCTTCAGCCACCACATGAAGACCCTCCGGGAGGCTGGGCTGATGCGGCAGCGGATGGAGGGCACGCGCTGCCACGTGTCGCTGCGTGAGGAGGCGCGGCGGCGCTACCCCGCCGTGCTGGAGAGCGTTCTCGCCGCGGCCCGTGCCGAACGGGCGGACGCTCCCGCGTCCTGAGGGTTGATCAGGACGGGCGGGGGCGCCGGGGCGGGTCCGGGACGGGCCGCGGGTGCGCGTGCGGGGCCGGGGGCAGGAGCGCGCGGCCGGGGCAGCGGCCGGGGCAGGAGCGCGCGGCAGCGGCCGTGGCCGGGGCGCGGGAGCCCACCCGGCCCGGGCGACCGGTTCAGTGCCAGAAGATCCGCTCGGCGTTCTCCTCGATGACGCGCACGTTCCACTCGGTGCCGCCGTCGATGTTGCCGGAGCGCAGCAGCGGCGGCTCGACGCCCCGCGCGGCGAGTTCGGCGGCCGCGGTCGCCATGACTGCCTGCATCAGCGCGCTGGTCACCACGGTGGACGCGGGCGCGAAGGGCGCCGCCACCCCCTCGGCGGTCAACTCGGCGTCGCCGACGGCGATCTTGTTGTCGAGGACGATGTCGCAGTGGTCCTTCAGGAACGTGCCGCTCGGGTTGCGCGGCGTGGTCCCGGTCGCGTACGCCACGGACGTCACGCCGACGACGGTCAGGCCCAACTCCCTTGCGTGGTGGGCCATCTCCACCGGCAGGGGGTTGCGCCCCGACAGGGAGACGACGAAGAGCACGTCCCCGGCGGCGGCGGGGGAGGTGTCCAGCACGGTGGTGGCGAGCCCCTCGACCCGTTCCAGGGCCGAGCCGAGCGTCGCCGGCCGCACGTCGACGCCGGTCATGCCGGGCACCGTCAGCAGATTCATGACCGCGAGGCCGCCCGCCCGGTAGACGGTGTCCTGCGCGGGCAGCGACGAGTGGCCCGCCCCGAACGCGAACACCCGGCGGCCCGTCGCCACGGCGTCCGCGACGGCGGTCCCGGCGGCGGCGATCGACGCGGCCTCCTCGTCGCGCACGCGGGCCAGCAGCCCTGCGGCGGCGTCGAAGAACCGGTCTGCGGGGCTGCGGTCGTCCATGGGGGCCCTTTCGTCGTGGCGTTGCGCCGTTCCGTGTCGCGGAGGCCCCGTCCGGTGGCCGCCGGGCCGGTGCCGCGCGCTTCCGGGCACGCCCCGTCCCGGCACCCGCGTCCGGACCGGCGGCCGTGCCGGCGATCACCATCTGGTCCGGACCATCCCGGTGTCAATACGGCATCGGGCCCGCGTGCGTGGACGGGCCGGCGAGCCGCCCGGGCGGCGGCCTGCCGGACCTCACGCGGCGGCCGGGGCCCGGCCCGCGCGCCTCACGCGCTGAACAGCGTCAGCAGCGTGGCGATCCTGCCGTCCCGGACGGTGATGACGTCGATGCCGCGCGCCGCGGGCTCGCCCTCGGGGCCGAACGTCCAGGCGAGCGCGCCGTCGTGGGCGCTCGCGTAGCGGCGGCCCTCCTCGGCGAAGCGGAAGTCGGCCGGCACCTTGCCGAGCAGGTCGCGCGCCTTCTCCTCCAGCGCGTCCCGGCCCGTGACGGCGCCCTCCGGGTCGGTGAACACGACATCCTCGGTGTAGATCCGCTCGATCGCCGCGCGGCGCGAGGCGGCGTCGCGGTTGCCGAAGACCTCGTGGAGGTTGGCGGCCAGCAGATCCGTCACGGTGCGGGTTCCGGGGGTGGTCATGGTGTGCTCCTTCAAATGCGGTGTGGTGCCGTGCGGTGCGGTGCGGTGCGGTGCCGGGGCGGCCGGCGCGGTGGTGCCCGCGGCGGTCGCCCCGGGTTCGGGCCGGCCGGGCGCCGGGATCAGTGGATCATCTCCGGCGGCCCGGGCCGGGCCGCGGCGTGCGGTCAGATCTGGCTGGCGCCGCCGTCGACGTAGATCTCGGCGCCGGTCATGTAGCTGCTCGCGTCGGACGCGAGGAACAGCACGGTGTCGGCGATCTCCTCGGGACGGCCGAGCCGGTTCATCGGCACGCCGGCGGCCAGGCCGTCGAGCAGCTGCCGGGCGGAGTCCGGGTCGGCGGCCAGTCCGGACAGTCCCGGGGTCTCGATGGGGCCCGGGGCGATCGTGTTCACCCGGATCCCCCGGGAGACCAGTTCCGCGGCCCAGCTGCGGCCGAGGGAGCGGATCGCGGTCTTGCTCGCGGCGTAGACGCTGAACGAGGCGCTGCCCTTGGTGTCGATGTTGGAGCCGGAGAGGATGATCGAGGAGCCGCGGCGCAGCAGCGGCAGCGCCTTCTGCACGGTGAACAGGGTTCCGCCGACGTTGGTGTTGAAGGTGTCGGCGTAGTGGTCCCAGGTGATGTCGGGCAGGGCCGCGAACTCGCCGCCTCCGGCGTTGGCGAACAGGACGTCGAGCCCGCCCCGCTCCCCGACGGCCGCGAACAGGCGGTCGAGATCGGCGGGGTTCGCAATGTCGGCGCGCACTCCGGTGGCGCGGTCGCCGATCGACGCCACCGCCTCGTCGAGTGCCTGCTGTCTGCGGCCGGTTATGAAGACGTGCGCGCCCTCCGCGGCGAGCCGCCGGGCGGCGGCGAGTCCGATGCCGGAGGTGGCGCCGGTGACGAGGGCGGTCCTGCCGTCGAGCTGTCCCATGATGTGTTTCTCCTTGCGTGGACGCCGGGGCCGGGCCGCCGCGGCGACGAAGTTGTCGTGGATGTGGTGGTGACGTGTCGTGCGGTGACATGCGCTGCGGTGCCACGCGGAGCGCGGACGGCCCCCGCGTGCGGGGTCCGGGCCCGGGCGCGGGCGGTTCAGCGGGGGAGCGCGGCCAGTTCACGCCACGCGGCGCGCGGCAGCGCCGTCTTCTCCCGGGGGCTGATCACGTGCAGCGCGACGTGGTCCGCGCCCGCGTCGAGGTGCTCGCGCACCCGGCGGGCGACGGCGTCCGTGTCGCCGTGGGCGACGAGCGCGTCGACGAGGCGGTCGCTGCCGCCGGGGACGAGGTCGTCCTCGGTGAAGCCGAGGCGCCGCAGGTTCGCGCGGTATGCGGGGAAGCCGATGAACGCCCCGATCTCGGCCCGGGCCGCGGCGCGTGCCGCGGCGGGGTCGGGCTCCAGCACGACGGCCTGGTGCGGCGCGAGGAACGGCGCCTGGCCCACGCGTTCGCGCTGGGCCGCCACGTAGTCGGGGGTCACCAGGAACGGGTGCCAGCCCGCGGTGCGGGACGCCGCCAGGTCGACCATCCGGTTGCCGAGCGCGCCGAGCAGCAGCCGCCCGGCCGGGACGCCCGCGCCCAGCTCGTCCAGGTAGCCGCCCATGGAGGCGACGGGGTCCCCGTACGCGCGGCCGTGCGCGGCGGCCCCGGCGGCGTTGCCGATGCCGAGCCCGACGACGGTGCGGGGACCGTGTGCCGCGTCGTACGCGGCGAGGCGCCGGGAGACCTCGTCCGCGCTCTGGCCCCAGATGTTGAGGACCGCCGTGACGACGGTGCTGTGCGGCGCGGCCGCCAGCAGGTGCCCTACGTCGTCGAGCGCCCCGTCCCCGGCCAGGCCCGGCATCCACAGCGCGCGCCATCCGAGCGCGTCGAGTTCGCCGACGGCCTCGCGCACCTCGGGCCGGCCGGCCGCCCGCAGCCGCATGCTCCACAGGCCGACCCGGCCTGCTCCCTCGCTCAGCTGGTTCATGATGACCCTCCCTCTTTCTGTACCGAACGGTACTGAAAACTGGGCAGGCCTCGGAAGTATTTCCGTACCGAGCGGTTAAAATTGGGGGGTGCCCCGCGGGGGCGCGGATCGAGTCCTCCGCGGCGGTACGGGAGCGCCCGGCGAGGGCACACGAGGAGCGCCCCGCGAGGCCGCGGAGGCGCCCGGCGGAGGTGGTGGAGCATGGCGGAACGGGGCAGGCCGCGCGGCTTCGACGCGGACGCGGCGCTGGATCGCGCCGTGGAGGTCTTCTGGCGGCGGGGGTACGAGGGCGCGTCGCTGACCGACCTCACCGACGCCATGGGCATCAACCGGACCAGCATGTACGCGGCGTTCGGCAACAAGGAGGAGCTGTTCCGCAGCGCGCTCGCGCGCTACGCCCGCATCGACATGGCCTACGCCCGCGAGGCGCTGGAGCAGCCCACGGCGTACGCCGTCGTGGAGGCGTTCCTGCGGGCCAACGCCGACGCGCTCACCCAGCCCGGCCGCCCGCCCGGCTGCCTGTCCGTGCAGGGCGGAATCGCCGAGGGCGGCGACCACGGCAACATCTCGCAGTTCCTGGCGGGCAGCCGGCTCGCCGGTGAGCGGGCGCTCGCCGCCCGCCTGGCCCGCGCGGTCGACGAGGGCGACCTGCCCAAGGGCACCGACCCCACCGCGCTGGCGCGCTACGTGATGGTCGTCAGCGAGGGCAACGCGATCCACGCCGCGGCGGGCGCCGCCCGCTCCGCCCTCCACGCCACGGTCGACATCGCCCTGCGCGCGGTGCCGGGGGCACCGGCGACGGCCGGATCGAAGGTCGCGCGGACGGCCTGACCCGGGGAGGCCGCCCCCGCCCCGCTCACCGAGCCCGGCTCGGACGTCACGCCGCCCGGCGCCTCACGCCTCGTGCGCCAC
>NZ_JAKGCV010000335.1 GCF_021556455.1 Streptomyces fuscigenes | reverse complement strand
GGTCGTCGGCGACTCCCCCGGCGCCGGCCTCAACGCGGCGCTGGCGCACGGAGCCCGCGCCGCCCTCGCGCGCCGGCCGGGCGCGCCGGTCGCCGCACTCAACGCGGATCTGCCCGCGCTGCGGCCCGCGGAACTGGCCCGGGTCCTGCGCCGTGCGGCCGCTTTTCCCCGCGCTTTTCTCCCCGACGCGGCGGGAATCGGCACGACGCTGCTGGCGGCGGCTCCGGGCCGGGAATTGCGGCCGGCGTTCGGCGGTCCCTCCCGTTCGCGCCACGCGTCCGGCGGTGCCGTGGAAATCGCGCTCGCGGAGGTGGATTCGGTGCGGCAGGACGTGGACACCGCGTCCGACCTGCGGACGGCGGCGGCGCTGGGACTCGGCCCGCACACCGCACGCGTGTACACGGCCCTCTCTGCGCTGATGTCGCCGTAGCGCGGCGACGCTGTTGCCGCGCTGCCTTGGCCGGGGGTGAACGCGCCGCGGGAGCAGGGCGCGGGGCGTGGGGCGCGCAGGTACCCGCCGCGGCGGCCCGGTCGCGGACCGAGGCGCCGCGCGCCGCCGGGCCCGCGCGGTTACGCTGCGAGGATGCAGGCGACCGCGTACACGTATGCCCCCGAGACCCGCAGCGGCAGTGTGCTGCTCGACGACGGCACGCCCGTCGAGTTCGGCGCGGACGCCTTCGACGCGGGCGGGCTGCGGCTGCTGCGGCCCGGGCAGCGCGTGCGCATCGAGACGCGCGGCGAGGGCCCCGCGCTGCGGATCACACTGGTGACGCTGCAGACGTTCTGACGTCCGCGGCCGCCCGCCGACTTCGGCCGCCCGGGGCGGCAGGGAGCGCCCGACGGCCGGCGCGGGGCGCGGAGAGCGTCGCCCCCCGGCGAAGGACACCGGAACGCGCCGCGGGCCGGTCTCCCCGAGGGGAGCCCGGCCCGGCGTGGACGCGGCCAGTGCCGCTTGCTGGGTCTTGCCTGCGCCGCCTACTTCGACCTGGAGGCGGCCTTCTTCGCGGTGGTGCGCGAGGCGGCCTTGCGCGCGGGGGCCTTCTTGGCCGGCGCGGTCTTCTTGGCGGCGGCCGTGGTCTTCTTGGCCGCCGACTTCTTGGCCGTGGCGGTGGTCTTCTTGGCCGCCGACTTCTTCGCGGTCGCCGTGGTTTTCTTCGCGGCGGTCTTCGCCGGCGTCGCCTTCTTGGCGGTGGCCTTCTTGGCCGTGGCCTTCTTGGCGGCGGCCTTGGCCGTCGTACGGGTGGAAGAACCGCCGGAGAGGCTGCCCTTGGGCGCCTTCTTCACGGAGACCTCACCGCCCTTGGGGAGCTTCTTGGAGCCGCTGACCAGGTCCTTGAAGCCCTGACCGGCGCGGAAGCGCGGCACGGAGGTCTTCTTGACCCGTACGCGCTCACCCGTCTGCGGGTTGCGGGCGTAGCGGGCCGGGCGGTCGACCTTCTCGAACGAGCCGAAGCCGGTGACCGAGACGCGGTCGCCGCCCACGGTGGCGCGGACGATGGCGTCGAGGACGGCGTCCACCGCGTCCGCGGCCTGCTGGCGACCGCCGAGCTTGTCCGCAATCGCTTCTACGAGCTGAGCCTTGTTCACGTCTTCCCCTTCGGAGACATTGCCAGAACGAATGTGTTCAAGCCTTTTCGCACGTTAGGCAGATATATACCGCAAATCAAACACGAAACGGGCTAATCACCCTAGTGCCGCAACGAAGTCGACCCGGCGGACTTCCACCGGTCAGTCCTCTTCCGGAAAACGACCCTCGTCGAGATCCGTCAGGAGACGGTCAAGGCGCCTTGCCGCATCCGGGAGATCGTGCTTCGTCGCAGCGGTGATGACCAGCAGCTTCCGTGTGAGCGCCATGCGTACGCCCTCCGCGACTTGCAGTTCACGCACTCTTGTGTGCGCTTCCTTCAGTTGTCCGGCGACCGACTCGTAGAGCCCGAGTTGGCTGTCGCGTTCCATGCACCGATTGTGCCATCTGGGGCGAGTTGTCGCCTCACGGGGGCTCAACATGCAACTGCACCCCCTGCCGGGGGGCAGGGGGTGCAGTAGGGGAAAAGCGCTGATCAGAGGCCGTTCAGGCGGCAATTGTGCGGGGCTTGAAGGCAGGCCGGGAGGCCTCGTAAGCCGCGATGTCGGACTCGTTCTGCAGGGTGAGGCTGATGTCGTCGAGGCCGTTCAGCAGACGCCAGCGGGCGTTCTCGTCAAGGTCGAAATCAGCCGTCAGTTGCTCACCCGCGGCGGAGCCGGCACGCACCTGGCGGCTCTCCAGGTCGACCGTGACCTGCGTGGCCGGGCCGCTCTCCACGAGCGTCTGCAGGCGCTCGACCACGTCCTGCGGCAGGACGACCGTCAGGAGCCCGTTCTTCAGCGAGTTGCCGCGGAAGATGTCGGCGAAACGCGAGGAGATCACGGCCTTGAAGCCGTAGTTCTGCAGGGCCCAGGCCGCGTGCTCCCGGGAGGAGCCCGTGCCGAAGTCCGGACCGGCCACCAGGACGGTCGCGCCCCGGTACTGCTCCTGGTTGAGCACGAAGGACGGGTCCTTGCGCCACGCTTCGAACAGGCCGTCCTCGTAGCCGTCGCGGGTGACCTTCTTGAGCCAGTGGGCGGGGATGATCTGGTCCGTGTCGACGTTGCTGCGGCGCAGCGGGACGGCACGGCCGGTGTGGACGGTGAAGGCTTCCATGGTTATCGCGCTCCAGCGGGCGTGCGGTCGTCGGCGTCGGACAGATCGGCGGGTGAGGCCAGATGGCCCAGTACCGCGGTCGCGGCGGCGACCTGCGGCGAGACCAGGTGGGTCCGGCCGCCCTTGCCCTGCCTGCCCTCGAAGTTGCGGTTGGAGGTGGACGCGGAGCGCTCGCCGGGCGCCAGTTGGTCGGGGTTCATGCCCAGGCACATGGAGCAGCCCGCGTGCCGCCACTCGGCGCCGGAGGCCGTGAACACCTTGTCCAGGCCCTCCTCGACGGCCTGGAGCGCCACCCGGACGGACCCGGGCACGACCAGCATCCGTACGCCGTCGGCGACTTTGCGGCCCTCCAGCACGGACGCCGCGGAGCGCAGGTCCTCGATGCGGCCGTTGGTGCACGAACCTACGAAGACGGTGTCCACCCTGATGTCCCGCAGGGCCTGTCCGGCGCTCAACCCCATGTACTCCAGGGCCTTTTCGGCGGCGAGGCGCTGCGAAGCGTCGTCGTACGAAGCAGGATCGGGGACGCTCTCGGACAGGGGCGCGCCCTGGCCGGGGTTGGTGCCCCAGGTGACGAACGGGGCGAGCTCGGCCGCGTCGAGGAAGACCTCGGCGTCGAAGACCGCGTCGTCGTCCGTGCGCAGCGTCCTCCAGTACGCGACGGCGTCGTCCCAGTCGGCGCCCTCGGGGGCGTGGGCCCGGCCGCGGAGGTAGGCGAAGGTGGTCTCGTCGGGGGCGATCATGCCCGCGCGGGCGCCGGCCTCGATCGACATGTTGCAGATGGTCATCCGGGACTCCATCGAGAGCTTCTCGATGGCGGACCCCCGGTATTCGAGGATGTAGCCCTGGCCGCCGCCGGTGCCGATCTTCGCGATGACGGCGAGGATCAGGTCCTTGGCGGTGACGTCCTCGGGCAGTTCGCCCTCGACCGTGATGGCCATGGTCTTCGGCCGGGCCATCGGCAGCGTCTGCGTGGCCAGCACGTGCTCCACCTGGCTGGTGCCGATGCCGAACGCGAGCGCGCCGAAGGCGCCGTGCGTGGAGGTGTGGGAGTCGCCGCAGACGACGGTGGTGCCGGGCTGGGTCAGGCCCAGCTGGGGGCCCACCACGTGGACCACGCCCTGCTCGACGTCGCCCAGCGGGTGCAGCCGGACCCCGAACTCCGCGCAGTTCTTGCGCAGGGTCTCCAGCTGCGTGCGGGAGACCGGGTCCGCGATGGGCTTGTCGATGTCGAGAGTGGGGGTGTTGTGGTCCTCGGTGGCGATGGTGAGATCGAGCCGCCGGACCTTCCTGCCGCCGAGGCGGAGCCCGTCGAACGCCTGCGGGCTGGTGACCTCGTGCAGCAGGTGCAGATCGATGAAGAGAAGGTCGGGCTCGCCCTCCGCGCGCCGGACGACATGGTCGTCCCAGACCTTCTCCGCGAGTGTCCTACCCATCGCTTTCCCTCCGGCCGGCGCCTTCGCCGGCGCTTGTCGAGACCTGTGAGCCGTGCCCGTCCCCCAACGGGCGGCGGCTGCGGGCTCCCGATCCGCGAGCCCCGTGCGTACACATTGGCAACTTCGGGGGAAAAGTGAACTTGCGTTTCACAGAGTGAGACGCGAATATCGTTGCATGGACAATTCTAGTGGTGTGGGTGTTCTCGACAAGGCCGCTCTCGTGCTGGGCGCGCTGGAGTCCGGCCCGGCCACCCTGGCCGGGCTGGTCACGGCGACGGGCCTGGCGCGGCCGACGGCCCACCGGCTCGCCGTGGCCCTGGAGCACCACCGCATGGTGGCGCGGGACATGCAGGGCAGATTCATCCTCGGACCGCGTCTCGCCGAGCTCGCCGCCGCGGCGGGCGAGGACCGGCTGCTGGCGACGGCCGGCCCGGTCCTCACGCACCTGCGGGACGTGACGGGCGAGAGCGCGCAGCTCTACCGCAGGCAGGGCGACATGCGCATCTGCGTGGCGGCGGCGGAGCGGCTGTCCGGCCTGCGGGACACGGTGCCCGTGGGTTCGACGCTGACGATGAAGGCCGGGTCGTCCGCGCAGATCCTGATGGCGTGGGAGGAGCCGGAGCGCCTGCACCGCGGGCTGCAGGGGGCCCGCTTCACGGCGACGGCCCTGTCCGGCGTGCGCCGCAGGGGCTGGGCGCAGTCGATCGGCGAGCGCGAGCCGGGCGTCGCCTCGGTGTCCGCGCCGGTGCGGGGGCCGTCGAACCGCGTGGTGGCCGCCGTGTCCGTGTCCGGGCCGATCGAGCGGCTCAGCCGCCACCCGGGCCGCATGCACGCGCAGGCCGTGATCGACGCCGCCGGGCGGCTGTCCGAGGCGCTGCGCAGGAACTCGTAGCCCCTGGACGTCCGCACCCGGGACCGCGAGGACTCCCGGTTGCCGCGCGACGCCGGGCCCGAGGACGTGCCGCGGCGGCCGCGCGAGCGCCGTCCCGCCCGACCCCGCGGGGGCCGGGAAGCAGGGTCTGCCCGCGAACCGTTCCCGCCGAAGGGCCGCCGACCGCGGCGCGCACCACGGGTACCGGCACCGCCCGCCCGCGGCACACCCCGCCCGTGCGCGCTCCGCACCGTACCCGGCGGCGAGCACGCGGAGTTCCGGGCGACGGCCGCACCACCGCGTCCGGGGGCGCACACGACGAAGGCCCCCTCCGTGATGGAGAGGGCCTCGGCCTTCTTTCCTGTACCCCCGACCGGATTCGAACCGGCGCTACCGCCTTGAGAGGGCGGCGTGCTAGGCCGCTACACAACGGGGGCCTGGTCTTGCGAAGCTGGGCTACCAGGACTCGAACCTAGACTAAATGAACCAGAATCACTCGTGCTGCCAATTACACCATAGCCCATGGTATAGACCAGTAGCCCCGACCGGATTCGAACCGGCGCTACCGCCTTGAGAGGGCGGCGTGCTAGGCCGCTACACAACGGGGCCCCAGCGATCCTCCATACGGAAGATCCGTACCCCCGACCGGATTCGAACCGGCGCTACCGCCTTGAGAGGGCGGCGTGCTAGGCCGCTACACAACGGGGGCGTTGCAGAAGAATCTGCGCTGGGCTACCAGGACTCGAACCTAGACTAACTGAACCAGAATCAGTCGTGCTGCCAATTACACCATAGCCCACCAAAACACAACCCCCGTGAGGGGACTTGTTTGGTTTGCGCCCCCCGGAGGGCTTGTCTCCCTTGGGCGGCGCAGGAAGAACATTACCCGATGCCGGACACCGCTCCAAAACGAGATCCCGCGCGCACAGCGGGCCGGCGGGAGTCCGGCAGCGGTGATCCGGACCAGCTCAGGGAGGCCGCCCCGGCCGGGCTCGCGGGGACGTCGGGGCCGGGGGCGTGGAGAAGGACGGGCCGCGCCTCCATACGGAGCGGCGGACACCGGCGGCCGGGCCTCCGGCCGCGCCCCGGGACGCGGGCGGCCGGCTCAGCCCCGGTCGGACGCCGAGGGGCGGCCGGCGGCTTTCCGGG
>NZ_JAKGCV010000334.1 GCF_021556455.1 Streptomyces fuscigenes | reverse complement strand
CGAGCGGCCCGCGCGGCCGCGCGGCGTGCGCCGACCGTGCGCCCGGCCGGTGCGCGCCGTGCGGCGGGACGACCCCACCACCGTCGTACCGAGGAGTTGTCGCATGGCCGCGCCGAAGCCGGGAGAACTGACGTTCGCCGCGCCCAAGGGCGTGAAGCGCCCGCCGCGGCACCTCGCGGACCTGACGCCGGCGGAGCGCCGCGAGGCGGTCTCCGCGGCCGGCGAGAAGCCGTTCCGGGCGAAGCAGCTCTCGCAGCACTACTTCGCCCGGTACGCCCACGACCCCGAGCAGTGGACCGACATCCCGGCCGGCTCGCGGCAGCGCCTCGCGGACGCGCTGCTGCCCGACCTGATGTCCGTCGTGCGGCACATCTCCTGCGACGACGACACCACGCGCAAGACGCTGTGGCGGCTGCACGACGGCACGCTCGTCGAGTCCGTGCTCAT
Organism: Streptomyces fuscigenes; assembly: GCF_021556455.1. Taxonomy (GTDB): domain Bacteria; phylum Actinomycetota; class Actinomycetes; order Streptomycetales; family Streptomycetaceae; genus Streptomyces; species Streptomyces fuscigenes. The sequence continues at coordinate 5,709 of NZ_JAKGCV010000334.1, read as the reverse complement.
GCGCTACCCGGACCGGGTCACGATGTGCATCTCCTCGCAGGCGGGCTGCGGCATGAACTGCCCGTTCTGCGCCACCGGGCAGAACGGCCTGGACCGCAACCTGTCGACCGCCGAGATCGTGCACCAGATCGTCGACGGCATGCGCGCGCTGCGCGACGGCGACGTGCCCGGCGGCCCCGCGCGGCTCTCCAACATCGTCTTCATGGGCATGGGTGAGCCGCTGGCCAACTACAACCGCGTCGTCGGCGCCATCCGCCGGCTCACCGACCCGGAGCCGGACGGCCTCGGCCTCTCGCAGCGCGGCATCACGGTCTCCACGGTCGGCCTCGTCCCGGCGATGCTGCGTTTCGCCGACGAGGGTTTCAAGTGCCGGCTCGCGGTGTCGCTGCACGCCCCCGACGACGAGCTGCGCGACACGCTCGTCCCGGTGAACACGCGCTGGAAGGTGCGGGAGGTGCTGGACGCGGCCTGGGAGTACTCGGAGAAGTCCGGCCGCCGCGTCTCCATCGAGTACGCGCTGATCCGCGACATCAACGACCAGGCCTGGCGCGGCGACCGGCTCGGCCGGCTGCTGAAGAGCCGGAACGTGCACGTCAACCTCATCCCGCTGAACCCGACGCCCGGCTCCAAGTGGACCGCGTCGCGCCCCGAGGACGAGAAGGCGTTCGTGGAGGCGATCGCCGCGCACGGCGTGCCCGTGACCGTGCGGGACACCCGCGGCCAGGAGATCGACGGCGCCTGCGGGCAGCTGGCGGCCGCCGAGCGCTGAGCGGCGCCCCCACGGCGAGGCGGCCGCCCGGAGCGGACCGGCCCCCCGGCGAGGCGGCGTCCCGCGGCGCGGACCCGCGGCGCCCCGGCCGACCCGCGCGACGGTACGCGGCGCCGGCCGCGCCCGTACCGCCTCCCGCGGGTACCCCGTGTGTACCCTGGGGGGCGAACGTACGGCATACAACCCATAGCGATACACCCGACAGGGGAGCGCCACAGCGCTGAGAGTGCGGCGGACCGGGAGGAACCTCCCGGGACAGGGCCGCAGACCCTCTGAACCTCGCCCAGGTCATTCTGGGTAGGAAGTTCGGTCGATACTCGAGCTGTTGCGCCCTGCCCCGGCCCCCGGAGGACCGGAGCGGGGCCGCGTCTCTTCCTGGACTGGACGTCCCAGGAGGAATCAGAAGTGCCCACCACCCGCAAGCTCGCCTCGGCCGCACTCGCCGTGGCGATCGGCGCCACCGCCCTCGCCGCCTGCGGCTCGAACGGTTCCAAGGCGTCCGCAGGCAGCGGCGGAGACGCCCCGACGGGGTCGAAGACCGTCACGCTCGTCAGCCACGACTCGTTCGCCGCCTCCCCCTCCGTGCTCAAGGCCTTCACGAAGGAGACCGGCTACACGGTCAAGGTCCTCAAGACCGGCGACGCCGGCGAGGCCGTCAACAAGGCGATCCTCACCAAGGGCGACCCCCAGGGCGACGTCTTCTTCGGCGTCGACAACACCCTCCTCAGCAGGGCCCTCGACAACGGCCTGTTCACCCCGTACGCCGCGAAGGGCCTCGACCGGGTCGACCCCAGTACGCGGCTCGACGGTTCGAAGCACCGCGTCACGCCGATCGACAGCGGGAACCTCTGCGTCAACTACGATCGCGCGTACTTCCGCGACCACGAACTGGCGCCGCCGGCGACCTTCGCCGACCTGGTCAAGCCGCAGTACAAGAACCTGCTGGTCACGGAGAACGTCGCCACGTCCTCGCCCGGCCTCGGCTTCCTGCTGGGCACCGTCGCCAAGTACGGCGACTCCGGCTGGCAGGGGTACTGGAAGAAGCTCAAGAACAACGGCGTACAGGTCGTCGACAGCTGGGAGCAGGCCTACAACCAGGACTTCTCCGGCTCGGCGGGCGGCAAGAAGGCCAAGGCGACCCGGCCGCTCGTCGTCTCGTACGCCTCCAGCCCGCCGTCCGAGGTGCTGTACGCGAAGCCGCAGCCCAAGACGCCCGCCGAGGCCCCGACCGGCGTGGCGACCGGCACCTGCTTCCGGCAGATCGAGTTCGCGGGCCTCCTCGACGGCGCGAAGAACCCGGCCGGCGGCAAGGCCCTGATCAACTTCATGATCAGCAAGAGGTTCCAGGAGGACATGCCGCTCCAGATGTTCGTCGACCCCGTCGTCGAGGGCGCGAAGGAGCCCGCCGTCTTCACGAAGTTCGGCGCGAAGATCACCGGCGGCGAGACCATGAGCCCCTCCCGGATCGCCGCGCACCGCGACCAGTGGATCCAGACGTGGTCCTCGCTCCTGGTGAAGTGACGACGTGACCCTCGCTCCCGGCCGGGTGGCGGGTCCCGGGCCGGCAGGGCCCGCGCCCGGGCCCGCGGACCGCCGCCCGCGCGCAGGGCGGCCCGCGGCGGTCCGCCTCGCGCTGATGGCGGTGCCCGCCGCCTTCTTCGCGGTCTTCTTCGCCTACCCGGTCGTCTCGATCGTGGGCCGGGGCCTGAAGACGGCGGACGGCTGGCAGTTCGGCGCGATCACGCAGGTCCTCGGCCGGGCCGACATCCTGCACGTGCTGTGGTTCACGCTGTGGCAGGCCCTCGCGTCGACGGGCCTGACCCTGCTGATCGCGCTGCCCGGCGCCTACGTCTTCGCGCGCTTCTCCTTCCCCGGCAAGCAGGTGCTGCGCGCGGTCGTGACCGTGCCGTTCGTGCTGCCCACCGTCGTCGCGGGCACGGCGTTCCTCGCGCTGCTAGGCCGCGGCGGGCTCCTCGACCAGCTGTGGGGCGTACGGCTCGACACGACGGTCTGGGCCATCCTGCTCGCCCACGTCTTCTTCAACTACGCCGTCGTGGTGCGCACCGTGGGCGGCCTGTGGGCGCAGCTCGACCCCCGCCAGGAGGAGGCGGCCCGGGTGCTGGGCGCAGGCCGGTTCGGGGCGTGGCGGAAGGTGACGCTGCCGGCGCTCGCCCCGGCGGTCGCCGCGGGCGCGCTGATGGTGTTCCTGTTCACGTTCACCTCCTTCGGCGTCATCCAGATCCTCGGCGGGCCCGGCTTCGCCACCCTGGAGGTGGAGATCTACCGGCAGACCGCCCAGCTGTTCCAGCTGCCGACCGCCGCGATCCTCACCCTCGTCCAATTCGTCGCCGTCGGCGCGGTCCTCGCCGTGCACGCCTGGACCGTGCGGCGCCGGGAGAGCGCGCTGCGCCTCGTCGACGCGGCCACCACGGCCCGGCGCCCGCGCGGGGCCGGGCAGTGGGCCCTGCTCGGCGGCGTCCTCGCGAGCATCGGGCTGCTCCTCGTGCTGCCGCTCGGGGTGCTGGTGGAGCGGTCGTTCGACACCCCCGGCGGGCACGGCCTCACGTACTACCGGGCGCTCACCGCCGTCGACGCCTCGGGCACCTTCCTGGTACCGCCGCTGGAAGCCGTCTGGAACTCGGTGCGGTACGCCGTCGTCGCCGCCGCGATCGCCCTGGTCGTCGGCGGTCTGGCGGCAGCCGCCCTGACCCGTCGGGCCGGGCGGCTGGTGCGCGGCTTCGACGCGCTGCTCATGCTGCCGCTCGGCGTCTCCGCGGTCACGGTCGGCTTCGGCTTCCTGATCAGTCTCAACAAGTCCCCCCTGGACCTGCGCAGTTCGTGGATCCTGGTGCCGCTGGCGCAGGCGCTCGTCGGGGTGCCGTTCGTCGTGCGCACGATGCTGCCCGTGCTGCGCGCCGTCGACGGCAGACTCCGCGAGGCGGCCGCCGTGCTCGGGGCCTCCCCGCTGCGGGTCTTCCGCGAGGTCGACCTGCCGCTCGTGCGGCGGGCGCTGCTGGTGGCCGCCGGATTCGCGTTCGCGGTCTCCCTCGGCGAGTTCGGCGCGACCGTCTTCATCGCCCGGCCGGACAACCCGACCCTCCCCGTCGCCGTGGCCCGGCTGCTGGCGCGCCCCGGCGACCTCACGTACGGCGAGGCGATGGCGCTGTCCACGGTCCTCATGGTGGTGTGCGCCGTCGCGCTGCTGCTGCTCGAACGCATCCGCACCGACCGCTCGGGAGAGTTCTGATGCCGCTTTTGACCCTCCAGGACGTGACCGTGCGCTTCGGGGCACGCGCCGCTCTCGACGCGGTACGGCTCGACGTCGCCGAGCACGAGATCGTCAGCGTGCTCGGGCCGAGCGGCAGCGGCAAGTCCACGCTGCTGCGCGTCGTCGCGGGACTCCAGGCACCCGACAGCGGCCGGGTGCTGCTGGCGGGCGCCGACCAGGCCCCCGTGCCGGTGCACCGCCGGGGCGTCGGGCTGATGTTCCAGGACCACCAGCTCTTCCCGCAGCGCGACGTCGCGGGCAACGTCGCCTTCGGCCTGCGCATGCACGGCGTGCCGCGCGGCGAACAGGCCGAGCGGGTCGAGGAACTGCTGGAGCTGGTGGGTCTGCCGGGCGCCGGCGGCCGGTCCGTCGCGGCGCTGTCCGGCGGTGAGCAGCAGCGGGTCGCGCTCGCGCGGGCGCTGGCGCCCCGGCCGCGGCTGCTCATGCTGGACGAGCCGCTGGGCCAGCTCGACCGGGGCCTGCGGGAACGGCTCGTCGTCGAACTGCGTGGACTCTTCCAGCGCCTGGGGACCACGGTGCTCGCCGTCACGCACGACCAGGGCGAGGCGTTCGCGCTCGCCGACCGGGTCGTGGTGATGGGCGAGGGCCGCGTCGCGCAGACCGGCACGCCGCTGGAGGTGTGGCAGCGTCCCGCGTCCGCGTTCGTGGCGCGTTTCCTCGGCTTCGACAACCTCGCGCCCGCGACCGTGGGCGGGGGCGTCGCCGACACGCCCTGGGGCAAGCTTCCCCTCCCGCCGGGCGTGCCCGAGGGGGAGCGGACCGTGCTGGTGCGGCCGGCCGGCCTGAGGCTGGCCGCGGCCGGCGCGGAGCCCGGCGCGGGGGGCGGTCTGCGCTGCACGGTCGAGGCGCGCGCGTTCCGGGGCGGCCGTGTCGGCGTCCGCCTGCGCCCCACCGACGGCGCCCCGCCGCTCGACGCCGAGTGCGCCCTGGCCGACGCGCCCCGCGAGGGGGACACGGTCGCCGTCACGTTCGCGCCCGGGGACGTCCTGGTGCTCCCCGGGGCCCCGGAGCGGGCCGAAGACGGACGGGACGCGGGCGCCGGGCCCGCACCCGGCGCCGTGGAAGCCCCCGGCGACGCGACCCGCGGGCGTCTTTAGAACAGCAGCGCGTAGTAGCGCAGCCGGTCGTCCACCCCGGCGGGCCGCATCCCGGCGGCCCGCATCACCCGCTGGGACGCCACGTTGGTGTGGTCCGTGTCGCCGCGCACCCCGCGCACCCCGAGCGCCCGCAGGTGCGCGAGGAGGCCGCGCAGCGCCTCGGTGGCGTAGCCCCTGCCGTGCTCGGACGCGATGACGCTGTAGCCGACGGTCACGATGTCGTCGGCGTCCGGCGGGCCGTGGAAGCCGAGTCCGCCGATGGCCCGGCCGTCCGACCTGCGCCGGATCTCGTACGTGCCGAACGGGGTCGGGTCCCCGCTGATCGAGCACGTGGCGAGGAAGGCGCTGACGCCCTTCACGTCGAACGCGTCCGGGTAGCCGGGAGCCCACCGGTCGCCGGGGCCCGCCTCGGCGGCGACGACGCGTTCGGCCTCGTCGACGCTCAGCGGATGCAGGAGCAGGCGGGCCGTGCCCACGTCGGCGGCGGCCGGGCGGCCTCCGCCCGCCGGCGCGAAGAGGCCCCCGGCCGGGACGGGCCGTCCGGTCCCGGCAGG
>NZ_JAKGCV010000333.1 GCF_021556455.1 Streptomyces fuscigenes | reverse complement strand
CACCAGGAACAGCCACTCGCTGTGGATGTTGCCCGCCCACATCACCCCGAACTGCGACAGCCCCAGTACCAGGATCACGATGATCAGCGCCGTCTTGCGGCCCACCAGGTCGGACATCCACCCGACGCACGCCCGCCCCGCACCACCGGCACGCGCCCCCGCCGCATGCCCGTCCCGCACCTCCGGCACGCGCCCCCGCCGCATGCCCGTCCCGCACCACCGGCACGCGCCCCCGCCGCATGCCCGTCCCGCACCTCCGATGCACATTCGTCCCGCGCCATCGGCACGCACCCGTCAGGACGAACCCACCACGGCGCACCCACCACGGCGCACCCGCCCGGCGCCGGCCCCGCTCAGTGCTCCCAGATCTTGAAGGCCCTGACCCGGTACGGCGCCCGGGGCACCCAGGTGCCGTGCCCCGGATACGTCTCGAACTCGCCCGTCTCGGCGCACTCCGCCGACTGGTACGCCGTCACCGGCCGGCCCAGCCGGTTGGCCAGGGACAGCGCCGAACGTCCCGCGGGCAGGGCCACGCAGTCCTCGATCCCCGCCCCCGTCAGCTCGTACGTGCTCCTGCCGCCCCCGAAGTCCTCCTGCGCCCACAGGCACAGCTCGCCCGCCGCGCACTCGCCGCCGCGCAGCGGAGCCGGAGCGGCACCCGCGGGTGCCGCCGCCGCGAACGGCAGCACCGCTGCCAGCAGGGCCGCGGCCGTTGTCGTCACACGTCGCATCTCGTGAACCCCCGTGATCGTTCGATGTCGTTGTTCGCTGTTGTTGTCGTTGTCGTTGTCGTTGGTCGCTGTCGTTGCCGTTGCCGTTGCCGTTGCCGTCAGTCGTCGCTGTTGTCGTCGATCGTCGCCCCTGTCGCTCGTCGCCCGCGGCCGGACCGGCGCCACACCCACAGCATCCCCGTCCGGCCGGTCCCGGACAGCGCGAAGGGCCCGCCGAAACGATCCGGCGGGCCCCTCTGAGCTGCGCGTTTGACTCGCCGTCAAGCGCGCCTTGACGTTAGATGTGCGCTGCGGCCCCCGCCGCGTCCGCGTTCTCGCCGCGCTTCGTCAACAGCGCGACGAAGATGGCCACGAAGCCCACGGCCGCGGCCACCAGGCACGCCAGCGTCATGCCCGACATGAAGGTGTCGTGCGCGACGGTCGTGATCTTCGCCGCGATCGCGGCGGGCGTGCCCGGGGCCACCGGCGCGGTGCCGACCTGGACGGCCTCCGAGGCCTGGTCGAGTTGTTCGGGCTTCAGCGGGGGCAGGCCCGCGCCCGTCCAGTTGCCCGGGAGCCGGCTGGAGACGCGCGAGGCCATGACCGCGCCGAGCACGGCCGTGCCGAGGCTGCCGCCGATCTGCATCGCGGCCTGCTGGAGGCCGCCCGCGACGCCGGACAGCTCCATGGGCGAGTTGCCGACGATGACCTCAGTGGCGCCGACCATGACCGGCGCGAGGCCGAGACCGAGCAGCGCGAACCAGATGGACATGGTCGCCGTGCCGGTGCCCACTTCGAGGCGGGACATCCCGAGCATGGCGAGCGTCGTGAAGATCATGCCGCCGGCGAGCGGGATGCGCGGCCCGACCTTGGTGATGACCATGCCGGCGACCGGCGAGGCGATGATCATCATGCCGGTCAGCGGCAGCAGGTGCAGGCCCGCGTCGACCGGGCTCATGCCGTGCACGTTCTGCAGGTAGAAGGTGACGAAGAACAGCCCGCCGAGGAAGGCGATGGCCATGAGGGCCATCAGCAGGACGCCCGCGGAGACGGGGACGGACTTGAACAGGTTCATCGGGACCAGCGGTTCCTTCACCCTGTTCTCCCACAGGGCGAAGACGATGAAGCACGCGATCGAGACGCCTATGAACAGCCAGGTCCGCCCGGCGCCCCAGCCCCAGGTCGGGGCCTTGATGATCGCCCAGACCAGGCAGAACATCGCCGCGGACAGCAGCAGGATGCCGAGCACGTCGAAGGACCTCGGCGCGTTCTCGGCGCGGTGGTCGAGCAGGATGAAGGCGCCGAGCGCCAGTGCGACGACGCCGACCGGCACGTTGATGAAGAACACGGACTGCCAGCTGATGTGCTCGACGAGCACACCGCCGAGGATCGGGCCGCCCGCGGTGGACGCGCCGATGACCATGCCCCAGATACCGAGGGCCGCGTTCAGCTTCTCGGCGGGGAAGGTGGCCCGGAGCAGCCCGAGGGCCGCGGGCATCAACAGCGCGCCGAACAGGCCCTGGAAGACCCGCAGGGTGACCACGAGCACGATGGTGTGGGACAGTCCGATGGCGCCGGAGGCCGCGGCGAAGCCGACCACGCCGATGAGGAAGGTCTGCCGGTGGCCGAAGCGGTCACCGAGCTTGCCCGCGGTGATCAGCGCCACGGCGAGCGCGAGGAAGTAGCCGTTGGTGATCCACTGCACGTCGGCGAACGAGGCGCCGAGGTCCTTCTGGATGGCCGGGTTCGCGATCGCCACGATGGTGCCGTCGAGGGCCACCATCATCACGCCGACGGCCACAGCGATCAGCGTCAGCCAGGGGTGGCCGCGCAGGCCCTTGTTGGACGGCGCCGTCGTCGGGGGCGCCTGATCGACGGTGGTCTGACTTGTCATACCGCTCAAACTAATGTCAGCTACTGACAGTTGACAAACCAATTCACAAGTCGGTAACTGTCACGTAGCTCACAGCCACAGGATCTACCGTGGTGGGAGAGCCGGGACGGCCGTCGAGCGGTACGGGAACGCGGCGCGACCACGTCAAGAACAAGGAGTACCTCGGGGCGCCGGCACTCGCGCGGAACCGCGGAAACCCGCACAGTTCCGTGAGGAGTCACGAGGAACGACGAGGAACGACAAGGAACCAGAGGATCCACGACGACGCACGAGGGCGCGGCACGAAGCCCCATGAGGATCCACCGGACGCGCGGAAAGATCCGCACGATCCGCACGACCCGCGAGACGGACGGACGATCGCGGAGGACACGCACGATCGCGGGAGGACCGCGACGGACACGGAGCAGCGAGGTCACCAGGTGAGCGTCGGGCACGACACGGCGGAACGGGCCACGGGCCTGCGCGCGCGCAAGAAGCAGCGCACCCGGGATGACCTGATGCGTGTGGCGCTCGAACTCTTCACGTCGCAGGGCTACGAGGCCACGACGGTGGACGAGATCGCCGAGGCCGTGGAGGTCTCCCAGCGCACCTTCTTCCGCTACTTCGCCAGCAAGGAGGACGTCGCCTTCGGGATCGTGTCCCTGGTGGAGGGGCAGTTCGTCGAGCAGCTGCGGCTGCGCCCCGCGCACGAGGGCGCGATGCTGGCGATGCGCTCCGCCGTCAGCGCCGGCTGGGAGAGGGCGAGCGAGACCATCGAGGACATCGCGTCCGTGGAACTGGTCATGAAGGGCTATCAGATGATCGAATCCACTCCGGCCCTGCTCTCGGCCCATCTGCGGCGCGGGAGCGAGACGGAGGAGGAGATCGTACGGATCATCGCCGAGCGCGAGGGCCTGGACGCCGAGCGGGACCCGCGGCCGCGTGCGGCCGTGGCCGCCGTCTGCGGAGTGCTGCGCCTGTCGGGGCGGATCTGGGGCCGGCCGGGCCACGAGACGAGCGTCGAGGCATTGGTCTCCCTCACGGAGACCTACCTGGACGCTCTCACTCCGGCGCTCGCCGAGGAGTGGCACGCGGGGGACGGCGACGCGGACGCGCCGCGGATGTGTTCCGATCATGCGTCCGTCGGCTAACCTGACTCAAGATGTGACCTGTACGTGATCGGCGCGTGACCTGACTCACCCGCCCGTGTCGCGATTCAACGCGCGTTCTAGGGTGGACAAGCAGTGATTCCTTTCCCCTCCTCGCCGGTGCTCATGACGTGGCGGATGCTGCTGGCGCTCGCCGTGGTGTTCGTGATGCTCGCGACGACCGGCTGGACGGCGCTGCAGCGGGGTCAGGGCACCGCGGAGCCGCTGCAGGCGGCTCTCGCCTCCTGGCGCAAGGGGTCGGTCGGGAACCGGCAGCTGCCGAGCCCCCGTTCGTCGCCGCGCAGGCTGGCCGCGTTCTTCGGTTCACTCGCCTCCCGGGAGCAGACCCGCCTGGCCGAGCGCTATCCGCTGGTCGTCGGCAACCTCAACGGGGCCCCGGTGAACCTGCGCTACCGCGCCAACCGCATCGCGCTGCGGCGGGAGGCCTCGGTGCAGGACCGCCGCGCCCGCGACACCCAGCTCTCGCCGGACGGCCGCGCGCTGGCCGCGAAGACCCGGCAGCAGTACGACGCGATGCTGGAGCCCGGGCGCAACTTCCTCTCGTTCGACCCCTCCGGCGAGGGGCGTGCCGCCGAGGTCTTCGGCGACCTCGCCCACGCGCGGCACATCTCCGTGGTCGTACCGGGCGTCGACACGAACGTGCTGACCTTCCAGAAGACCGGCAAGTGGTACAGCGCGCCGGCCGGCATGGGCTCGTCCCTCTACACCGCGGAGCGTGCCGCGTCCCCCGCGAGCAGCACCGCCGTCATCGCCTGGGCCGACTACACCGCGCCCGCCGGCCTCGGCATGGACGCCGCCATAGGGACACTCGCGCGGGCGGGTGCCGTACGGCTGACGGCCCTGACGCGGTCACTGCCCGGCGCTGCGCCGATCGCGCTGTTCTGCCACAGCTACGGCTCGGTGGTGTGCGGCGTGGCCGCGCGCGACCTGCCGCGGCGCGTCACCGACGTGGCCGTGGCCGGCAGCCCGGGCATGCGGGTGCAGAGCGCGCGCGGCCTGCACACGCGGGCCCGGGTGTGGGCCATGCGCGACAACGGCGACTGGATCCAGGACATCCCGTACGTGGACGTCGTCGGCCTCGGCCACGGGGCGGACCCGGTGGCGCCCGGCTTCGGCGCACGCGTGGTCTCCGCCGCGGGCGCGCAGGGGCACAGCGGGTACTTCGCCCCGGGCACGTCCAGTCTCGACAACTTCGCGGACATCGGCGTCGGCGACTTCCGCGACGTGGCATGTGCGGGCGACGTTTCGGGCTGCCGCAGCGGAATCGGCGCCCCCGGAGCCGTCTGACGCGCGTAGATTTTCGCGCTGCGCCTGGAGACGTGCGGGCGAACGCCGCCTAACATGTGGCACATGGGTGATGTACTGGCCGGTATCCACGCCACCTGGGAGTTCGAGGGCGACTCCGTGCTCATCCGCTTCGGACGGGGCATACGGGCACCCAAGCTGTTCCAGGCGCTGCGCGAGCGGCGCGTCCCCCACGAGGCGCTGTCGTCCGTGACGGTCTCCCCCGGAAGACGCGGGACGGTCGTCCTGCACGCGCGCGTGCGGCCGGGCGCCGATCCGCTGATGGACGTCGCGGCCGGGCAGCTCAAGGACGGGTACGACCCCTACCGCCTGGTCCTGCCCGCCGGACGCGAGACGCTCGCCGAGTACTACGCGCAGGAGCTGCGGGGGCTGCTGCCCGAGGGCGGCGGGGACGCGGGCTTCCGGCCGCGGCCCGCCGAGGCGCACCTGGTGGCCGCGCCCGAGGCGCCGCTCGGCTTCAAGGCGTACGACGGCCGGGCGAGCTTCGACGGCAGCGAGGTCTCGTTCCGCTGGTCGTGGACGGGCGCGTCGACGGCCAAGTGGAAGGCGGGCGACCAGACCTTCCGGGTGGGCGACCTCCAGGGCGTGGAGTGGCGCTCGCCCGAGGGCCACGACGGCTACCTGCGGCTCGTGCCGCGCGCGTTCCCCCCGTCGGGCGGCCCCGGTGCCGCGCGCGCCGGGCTGCGGGGCCGGGCGGCGGGCGACGAGGCGGACCGCCTCTCGCAGCCCGACCACGACCCGGCGGCGGTCGTCTTCGGAGTGGGCTACGGCCCGGTGCACGAGTCGCTGCCGTTCGCCGCCGCGGTCCTCGCGGCGGTCCGGGGCGGCGGGGCACGTGCGCAGACACCGGTGCCCGCGGTGGCGGCGGTGGCGGCCGATCCGGCCCGCTCGGTCGCCGACCGCATCCGCCAGTTGGGCGAGCTGCACAGCGCGGGGCTCGTCACCGACGAGGAGTTCACCTCGAAGAAGGCCCAACTGCTCGCGGAGCTGTGAGCGGGAGCGTGCCTTCGGGGCGTGCCTTCGGCGCGTGCCGCGGGGCCGCGCCCGACGCGGTGACCCTGGCCGCGCCCGAAGCGGTGGCCCGGACCGCGCGGCGCGCCCGCGCG
>NZ_JAKGCV010000332.1 GCF_021556455.1 Streptomyces fuscigenes | reverse complement strand
GGCGCGGCATGAGCGCCGGCGCGGCGGCCGCGCCCGCCGCGCCGGCGCGGACGGCACCGCGGCGGGGCGCACCCCGGGCGGCGCTGATGCGTGCTGCGTGCATCCGGGCGTATCCGGCGCCCGGTCCGGCGCGAACAGCGGACAAGAAAGTGCGTCATATAGCCGTATGGGGTGTATTTGGGTTCAACGGATCTTGGGCCTGAAGAGGAGGCACCCCATGCGCGGAGCCACACACGCCAAGTGGGCCGCCTGCGCCGTCGCCGTCGCCCTCGGGGCAACGGCCTGCGGCGGGGGCGGCAGCGGCGGCAGCGGGAGCGGCGGTGGCTCGAAGGGGATCGTGAGCGCCTCCTGGGGCGACCCGCAGAACCCGCTGGAGCCCGCGAACACCAACGAGGTCCAGGGCGGCAAGGTCCTCGACATGGTCTTCCGGGGCCTCAAGCGCTACGACCCGAAGACGGCCAAGGCGCAGAACTGGCTCGCCCAGTCGATCACCACGAACGACTCCAGGAACTTCACGGTCACCGTGAAGAACGGCTGGACCTTCTCCAACGGCGAGAAGGTGACCGCCAAGTCGTTCGTGGACGCCTGGAACTACGGCGCGTACCTGAAGAACAACCAGGTCAACGCCTCGTTCTTCCAGTACATCGACGGCTACGACCAGGTCCACCCCTCCACCGGTCAGCCCACCGCCAAAACGATGTCCGGGCTGAAGGTCACCGGTCCCCAGACCTTCACGGTCCGCCTCTCGCAGAAGTTCTCGACGTGGCCCGACACCCTGGGCTACGCGGCGTTCTCGCCGCTGCCGAGCGTCTTCTTCACCAACCACGCCCAGTGGCTCAGCAAGCCCGTCGGCAACGGGCCGTACACCATCAGCTCGTACACCAAGGGTTCGCAGATGCAGCTGCGCGCCTGGAAGAAGTACCCCGGGCCGGACAAGGCGAAGAACGGCGGCGTGGACCTCAAGGTCTACACCGACAACAACACCGCCTACACGGACCTGACGGCCGGGAACCTCGACCTCGTCGACGACATCCCCGCCGCGCAGCTCAAGAACGTGAAGGCTGACCTCGGCGGCCGGTACATCAACACGCCGGCCGGCATCATCCAGACCCTCGCCTTCCCGTTCTACGACAAGCGGTGGAGCACGCCGAACGCGCAGAAGGTGCGGACGGGCCTGTCGATGGCCATCAACCGGGCGCAGATCACGAAGACCATCTTCAACGACACGCGCACCCCCGCCACGGACTGGACCTCCCCGGTGCTCGGCTCCGCCGGCGGCTACAAGGCAGGGCTGTGCGGCAGCGCCTGCGACTTCAACCCGGCGCAGGCCCGCAAGCTCATCAAGGAGGGCGGCGGCATCCCGGGCGGCCGGATGACGATCACCTACAACGCGGACACGGGCTCCCACAAGGAGTGGGTGGACGCCACCTGCAACAGCATCAACAACGTGCTGCACAACGACAAGGCGTGCGTCGGCGCGCCCGTCGGCACCTTCGCCGACTTCCGCAGCCGCATCGCCCAGCACAAGCTGACCGGGCCGTTCCGCGCCGGCTGGCAGATGGACTACCCGCTCATCCAGGACTTCCTGCAGCCGCTGTACTTCACGAACGCCTCGTCGAACGACGGCAAGTTCTCCAACCCGCAGTTCGACAAGCTGGTCAACCAGGCCAACGCGGAGACCGACAAGACGAAGGCCGTCCAGCTGTTCCAGCAGGCCGAGGGCGTCGTACGGGACCAGATGGCGGCCATCCCGCTCTGGTACCAGAACGGCAGCGCCGGCTTCTCCGACCGCGTCTCGAACGTCGCGCTGAACCCGTTCAGCGTCCCGGTCTACGGCGACATCAAGGTCAAGTGACGCCTCCCGGCCACCTCCGGCCCGGCGCGGGACTCCGCGCCGGGCCCCCCGCGCCGGGGGCGGAGGCGGACGCGCCCGTACCCGGAACCGGTACGGGCCGACCGCCCGCCCCCGGCCCCACCCCGAAGGCCCACGACCCGCGGAGGCCGGCATGGGACGCTATGTGATCCGGCGGCTGCTCCAGATGATCCCCGTGTTCATCGGCACCACGCTGCTGATCTTCGTCATGGTCAACGTCCTGGGCGACCCGATCCAGGGCCTGTGCGGCGACAAGGCGTGCGACCCCGCGACGGAGGCGCAGCTGCGCAGCGAGTTCGGCCTCGACAAACCCCTGTGGCAGCAGTACCTGACGTACATGGGCCACCTGTTCGAGGGCAACTTCGGCACGGCCTTCAACGGGCAGCCGGTCATCGACCTGATCGGGACCGCGTTCCCGGTGACCATCCGTCTGACGATCATCGCGATCATCTTCGAGATCATCATCGGCATCGCGCTCGGCGTGCTGACGGGCCTGCGCCGGGGCAGCCCGTCCGACACCACGGTCCTGCTGCTCACGCTCGTGGTGATCTCCGTGCCGACGTTCGTCACCGGTCTCGTCGCGCAGCTGCTGTTCGGCGTGAAGTGGAACCTCATCCAGCCGTCGGTCTCCCCCGACGCCCCCTTCGACCAGCTGGTGCTGCCGGGACTGGTGCTCGCGTCGGTCTCCCTCGCCTACGTCACCCGCCTCACCCGGACCTCGATCGCGGAGAACCGGCGCTCGGACTACGTGCGCACCGCGACCGCGAAGGGCCTGCCCCGGCGGCGCGTGATTGTGCGCCACCTGCTGCGCAACTCGCTGATCCCCGTGGTCACGTTCATCGGCACGGACATCGGCGGCCTGATGGGCGGCGCGATCGTCACCGAGCGGATCTTCAACATCCACGGGGTCGGCTTCCAGCTCTACCAGGGCATCCTGCGGCAGAACTCGCAGACGGTGGTCGGCTTCGTGACCGTACTGGTGCTGGTCTTCCTGGTGGCCAACCTGCTGGTCGACCTCCTGTACGCCGTTCTCGACCCGAGGATCCGGTATGCCTGACAAACTCCCGAGGAACGCGGGCGACGGAGCCATCGCACCCACCGGCGCCGGCGGGGCGATGGACATCGCGACGGAGAACCTGGGCCCCGGCAACGCGCCCGGGGCGCCGGAGGGCGGGGGCGTCGAGGAGGCGCGCAGCCTCTGGTCGGACGCCTGGCACGACCTGCGCCGCAACCCGGTCTTCATCATCTCGGCCCTGGTGATCCTCTTCCTGATCTTCATCTCCATCTGGCCGCAGGCGATCGCGTCGGGCAACCCGCTGTCCTGCGACCTCGCGAAGGCGCAGGACGGCCCCGCGCCGGGCCACCCGTTCGGCTTCAACGGCCAGGGCTGCGACGTCTACACGCGGACCGTCTACGGTGCCCGCGCCTCGGTCACCGTGGGCATCCTGGCGACCCTCGGCGTGGCGATCCTCGGCTCGGTGCTCGGCGGGCTCGCCGGCTTCTACGGAGGCACCGGCGACGCGCTCCTGTCCCGCCTCACCGACATCTTCTTCGGCATCCCCGTCGTGCTGGGCGGCCTGGTGCTGCTGTCCGTCATCACCAACTCGACGGTCTGGCCGGTGATCGGCTTCATCGTCCTGCTGGGCTGGCCGCAGATCTCCCGCATCGCGCGCGGCTCCGTCATCACCGTCAAGCAGAACGACTTCGTGCAGGCGGCACGGGCGCTGGGCGCGTCCAACTCGCGGATGCTGGTGCGGCACATCATGCCGAACGCGATCGCGCCGGTCATCGTCGTCGCCACCATCGCGCTCGGCACGTTCATCTCGCTGGAGGCGACGCTCTCCTACCTCGGTGTCGGGCTGAAGCCCCCGACCGTGTCGTGGGGCATCGACATCTCCTCCGCGTCGCCGTACATCCGCAACGCGCCGCACATGCTGCTGTACCCGGCGGGCGCCCTGGCCATCACGGTGCTCGCGTTCATCATGCTGGGCGACGCGGTGCGCGACGCCCTCGACCCCAAGCTGCGCTGAGGAGCCCCGCATGCTGCTGGAAGTGCGCGACCTGCACGTGGAGTTCCACACCCGCGAAGGCGTCGCGAAGGCCGTCAACGGCGTCAGCTACTCGGTGGACGCGGGCGAGACGCTCGCGGTGCTCGGCGAGTCCGGCTCGGGCAAGTCGGTCACCGCGCAGGCGATCATGGGCATCCTCGACGTCCCGCCCGGCCGGATCTCCGGCGGCGAGGTCCTCTTCAAGGGCCGCGACCTGCTGAAGCTGAAGGAGGACCAGCGGCGCAAGGTGCGCGGCGCCGAGATGGCGATGATCTTCCAGGACGCGCTGTCGTCGCTCAACCCCGTCCTCAGTGTGGGCCAGCAGCTCGGCGAGATGTTCATCGTGCACCGGGGCATGTCCCGCAAGGACGCCCGCACGAAGGCCGTCGAGCTGATGGACCGGGTCCGCATCCCGGCCGCGCGCGAACGCGTCGGCCAGTACCCGCACCAGTTCTCCGGCGGCATGCGCCAGCGCATCATGATCGCGATGGCACTGGCCCTCGAACCCTCGCTGATCATCGCGGACGAGCCGACGACGGCCCTGGACGTCACCGTGCAGGCCCAGGTGATGGACCTGCTGGCGGAGCTCCAGCGCGAGCTGAACATGGGGCTCATCCTGATCACCCACGACCTGGGCGTGGTCGCGGACGTCGCCGACAAGATCGCCGTGATGTACGCGGGACGCATCGTCGAGACGGCGCCGGTGCACGACATCTACAAGGCGCCCGCCCACCCGTACACCAGGGGGCTGCTCGACTCGATCCCCCGGCTGGACCAGAAGGGCCAGGACCTCTACGCGATCAAGGGCCTGCCGCCGAACCTGCTGAACATCCCGCCCGGGTGCGCCTTCAACCCCCGCTGCCCCCGGGCGCGCGAGGTGTGCACCAGGGACGAACCACCGCTGTACGAGGTGAGCGGGACGCGGCGCAGCGCCTGCCACTTCTGGAGGGAGACGCTCGATGACGTCGACATCTGAGGCCCCGGCCCCGGCGGGCACGTCGGTGCTCTCGGTGCGCGGCCTCGTCAAGCACTACCCGCTGACGCAGGGCATCCTGGTCCGCCGGCAGGTCGGGGCGGTGAAGGCGGTCGACGGCGTCTCCTTCGACCTGGCGCCGGGCGAGACGCTGGGCGTCGTGGGCGAGTCCGGCTGCGGCAAGTCGACCGTGGCGAAGATGCTCGTCCACCTGGAGGAACCCACGGCGGGCACGATCGCCTACAAGGGCGAGGACATCACGAAGCTGTCCGGCAAGGCCATGAAGGCCGTGCGGCGCAACATCCAGATGGTCTTCCAGGACCCGTACACCTCGCTGAACCCCCGCATGACGGTCGGCGACATCATCGGCGAGCCGTTCGAGATCCACCCCGAGGTCGCGCCCAAGGGCAGCCGGCGCCGCAAGGTGCAGGACCTGCTGGACGTGGTGGGGCTCAACCCCGAGTACATCAACCGCTATCCGCACCAGTTCTCCGGCGGCCAGCGACAGCGCATCGGCATCGCGCGGGGGCTGGCGCTGCAGCCCGAGGTGATCGTCGCGGACGAGCCGGTCTCCGCGCTCGACGTCTCGGTGCAGGCGCAGGTCGTCAACCTGATGGAGCGCCTGCAGAGCGAGTTCGGCCTGAGCTACGTCTTCATCGCGCACGACCTGTCGATCGTGCGGCACATCTCGGACCGGATCGCCGTGATGTACCTCGGCAAGATCGTGGAGCTGGGCACGGACGCCGAGATCTACGACCACCCCACGCACCCGTACACGCAGGCGCTCCTGTCCGCCGTGCCGCTGCCCGACCCGACGGGCCGCGAGCACCGCGAGCGCATCCTGCTGCAGGGCGACGTCCCCTCCCCCGCGAACCCGCCCTCCGGCTGCCACTTCCGCACCCGCTGCTGGAAGGCCCAGGAGATCTGCGCCCGGGAGGAGCCGCCGCTCGCGGTACCGGCCTGGTTCCGCGAGCCGGGCGGCCCGACCGCGCACCCGTCGGCCTGCCACTTCGCCGAGGAGAAGCAGATCGTCCCGACGGACCTGGAGCCCGGCCCGGAGCGGCGGGACCAGGACCCGGGCCCGGGCCCGGGCGCGGAGCCGTTCGGCGGTTCCGGCGGTTCCGGCGGTTCCGGCGGTTCCGGCGGTTCCGGCGGTACGGAGCAGGGTCCGGGTGGCAGCACGGCCGGGCCGCCGCCGGGCACGGGACGCCCGGAGGACGACGAGGGGCCGGCGGGGCCCGCGCCGTCCTGACGTCCGTCCGTCAGGCCGGCGGCCC
>NZ_JAKGCV010000331.1 GCF_021556455.1 Streptomyces fuscigenes | reverse complement strand
GCTCTCCCGAGCCGGCCGCGCCGTGCGGCCCCCCGGGCCCGTGCCGCTCCCCCTGGCCGGGTGACGCGGTGGCGTGCGCCGGGCCCGTGGGGCCGTCGGCTGCTGCCGGGGGCAGCCCGAGGCCCGCGGTGAGGAGCAGTTCGCCGCCGAGCAGGTACGGGGCGGGATCGAGCAGTTCGCTGACATGGGCCCAGCCGATGCGGCGGTCGAGCAGCGCGTCGCGGGTCAGGGCCGTGAGCCCGAGGGCCGGATCACCGGCCAGCTCGCGCAACGAGAGCGTGGGGAGGCCGGCGGGCGCGGCGGCACCGGCCGCCCAGCTCCCGGGGTCAGCGGCGGGGGACGGTGGGGCGCCGGTCGGCCCGGCACCGTCCGGCCGGGCGTCCTGCGCCCCGGCCGAGGGCGGCTCGATACCGGACAGCTCGGTACCGGGCGTCTCGGGAAGGGGCGCTCCGGGGCGGGAGGGCCCGGCAGCGGACCGCTCGGGAGGGCAGGGCCCGGCAGCGGGTGCCGCGGTGCCTGGAGGAACGGGGACCATGAGGGGCTCCGGCGGGGAGAGCGAGGGCCGACCGGACGGCGGGCCGGGTCGGATCATCCCAGGAGGTCCGCCGCACGGGCCCGACCGGCCCGTGACCCGGCCGTTCGCGCGGCCTAAGCTGCTCGGCACCGCCCATGGCGCCGGACACCGCTCCGGCGCCGACGGCTACCGTCCGCCCTCACCCAGTGCCTCCCCGGCCCTCCCGGCCCCCGCCCTGCACCGTCCCGCTCCCTCCCCTTTGCCGCCTCCCTCGTCCCGTCCCTCCTCCCGTCCCTCCTCCTGTCCCTCGTCCCCTCCCCGCACCTCCTCGCACCTCCCCCTCCCTCCACGGAAGAAGCAGCCTCGTGACCTCGCAGCAACCGCGGCCCGCAGACCCCGCCGCGCCCGCCGGGCCGGTCGGCCCCGTCGACAGTTCGGTCGTTCCCCGCTACGCCGGCATCGCCACCTTCGCCCGGCTGCCCCGGCTCGAGGAGGTGGGCCGCGCCGACGTCGCCGTGGTCGGCATCCCCTTCGACAGCGGTGTGTCCTACCGCCCCGGGGCACGTTTCGCGCCCGCCGCCGTGCGGGAGGCGAGCCGGCTGCTGCGGCCGTACCACCCGGCCCTCGACGTGTCGCCCTTCGCCGCGGTCCAGGTCGCGGACGCGGGTGACATCGCGGTCAACCCGTTCGACATCGGCCAGGCCGTGGCGACCGTCGAGGAGCAGGTGGGCGAACTCGCCGCGACCGGCGCCTCGGTGGTCACGGTCGGCGGCGACCACACGCTCTCCCTGCCACTGCTGCGGGCCGCGGCCCGCGTGCACGGACCCGTCGCCCTGCTGCACTTCGATGCCCATCTGGACACCTGGGACACCTACTTCGGGGAGCCGTACACCCACGGCACACCGTTTCGCCGTGCCGTGGAGGAGGGCCTGCTCGACACCGAGGCACTCGGCCACATCGGCACCCGGGGCCCGCTCTACGGCAAGAGCGACCTCACGGAGGACAAGCGGCTCGGCTTCGGCATCGTGACGGCGGCCGACGTGATGCGGCGCGGTGTCGACGAGACGGTGGCGGCCGTGCGCGAGCGCATCGGTGACAGGCCGCTGTACGTCTCCGTCGACATCGACGTCCTCGATCCGGCGCACGCCCCGGGGACCGGGACGCCCGAGGCCGGCGGCCTGACGTCGCGCGAACTGCTGGAGATCCTGCGCGGCCTGGACGGCACGCGGATCATCGGCGCCGACGTGGTGGAGGTGGCGCCGGCGTACGACCACGCGGACATCACCTCGGTGGCCGCGTCGCACGTGGCGTACGACCTGGTCAGCCTGCTCGCGCTGCGCCGCGCGGCCGGCACCGCCTGACCGCTGCCGCCGGACGGGGTCGCCGCCGCCGGGGGGCCGCGGCGCCCCGCGTCCCCGGAGCCGGCGGCGGGCCCGGAGCGCCTGGAGAGTGAGAAGGGACGGCCCTGAGCGCGGGGAACGCTGACACCGCGGGCCCGGAGCGCCTGGAGGGCGAGGGGCACGGGCCCGGGCGTCCGAGAACGTGAAGCCCACCCACGCGATGCAACCCGCGCGCGTCCGGCACCGGGCCTGGGCGTCACCTCGCCCGGGTCGCCGCCTCGACGGTCGGGGCGAATTCGAAGAACGTCGTCGTGCCGGTGACCTCGAACAGACGTCCCACGGTCTCCTGGAGGGGGCCTGCGATGATCATGCGACCGCCCGTCAGGCGCCGGCGGCGCTGCACCTCGAGCAGCACGTGCAGGACGGTCGAGTCGGCGAAGGCGAGCTCCGACAGGTCCGCCACCAGCAGCCGGGCCCCGGGGTCTCCCACGCGCCGCAAGGCCTCCGCGAGGAGCGGGGCGTTCTCGTAGTCGACGTCGCCCTTCACCCGAACGACCTTCACGTCGTGTCCGGCCGCGCTCACCGTCACGGCCGCAGATTCCTCCGCCATGGGGTCAGGCTTCCATGTCCCGGAGTTGGTCCCCCAAAACCGGGTTCCAAACCCACTCATTCTCAGGAATCCCGTGCTCAGGGGCCGACTCACCCGTTTGCTCCGCGCACGCGGGGGCTCACAACGCGCCCGCCGGGGACACAACGAGCGCCCTTCCCTCCGTACGCGACCGGCCGTCCGGGCCGGTGCGCCACCACGGCGGCGGTGAGTCCCCGGCGCCGCACGGGCACCGTGACGGGCCCGGCCTTCGGGGGCCGGTGCGCGGCGGCCGCGTCGGCCGGCGTGCCCTTCGGCGGCGCCGGACGGGGCACACTCCCGCGGCGCGCGGTCCGCGGCGCGGGTCACCCGTTGTTCCCCACGTAGGGGTGGCCCGCGAACTTCGGGAAGTACGCCGCCCGGAACTTCTTCCCGCACTCGAGGTCCTGGAGGGCGAGGTGGATCTCCCGCGTCAGCCTGGGCGTCGCCTCCTGGGGGGTCAGCTTCCCCGCACCGGACCCCGGCGCGGTCGCGCTCGCCTGGAACTTGACCATGTCGCCGATGCTGGTCGGCTGGGTCGTCGTGACCGGGATGCCCTGCTTGCGCAGGCACGCCGCGTACGACTGGGCGAGCGAGACCAGCTGCGGATCGCCGTTGAGGTACTGCCCGTCGGCCTGGTCCTTCCGCAACGCGTCCTCCTGTTCGGCCCGCTGCCTGGCCGCCGACTCGGGCGGCCCCTCGACCTGCCGGATCGCCTTGCCGAGGCAGCCGCCCGGCTCCTGCCCTCCCCTGCCGCCCGGGGCGGAGGGCTTGCGGACGCCGCCGAGCGCCTTCTCGTAGGCGTCCCGCTGCGCCGGCGTCAGAGTGGCCGCGTAGTCCGCGTTGGGTGTCTCGTCGGCCTGACTCGCCCTGCTCATCGGCGCCTTGGGGTCGTCGGGATACACGGCGCCCGCGTAGACGCCGAAGCCGTACTTCTCGCGGAAGCGCTTGGCGAGCGCGTAGTCCTTGCCGTCCACGGCCGACACGGGGGCGGTGATCCCCGCCACGGTCGGTGTGTACGGGAAACCCTGCTTGCGCATGCAGCCGGCGACCGCGTTCTGCTCCAGGTAGGCCTCCTTGACCTCCTTGTCCGCGCCCGGGGGCACGCCGAGCAGGCCGCCGTCCGTGGCGGAGGCCGAACTCCCGTGCGCCGCGGCCGGGGTGCTCGCGTCCGGGGCCTCCTGCCGCTGGGAGGGCCGTCCGGAGGTGCCCTTCGCCGGGTGCGCGGCTCCCGAGCAGGAGGCCGCGAGCGGAAGCACGGTGACCGCCGCGAACACCCAAAGGCTCCGGGATGCGTGCTTGTTCATGCGCTGCCTTCCTGCCCCGTGACCGGGGCCCACGACCCCGCCGCAGGGAGAAAGGCCCTGGCCTCCCGGGTCCCCTGCACTCGGGCGGTGTGATCCGGGTCACCCCTCGATCGGGCTGCCCTGCGCGTACGGTGTGTGCCGTCCGGGAGCGGTTCGAGGGCCCCGGACACATCGGAGATGGGTGAGAGATGAGGCCTTGGCCCCGCAAACGGGCCGATGAGCGGGGGTTCGACGAGTTCGTCGCGGCCCGCTGGTCACCGCTCTTCGGCTACGCGTGCCTGCTGACGAGCGGTGACCGGCACCGTGCGGAGGACGTCCTGCAGGACGCCCTGGTGAAGCTGTGGTTCGCCTGGCCGAGGGTCGCCGAGCAGCAGCCGGAGGCGTACGTGCGGCGGGTCCTGACCCGCGCGGTCGCACGGTCGGCGCAGCGGCGCTGGTGGGGCGAGCGCCCCACCGGGACGCTGCCGGAGCCGCCGCCGGGCGAGGACGCGTCCCGGGCCGTCGACGAGCGGACCCGCCTCGAACAGGCCCTGGGCCTGCTGCCGGTGCGGCAGCGGGCGGCGGTGGTGCTGCGCTACTACTACGACCTCTCCGACCGGCAGGTCGCGGAGACGATGGACTGCCCGGTCGGCACGGCCTCCTCGCTCGCCTCGCGCGGGCTGGCGAGGCTGCGGAAGCTGCTGGCCGAGACGTCCGAGCCGGTGCGTTGAGGGACCGAGGAAGCGAGCCATGGACGAATTCGAGAGGGATCTCGCACGCCGGATGCGCGAGACGTCGGACGGCGCACGCCTCGAACCGGCGCAGCGCGAACGGCTCCACGCGTCGGTCCGCGTGCGCCGCCGGGCCCGGGCGGCCTGGCTGACGGGAGGTTCGGTGGGTGTCCTCGCGGCGGCGTGCGCGGGGCTGTTCGCCGTGTCCGGTGTGCCCGGCGGCGGACGGGCCGACACCGCGACCGTCGCGTCGGCCTCGCCGTCGGTGCCGGCGTCCCCGCCCGCGCGGGGGCTGCTGACCGTGCCGAAGGGCGCGACGCACGACGAACGCGTCGGCTACCTGGAGCAGAACGCGACGGCGGTGTGCATGCGGGCGAAGGGGTACACCTACACACCGCACGTCGACACCGCACCGGACCTGTGGGCCGCGGTCGACGCAAGCGACTACGCCAAGGCGAAGGCGTTCCGCGGCAAGTACGGGTACGGGCTGTACTCGGGGGCCGTCCATCCGGACGATCCGAAGGCGCCGATGAGCCCCGCGAGCCGGCGCGGCGAGGCGCCCGACGCCGCCTACCTCGCGTCCCTGTCCCCGAAGCAACTGGCGGCCTACCAGAAGGCCCTCGGCGGTGTCCGGGGCACACCCTCCGCCGAGGAC
The DNA here is from genome assembly GCF_021556455.1 of Streptomyces fuscigenes. Lineage (GTDB taxonomy): Bacteria > Actinomycetota > Actinomycetes > Streptomycetales > Streptomycetaceae > Streptomyces > Streptomyces fuscigenes. The sequence continues at coordinate 1,083 of NZ_JAKGCV010000331.1, read as the reverse complement.
GCCCCCGGAGACCAGGCCGGGCCGACGGGCTGCGTCGGCGAGGCCCAGCGCCAGGTGGAGGGACGGGACGGTCAGGACGCGGCGCACCAGAAGCAGGAGTGGGAGGCCGCCGAGGCCGAGCAGGAGCAGGCCCAGGCGCATCTCGACACCGAGCCGAAGCTGGTCGCGCTCGCGGACTCCTACGCCTCGTGCCTCAGCGCCCGCGGCATCGCGGTGACCACCCGCCGCCCGTCGCGGATAGCCGACATGGTCAAGTTCCAGGAGAGCGCGAAGAGTCCGGCGGAGGGCAGCGACCACCTCTCGAAGAGTGAGGCGCAACTGCTGCTCACCGCAGACGTCAAGGCGGCGATGAACGACCTGGAGTGCGGCCGGAAGTTCCGCGCGGCCTACTTCCCCGAGTACCACCGCCTGGACCCCGATCACACCGCCTGACACCGGGTCCCCGCAGGCGCCCGGCATCAGCACATGCACACCGGCACCGCGGCACCAGCACCATCACCGCGAGACGGAACGGGACGGGACGGGAGAAGCGACACCCCCCGGGGCGCGGCCCAGTGGCCCCGCACGGGTGCGGCAGCCCGCGCGCGCTCTCGCGCCCGTGCCGCCACGGCTCCCCCGTGGTCGTGGCGGCCCAGGCCGTACCGGCGCGCCCTCGGCCGCGCCAGCAGGACAGTAGAACAGGGGTACGGGCGGGGGCGAGGGCCGCTTCGCACAGCGGAGCGGGCCACCGGTTTCACTCCGCACAGCGGTCGCGATCCTCGACCGTCCGGGGACGGGAAGCGCCCGGCGCGGCGCGGGCGCGCGGGAGGCGTCCGGGTTTCGGGAGCGGGAGCCCGGAGGCGGGGGCCCGGGGGCGGGGCCGGGGTCGTCGCTCAGAGCCTGCCGAGGGCCGTGAAGGCCAGCCACAACTCGTGGGCGGCGCTGGGGGCCTGCAGCAGCGACCGGCCGAGCGCCTCCTCGGCGCGCACCAGGCGCTTGCGCAGTCCGGGCGGGGACAGGCCGAGCGCGCCGGCCGCCTCAGCCAGCCGTGTGTCGGCGCGCAGCCAGGCGGCCACGGCGTCGGCAACGGCCGGTCCCAGCCGG
>NZ_JAKGCV010000330.1 GCF_021556455.1 Streptomyces fuscigenes | reverse complement strand
CGCCGCCGGCGGGCAGCCCGCCGCCGGGCCGCCGCTCCTGCGCCCCGAGGCGGCGCAGCGCCCACAGCCCGTACAGGGCGAGCAGCGGTTTGGCGAGCATCCACTCGCCGGGCCGGTAGTCCTCGGCCCGCACGAGCCGGCCGGCGAGGTCGGGTCGCTGCCGGCGCAGGTAGGCGCGGGCCTTGAGCGCATGGGCAGGCTGCGAGACGATCCTGATGCGGTCGGCGTCCTCGATCAGCGGGATCACGTTGGCGATGTTCTCCCACGTCGTCCGGCTCGCCTCCTCCAGGACCACGGTCGCGTCGCCCGACGCGTCGAACGCGCCCGACGAGCGGGCCCAGTCGGCCATCAGACGGGCCTCCGGAACGTCGCCGCCCACCGCCCCGCCGCTGAGGACCACGCGCGTACGCCTCCCGGCGGCCGCCGGGACCGAACGGGCGGCGGCCCGCACCCGCCAGCGGTTGACGGCGTTCGCCCGCCGGCCCCGGTTCCGGTACCCGAGCACCACGACGGCGTCGACGCCGTCGCCCGTCGCGCGGCCGGACCCGCCGCCCGCGGCATCGCCGACGGTCGCACCCCTCGCGCCGGACGCCGCCGCCCCACCCGCCCAGGAATCTGCGGACTCCCCGGAGTCCCCGGAGTCCCCGGAGTCCCCGGCGAGCGCGTGCGACCAACGCCGGTTCAGCCATTCGCCCCACAGCACGGCGGCGGCGACGGCGGTTCCCGTGAGCGCGAGTCCGGTGCCTCGTTGCATGCCGCGACTGTAGGACACCGGCTCGCGCCGCGCGGTGCCCGCGTCGCTCGGTGCACGCGCGAGCGGTCACCGCGGCACGCGGTGCGCGGGGGTGACGGTCAGGTGCCGCCCGTGTCCGGGCCCGCGCCGCAGCGGAGCAGCAGCAGGGCGATGTCGTCGCTGCTGCGCGGGACCACCGTCTCCTGCGCGTGCCCGAGGACGGAGTCGGCGAGCGCGTCGAGGGACCCGTCACGTGCCCCGGCGAACTGGTCGGCCAGGAGGTCGATGGACAGCCCCACGTCGATGCCGGGCCGCTCCACCAGGCCGTCGGTGTAGAACGCGAGCAGGGCGCCCGGCGGCAGCTCCACCTCCACGGCCCGAAACCGCGCCTCCTCCTGGACGCCGAGGAGCAGTCCCGGCGGCAGGTCCAGTACCTCGGTGCGGTGCGAGGCGTGACGCAGGATCGGCGGCGGGTGGCCCGCGGAGGCGAGGACGACGCGGTGGCGGGACACGTCGATGTGCGCGTAGAGGCAGCTGCAGAACAGCGGCGTGTCCAGCTCCAGGAGCAGCCGGTTGGTGCGCACGAGCACCTCCTCCGGCGGGGCACCGGTCCGCGCGTGGCTGTGCACGGTGGTGCGGATCTGGCCCATCAGTGCGGCCGCCCGCACGTTGTGGCCCTGCACGTCGCCGATCACGGCCGCGGCGCCGTCAGGGCCGAAGTCGATCAAGTCGTAGAAGTCGCCGCCCACCTCGAGGGCGTGCGTGGCGGGCCGGTAGCGGGCGACGACCTCGAGGCCGGGCACGTGCGGCAGGTGGCGCGGCAGCAGCCCGTCCTGCAGGCCGCGCGCGATCCGCGCGTTGGCGTCGTAGAGGCGGGCCCGTTCCAGCGCCTGCGCGATCATCCCGGCGAGCGAGGTGAGTTCGGCCCGCTCGTCCTGCGCGAACGACCGCGGCTTGTCGTACCCGAGGACCAGGCAGCCGAAGGTACCGCCGGAGGCGGTCAGCGGCAGGAACGCGAAGGCCGCCATGCCCGCGTAGACGGGGTGCTGGGGGAAGTCCCGCACCAGCTCGACGTTGGTCGGGTGGAAGCCCGCGACGCCGGTCTCCATCGTCCTGATGCCCTCGGTCCGGCTCGCCATCGGCAGGCTGTCGAAGTAGTCGGGCATCGCCTGCGGAAAGCCCTGCGAGCCGACGACCCGCAGCCGTCCCTCCTCGGCGACCAGCAGGGCCAGCCCCTGGGCGTCGAGGGCGGGCCTCATCTGCTCCATCAGCGACACCGCCACCTCGCGCACCCCGGCCGCCTCGGTGAGCGCCGAGGCCAGGTGCAGGAGGTGGAACAGCGTGCCCGCCCGCGCGGGGGCGGTGGACGGGACGACGTCCTCGGCGCCCTCCCCCGCGTCCCCCGGAGAGTCGGACGGCCCGAGGCGCACGCTGACGCCGGTGTCGTCCGGGTGGAGGAGGAACGACACGAACGCGCCGTCCGGCCGGCGGGCGGTGAAGCCGGTGCTCCTGCGGCTGAAGATCGCGGCGACGAACGCGTTCTCGTAGACCGGGTCACCGAGCCAGGAGAGCGCGTCCCACAGCTCGGTCCCCAGGAGCTCGGCGCGCCCGCGGCCGAGCATGGCCGCGGCCCGGTCGGAGAGGAAGGTGACCCGGCCGCGCAGGTCCAGGGCCACGTAGCCGTCCGCAAGGCGCTCGACCAGCGCCGCGGCGGGTTCGGCGTGCCGGGGCGGGGGCGGGTCGACCACGAGCGGCTCGTCCCTCGGGAGCACGGGTGCCTGCCGGGCGGCCGCGTCCCGCAGCAGCTCGGCCATCTCGTCGGCCGCCCGGCCGATGCGCTTCCGCTGCGCGGCCGTGAGTTCCCGGTGGCTGCCGGGCCACATGAGCATCAGCGCGCCCCAGCAGGTCTCACCCGTCACGAGCGGCACGACGTACATGGCCACGGAGTACGGGAAGGCGAGGGCGGCGCGGGGAAAGCGGCGGGCCAGCGCCTGCTGGTCGGGCAGCCACACCGACACCCTCGTGCGCACCGCCTCGGGCACCGGCGCGGGCGCCGCGAGGGCCACCCGGGCCCACGGCCGGGCGAGCCTCCAGGTCGCGCCGGTGACCGTGGTCATCTGGAGCAGCTGCTGCTCCGGCACCTGGAGATAGGTGACCGCCATGTGGGCGTCGACGTCGTGCGCGACGCGGCCGAGGACGAGGTCGAGACGCGTCACGGCCTCCCGCGTCCTGTCGCCGTCGTCGTTCTCCCGCACGCCGGGACCGCCTCCCGCACCGCTCGCTCGCGTCTCCGCCCGACAGGTCGATCGAATCGAATAGTCGCGATTGCCCCATATTACTAATCCTCGCCGCGCGACGGCTCCGGCCCGGTCACTCCGGGGGTCGGGGCGGGCGCCCGCTCACGCTGCACGCCCGCCCGCGAACCGCGGGTGACGCCGGCGGGCAGTGGGCCGGCTCCGCCCGGGCGCGCGATTCTCCGTACGGCCGGAAGGCCACGAGCCCGCACGACCGGACGCGTACGACCAGGCGCAGGGGACCAGGCGCGTGCGCCACCGCCCGCTCCGGGCACCACCAGCCGCTCCGTCCGCCACCGGCGTCGGCCCTGCCCACCGGGCCGACAGGGCCTCAACACCCCTTCCCGACCGAGTCGGTGTCCCCGCCGTCCACGGGCCGCGCTAGCCTGTGCCCCGGCGACAAGCGGAGGAAGATCGTGACCTACGGCCCCAAGCGTCAGGTTGACACGAGCAAGCCCCATCCAGCACGGGTCTACGACTGGCTGCTCGGCGGCAAGGACAACTACGAGGTCGACCGGAAGGTCGGCGCCGGGCTTCCCCCCGACGGGCGCGACACCGCGCGCCAGAACCGTGCGTTCATGATCCGCGCCGCCTCCTGGCTTGCGGCGAGCGGCGTCGACCAGTTCCTGGACATCGGCACGGGCATCCCGACGGAGCCGAACCTCCACCAGGTCGTCCAGAAGATCATCCCCTCGGCCAGGATCGTCTACACCGACAACGACCCGATCGTGCTGCGGCACGCGGAGGCCCTGCTCATCAGCACGCCCGAGGGCACGACGGACTACATCGAGGCGGACGTCCGCGAGCCCGCGTTCATCGTCGAACACGCGCGCCGCATCCTGGACTTCGAGCGCCCCGTGGCCCTGTCGCTGATCGCGCTGATGCACTTCGTGCCGGACGAGGAGGCCTACGGGATCGTGCGCACGCTCGTCGACGCGCTGCCCGCGGGCAGCTATCTCGCCCTGTCGAACGCCTCGTCCGACCTGCGGCCCGAGCGCGCCGCGCGGATCACGGCCCAGTACGCCGAGGCGGGCATCCGGCTCGCCTTCCGCACCCGGGCGGGCGTCGAGCGGTTCTTCGACGGGCTCGACCTCGTCGAGCCGGGACTCGTGACCGCTCCGCTGTGGCACCGCGGCACGGACGTCCCCGAGCCCGAGGACGCGACGATCTACGCTGGCGTGGCCCGCGTGCGCTGACCCGGCCCCACGAGAACGCCCCGAGGGCCCGGCACCACCACCGCACGGGTCCCGCACCGGGTCCCCCGCCGCGCCCCACCACCACGCCCGGGGCCGCACGCGCCACCCCGCCACTCCGCCGCACGCCGCGCCGCACTGCGGCTGCGGTTCGCGCCGGGCGGACGGGCGATTCCGTGCCGACGTGCCCGTGCCGTCGCGTTCCCGATCTCAAGTCGCCAACGCAGGTGCCCTATTGACAGTGGCGCGCGCCCTGCCTAGGTTCCGAACGCTCGTTCAGACATCGTTGTCGAGGTCGGGAGTCGGACATGGATTCGGACATGAACTCGGACATGGGGTCACACCTGAGAGAGGTCCGGGGCGGCACGTCGAGGCGCGGCTTCCTGGCCGCCGGCGCCGCCGTGGCGGGGTCCGCGGGCCTCGTGTCCGCGGGTGGCGCGACCCCGGCCGCGGCCGCCGAACCGTCCGCCGCGCGCCGCGTCGTGTACGACCTGCCGACGCTCACGTTCGACACGCCGGGCCCGCACGACGGTCTCGAGGCGCTGTACGAGTCGGCGCTCACCGATGTCGTCGGCATCAACACCACGTACGCCGTGCCGGACACCTACGACAAGGCCCACCTCGTCAGTTACCCGCCGGGCACGCTGGTGCGGGCCGGCGGCGGGTACCCGGAGCCCCAGCGGTGGACACGTGACGCCGCCATCAACGCGTGGAGCGCGGTCAGCCTCCTCGGTCCCGCCGTCGGCCGGAACACGCTGTGGTCCGTCGTCGATCCCGGCGCGAGCGACGGGGCACCGGTCGTCCAGCAGGACAACCAGTGGTGGGACCAGGTCGTGTGGATCGTCGGCGCCTGGAACCACTACCTCGTCACCGGGGACCACGACTTCCTCGCCACCGCGTACGGCGTCGCCACGCGCACGCTCGACCTGCGCACCGCGAAGAACTTCAACGCCTCCACGGGCCTATTCCGGGGGCCCGGGTACATGAACGACGGCATCGCCGGCTATCCCGCGCCGCCGTGGGCCCCGGGCGTCAAGTCGAGCTTCGTGCTCGACTACCCGGGCACGGACGAACTCATGGTGCTCTCGACCAACTGCCTCTACCACGGCGCCCACCAGGCGCTCGACGGCATGGCCGGCGCCCTCGGCCGCGCCGCGGACGCCGCCGCGCACCGGAGGTCGGCCGCCTCCCTGCGCGCCGCGATCGACCGCCACCTGTGGCGCGAGGACGCGGGCACGTACGGATACCTGCTGCACGGGGACGACGGGCAGGCGGGCCGGCTCGACACCTCGCAGGAGGGCGCCGGCCTCGCGCTCGCCGTGCTGTTCGGGGTGGCCGACGCGCGCAGGACACGGCTGCTGCTCGACCGGGCCCACTGGCAGCCGCACGGCATCGTCAACGTCTGGCCGCACTTCCCGCGCTTCAGCGACGAACGCCCCGGCCGGCACAACGTGATGGTGTGGCCGATGGTGCACTCGCTGTTCGGGCACGCGGCCGCGCAGGGCGGCAGGAGCGACCTGTTCGCACGTGCCCTCACCGGCCTCGCCGGCCTCGTGCAGGGCACGAAGGGCAACTTCTACGAGCTGTACGACTCCGTGACGGGCAAGCCGGACGGCGGCTGGCAGAGCGACGGAAGCGGGACGCAGAGCCACTTCGACTCCCAGCCCGACCAGGCCTGGTCCGCCACCGGCTACCTGCGCCTCGTCCACCACGGCCTGTTCGGCCTGCGTCCTACGGCGGACGGCCCCCGCTTCGCGCCCTCGCTGCCGCGGGGCTGGGGACGTGTCGCCCTGCGCGGCCTGCCGTACCGGGACATGACGCTCGACATCGAGCTGAGCGGGTCGGGCGGGCGGGTGCGCGAGTGCGTGATCGACGGCAGGCGCGCCCGCACCCCCGCGCTGCCGGCGGGCTCGACGGGGCACCACACCGTCCGCATCTCGCTCACGTCCGCCTGACGCGGCCCCCGGCCGGGCCGCGAGCACGGGGGCGGGCCGGCCGGGCGGGGCAGTCCCGCACCCGCCCGCG
>NZ_JAKGCV010000032.1 GCF_021556455.1 Streptomyces fuscigenes | reverse complement strand
ACCCGCGGCACGGCCGCGCGCCGCAGGTCCCTCGTGGAGGCGCCGACCGCCGCGACGGCCCCCAGGCACATGAGGCCGCCCGCCACGAGCGCGACCGCTCCCGACGTGGCTCCGGCCACGAGCCCGCCGCGCAAGTTGCCGAGGTCCGGGCCCGCCTGGCCGACGATCTGCTCCGCCGCGCCGACCCGCCCCAGCAGTTCCGCCGGCGTGTGCGTCTGCACAACGGTGCTGCGCGAGACGACCGCGACGGTGTCCGCCGCGCCCGCCACGGCCAGCAGCGCCAGCCCCCACCAGGGGTTCTCGGCCAGGCCGAACAGCGCGAGGGTCGCGCCCCAGGTGGCCGAGCCCGCGAGCATCACGGCGCCGGGCCGGCCGCGCCGCGTGTAGGTCCCGGACAGGAAGGACGCGCTTACCCCGCCCGCCGCCACGGCCGTGGAGAACAGGCCCAGCGTGCGCGGGTCATTGCCGAAGCGCTCCGCGTTGATCAGCGGGAACAGGCTGACCGGCATCGCGAGCACGGTCGCCGCCAGGTCGGTGAGCAGCGCCCCGCGCACGGCGGGCGTACGGGCCACGAAGGCCAGGCCGTCCCCGATCCCGCGCAGGCCGGGCCGCGCGCCCTCGGGAGAGGCGCCCGTCCGGGGCAGGCCGAGCGCGCCGTAGAAGGCGGCCGCGAAGGATGCCGCGTCCACCGCGTAGCAGGCTCCGGCGCCGAGCCAGCCGACGATCAGCCCGCCCGCCGCGGGCCCCGTCAGCAGGGCCGCCTGGAAACCGATCTGGCGCAGCGCCAGCCCGGCCGCCAGCTGGTGCGGCGGCAGCAGGGAAGGGATGAAGGTGCGCGAGGCCGGGCCCGAGCCGGCGACGAAGCAGGACTGCACGGCGACGAGGGCCAGCAGCCCGCCGGGCGGGAGGGGCCCGGCGAAGCCCTGCACGGCGAGCAGTACGGCGCAGACGGCCTGGCCGGCGGTCATGACCAGGTAGAACGTCCGGCGGTCCACCCGGTCCACGAACGCCCCGGCGAACAGCCCGAGGACGACGACGGGCAGGGCCTGCGCGAGGCCCACGGCGCCCGTCCACACGGTGCTGCCGGTCGCCTGCCACACCTGGAACATGACGGCGACGAGCGTCATCTGGCCGCCGATCCCGGACAGGGCCTGCCCGGCCCACAGCCGCCTGAAGCGCGGCGAGGACCGAAGCGGCGAGACGTCCAGCAGCGCGTGCGTCACTCCCACGCCGGGTCCTCGGCCAGCTTCTCCGCGATCCGGTCGTGGAAGCTGCGGCGTTCCAGCGCCCGCTCGATGTCCCCGACGACGCGGCTGAGCGGATAGGGGATCTCGGCCTCCAGCTCTGCGAGCGCCGCCTCGGTTGCCCGCCACTCGGCCGCCAGCCGCCCGACGACCGCGCGGGCGCTGTCGGTCAGCTCCACCTTCTTGCTGCGCGCGTCGTCCCCGGCGACGGTGCGCACCCAGCCGGCGGTGCGCAGCGCGGCCACCTTCTGGCTGAGCGCGGAGTGCGTGCGCCCGACGGACTCGGCCAGCTCGGTGATCGTCATCGGGCCGCGCGCGTGCAGGCGCAACAGCTCCATCACGTAGCTCGGCCGGATCCCCTCGACCCGCGCCTCCGAATAGATACGGGCGATGTCCGCGTCCATGGACGCCTGGAGCAGCCGCAGCGGTCGCCACAGGCTCTCCGTGCTGGGATCCGGCGGGGTGTTCGGCGTGGTCATGCCGTCATCGTAACAGTGCTTATATAAGTGCTGTCGTAAGTGGGGTTGCCGATGCTGTCGTGCATGCGCTGGAGGGTGGCGGGGTGCGACTCGACGGGAAGGCGGGTAGTCGTCCGTGAGGTGCGCGGCCCGTCCCGGCCGGCGGCCTGGCGCGGGTGCGCGGCACGGCTTCCGGGAGCGGGCAGGCGCGATCCGAGCATGACCATCCGGCGGTCATGTACTAGAGTTATCTCGACATCGAGATACTTGTCGAAGACGTACCGCGGCCTGCGACAAGGTAAGGCGACCCTAACTAAGCCTTACCTTAGCGGATCGGTGACGACTCGTGGCGGCAGCATGGCGGTAGTACGCGCACATCAAGAAGGAGACTGTCGTGTCGGCCAACAGCTTCGACGCCCGCAGCACGCTGCGCGTGGGCGACGAGTCGTACGAGATCTTCCGGCTGGACAAGGTCGAGGGCTCCGCGCGCCTCCCTTACAGCCTGAAGGTCCTGCTGGAGAACCTGCTGCGCACCGAGGACGGTGCCAACATCACCGCGGACCACATCCGCGCGATCGGCGGCTGGGACTCCCAGGCGCAGCCGAGCCAGGAGATCCAGTTCACGCCCGCCCGTGTGATCATGCAGGACTTCACCGGTGTGCCGTGTGTCGTCGACCTCGCCACCATGCGCGAGGCCGTCAAGGAGCTGGGCGGCGACCCGGCGAAGATCAACCCGCTGGCCCCCGCCGAACTGGTCATCGACCACTCCGTGATCGCCGACAAGTTCGGCACGCCGGACGCGTTCGCGCAGAACGTCGAGCTGGAGTACGGCCGCAACCGCGAGCGCTACCAGTTCCTGCGCTGGGGCCAGACCGCGTTCGACGAGTTCAAGGTCGTCCCGCCGGGCACCGGCATCGTGCACCAGGTCAACATCGAGCACCTGGCCCGCACGGTCATGGTCCGAAACGGCCAGGCCTACCCCGACACCCTCGTCGGCACCGACTCGCACACCACCATGGTCAACGGCCTGGGCGTGCTGGGCTGGGGCGTCGGCGGCATCGAGGCCGAGGCCGCGATGCTGGGCCAGCCCGTCTCGATGCTCATCCCCCGCGTCGTCGGCTTCAAGCTGACCGGTGAGCTGCCCGCCGGCACCACCGCCACGGACCTGGTCCTCACCATCACCGAGATGCTGCGCAAGCACGGTGTGGTCGGCAAGTTCGTCGAGTTCTACGGCGAGGGCGTCGCCGCGACCACGCTCGCGAACCGCGCCACCATCGGCAACATGTCGCCGGAGTTCGGCTCCACGGCCGCGATCTTCCCGATCGACGCCGAGACCCTCAACTACCTGAAGCTGACCGGCCGCAGCGAGCAGCAGCTCGCGCTGGTCGAGGCGTACGCCAAGGAGCAGGGCCTCTGGCTCGACCCGGCGGCCGAGCCCGACTACTCCGAGAAGCTCGAGCTCGACTTGGCGTCGGTCGTCCCGTCCATCGCCGGCCCGAAGCGCCCGCAGGACCGCATCATCCTCTCCGAGGCCAAGCAGACCTTCGCCCGCGACGTGCGCAACTACGTCAGCGACGACGAGGAGTCCGGCAAGGAGTCCTTCCCCGCCTCGGACGCCCCGGCCGCGCACAACGGCGTCCCGACGAAGCCGACCCTGGTCACCGCCGAGGACGGCTCCACCTACGAGATCGACCACGGCGCCGTGACCGTCGCCGCGATCACCTCCTGCACCAACACGTCCAACCCGACCGTGATGGTGGCCGCCGCGCTGGTGGCGAAGAAGGCCGTGGAGAAGGGCCTGGCCCGCAAGCCCTGGGTCAAGACGACCCTCGCGCCCGGTTCCAAGGTCGTCATGGACTACTACGACCGCGCGGGCCTCACGCCGTACCTCGACAAGATGGGCTTCAACCTCGTCGGCTACGGCTGCACCACCTGCATCGGCAACTCCGGCCCGCTGCCGGAGGAGATCTCCAAGGCCGTCAACGAGGCCGACCTCGCCGTCACCGCGGTGCTCTCCGGCAACCGCAACTTCGAGGGCCGGATCAACCCGGACGTCAAGATGAACTACCTGGCGTCCCCGCCGCTGGTCGTCGCGTACGCCATCGCGGGCTCCATGAAGGTGGACATCACCCGCGACGCGCTCGGCACCGACCAGGACGGCAAGCCCGTGCACCTCGCCGACATCTGGCCGACCGAGGCCGAGGTCAACGAGGTCATCGCGTCCGCCATCGGCCAGGACATGTTCAAGGACTCCTACAAGGACGTCTTCGCGGGCGACGCGCAGTGGACCTCGCTGCCGATCCCGACCGGCGACACCTTCGAGTGGGACGCCGAGTCCACCTACGTGCGCAAGCCCCCCTACTTCGAGGGCATGGCGCAGGAGCCGTCCCCCGTCGAGGACATCACGGGCGCCCGCGTGCTGGCCAAGCTGGGCGACTCGGTCACCACCGACCACATCTCCCCGGCCGGCGCGATCAAGGCCGACACCCCGGCGGGCAAGTACCTGACGGAGCACGGCATCGAGCGCCGCGACTTCAACTCGTACGGCTCGCGCCGCGGCAACCACGAGGTGATGATCCGCGGGACGTTCGCCAACATCCGCCTGCGCAACCAGATCGCGCCGGGCACCGAGGGCGGCTACACCCGCGACTTCACGAAGGAGGACGGCCCCGTCTCCTTCATCTACGACGCCTCCCGCAACTACATCGACCAGGGCACGCCGCTGGTCGTCCTCGCGGGCAAGGAGTACGGCTCCGGATCGTCGCGCGACTGGGCGGCCAAGGGCACGGCGCTGCTCGGCGTGAAGGCCGTCATCGCCGAGTCGTACGAGCGCATCCACCGCTCGAACCTGATCGGCATGGGCGTCCTGCCGCTTCAGTTCCCGGAGGGCGCGACCGCGCAGACCCTCGGCCTCACCGGCGAGGAGACCTTCTCCTTCGCGGGCGTCACGGGCCTGAACGACTCGATCCCGAGCACGATCAAGGTCACGACCGACACGGGCGTCGAGTTCGACGCGGTCCTGCGCATCGACACCCCCGGAGAGGCCGACTACTACCGCAACGGCGGCATCCTGCAGTACGTGCTCCGCAGCCTGCTGCGCAAGTAACGGCCGCGGCGGAAACCCCGCCCCGACCAGGCACGCCCGGCGCCCCCGCACCAGCACAGCCAGCACAGGTGCGGGGGCGCCGTGCGTGCGGCACGGACGCGCGGGCCCGTGCGCCCCGCGTCCGGCCGCGGCCCCGACGGTCCCGACGCTCGCGTCGGCGGCTGCCGGGGGTCCGTGCCACCCCGCTCGGGACCCGGGCCGGACTCCGCCCCGCGGGTGCGTCATCGCCTGTAGACATCGCGCGTAGACATCAGGCATAGACTGTTTGTATGACGAACGTGAACGACTCCGTGAGCGCGCCGCCCGCGCAGGTCCACCGCCTTCTCGTGCCCGGGCTCGTGTTCATGGGGATGGTCGTCGCCGTCGTCAGCAGCCTCGGCGCACCCCTGATACCGACCATCGCGGAGAGCGACCACATATCGGTCAACGACGCGCAGTGGGCGCTGACCGTGACCTTCCTGATGGCCGCCGTGGCCACCCCGCTCACCGGCCGGCTCGGCGACGGGCCGCACCGGCGCCGCGTGATCATCGCCGCGCTCGCCGCCGTCACCGCGGGCGCGGTCCTGGCCGCCCTGCCGCTCGGCTTCCCGTTCCTGCTCGTCGGCCGGGCGATGCAGGGCATCGGACTCGGTCTGACGCCGCTCGGCATCACCGTCGTACGTGACGCCCTGCCGGTGGAGCGGTCCCGGCCGGCGGCCGCCGTGCTGTCCGTCACCACGGTCGCGGGCGTGGGGCTCGGCTACCCGGTCACCGGGCTCGTCGCCCAGTTCGGCGGCCTGCACGCCGCGTTCTGGTTCGGTGCCGTCGTCAGCGCGCTCGGCCTCGCCGTCGCCGCGATCGTCGTGCCCTCCTCGGCGCACCGCCCCCGCCGCCCGGTGGACCTGCCCGGCGGCATTCTGCTCGGCGCCTCGCTCGTCGGGCTGCTCCTCGCCCTCAGCGAGGGGGAGAGCTGGGGCTGGACGTCCCCGCTGCTGCTGGGCGTCGTGGCCGGCTCGCTGCTGGTGCTGGCCGGCTGGGTCCTGCGGGAGCTGCGGGCCGCGCACCCGCTCGTCGACCTCCGGCTGCTGCGCCGTCCCACGGTCCTGACCGCCGACGTCACCGCGCTGCTCGCGGGCGTCGGGATGTACCTGCTCATCTCGCTGGTGACCCGCTTCGTCCAGACGCCGGTCAGCAGCGGATACGGCCTCGGCGCCTCGGTCTTCGTCGCCGGACTCGTCCTGGTGCCGTTCTCCGCGGCGAGCGTCGTCTCCACCCGGATCACGCGCGTCCTCGTGACGCGCATCCCCGTCGGCGCCGCGCTCGCGCTCGGCGCGTTCGTGATGCTGCTGGCGATGCTGGTGTTCAGCTACGCCCGCGGCGCCATGTGGGAGGTGCTCGTCGTGATGGCGCTCGCGGGCCTCGGCGTCGGCGCCATCTTCGCGGTCATGCCCGGCCTCATCGTCGGCTCCGTGCCGCCCCACGAGACGGGCAGCGCCACCAGCTTCAACCAGGTCATCCGCTACATCGGCTACGCCGCGGGCAGTACGCTCAGCGCCGTGGTGCTCGAAACCCACACCGCCCCGGCGCACGCCCTGCCGAGCGACAGCGGCTACACCGACGCGGGCCTCGTCGCGGTCGTGATGTGGATCGCGACCGCTGTCGCCGCGCTCGTGCTGCCCAGGCTGCGCCCCCGTGCCGCCGACGGAACACCCGTCCCCTCGGCCGGGAGCGCCGAGGCGACCCCCGCCGAGCGGCGCGGCCGCCGGACCGCGTCCGACCGGGTGCTCGCGGACGAGGGACTGGCCGACGCAGTCTCCGCCGGGCCGGTGGAGACGTCCGCGGCCACGCCCGGCGGGCGGGCCGCCACCGCCGCCGGGCGCATACCGCCGCACGAGACGACCGAGGACTGACCGCCATGCCCGAACCCCGGAACACCGCCGCGCCCGTGCCCGGCACCGCACCGGCGGCGGCCGGTCCGCTCGGCGAAGGAGACGGGGCCGTGGCGCCCGTTGAAGGAGACGGAGCCGTGGCGTCCGGCAAGGACGCCGGCCCGCGGCCGGCCGGGGCCGCTCCGGCACGCCCCCCGAAGACGGAGGGGACCGGTCACCGCCGCCGGGACGCCGCCGCGAGCCGGGAGCGACTGCTGCGGGCGGCGGGCGAACTGTTCGGCGAGCGCGGCTACGACCGGACCACGGCCCGCGACATCGGCGAACTGGCCGGCGTGGATCCCGCCATGATCGCCCGGTACTTCGGCGGGAAGGCCCAGCTGTTCGTGGCGGTGCTGCGGGCCGAGAGCGACCACGAGACGTTCGCCGACCTCTTCGACGCCGACCGGCTGGCCGGGCTGATCGACCGCTTCGACCGCCAGGGCCCGGGCCCCGTCGCGCAGGTGGCCGTACGCCCCTACACGGACCCGGCGGCCCACGAGGCGGCGGCCCTCGAACTGGAACGACGCATCGTCGGGCCCCTGCGGGACCGCTTCGCGCACGAGGGGGACGAGCTGGCGCACGTGCGGGCCGAACTGCTGACCGCCGCCTTCGTGGGCGTCGTACTGGCCCGCCGTACGGGCACCCTGCGCCATCTCGCGGCGGCCGACCCGGACACCTTGCTGCCGCTGGTCCGCCGCCTGCTGGACTGAGCCTCTGCGCGCACCCGGCCCGCAGGCCGGACGGGCCTCGGTGCCCGACGGGGGGAGGGGCCTGCGTCCGCGCGGTGGGCTCGGGGACAACGGCCCCCGGCGGGCGGCGCCCACGGCTCAGGGCCTCCGGGACCGCGCCGCACCGTGGCGGGAACGCGAGGGACGCCGGTGCGGGCGCCGGTCACGGGGCCGCGCCGTCCTCCAAGTTGCCCCTGGGGACGCGGGCCGGTGCGGTGCCGCCCCCTGGGCTGCCGCTCAGGACCGGGGCCGTGCCGCCCCCGAGCTGCCAGTCGAGGGTCGCGGCCGATGCCGACGCTGCTGCCGGTAAGTCGCCGCGGACTCCGGCGCGTCGGGTGTCCCTCCGGGTGAGGCCGCCTCAGCAGCGCTCGCCGACCGGCCGCGTCCCGGCTCCGCCGTGACGCCCCTCGCCGTCCCGAATGCCGCCGTCCCGCCGGCGTGCCGTGTGCCGGCCCGCCGTCAGGAAGCGCTCCCGCCGCGGCCGCTGACGGTCCACGCCCACACGACACAGGCGATGCCTATCAACGCGAGAACCGCGCACAGCACCGTGTACGCCCCCTGGAGCACCATGGCACGACTTCCTCCTGCACCTCGCAACACGCGGCGGCGGGTGCGCATTCCCCGGCGGACCCGGCGAGAGACCGGGACGCGGGCGGCGCACCCCCGGGAAGGCCTCCCGGTGCCGTGATCCGGGGAACAGCATTGTCCCCCTCCTCCGTGCCCCGTGTCCCCCTCGTCCGGCACTCCACACCTGCGATCCCGGCCAGGCCGGCGCTGTTCACCGGGCGTTCAGCAGATCGAACCCTCCCCGGCGGGCGGTGCCCGCACCTCCGGCCGTCCCGGGCGCGAGAGCGCCGTGCGCCCGGGCGTGCGGCCCCGGTCGCGCCCCGCGGGTGCTCCGCCACGCCCCGATCGCGGTCCCGCCGTACCCGCCGCGGCCTGCGCCGGCGGCGGGCGGCCGCCCGCCGCCGGGAGAGGGGCCCGGGCTGCGGATGAGTGGAGTCCTGGCCGGTGGGAGGCGCTTCGGGGACTGCGGCTCGTGATCGTCCCGGCCGCCTCGACCGCCGGACGGCGGGGCGTCCGGCTTCCCGGGCAGCCCCGTCGGCGGTGCGGTGCGGACCCCGGGGATTGCGCCGCTTTTCCGTTCCTTTGCCCTCTCTCCACGGCCGAAAAGAGAGGGCGGAAAACAATACCGGCGCAGCGCCGGGTCGTGCCCCGATGCGCCCTTCGGTGCGCAGATGCCCCGTTCTCCCCCTTTCTCGCCGTCCGCACCTGCTTTGGTCCCGCTTTGGACACGCTGTGGAAGGGGCGGCTCCCCAGAAGGCGTTCGGCATACCGTCCGACGTCGGTGAGGCCGCTCCAAGGGGGCCGTCGCCGCCCCCCGAAGGGGGCGTTCTGTCAAGGGTGTTGCACGCTGAAAATTCGCCGGAACGGGTAATTCCTCATGTGTTACGCACCGAATCGTTCAGCAATGCGCCCACATTTCCGCGAGGTCTCAAATAGGGAAAGACTGCCGTCCAAGTTTGGTTTCGATCTTGCTCACCCGGCGGGAAGTGGACTATACCTGTCGGCGTCCGCCCCGGAGTTTTTCCTGCGCAGACAGGGCCAGGGGGAGACGACGGGAGGGCTCTGCCCGTATCTGCGAGGCAGGCCGCACCGTTCTCACCGTGATCCGCACGCGTCCACGCACCATCACCCAGCAGTACCCGCAGCACGACCAGCTTCGTATACCCGCGGTGGCGGGGCCTTCGCCTCAGACGAGAAGGACGGCCGGCCGGCACACCGCCTGAGTCCTGGAGAAGGCGAGGACTTGAGCATGGGATCCACCTCCGCTCAGAACAACAACGGGGGCCTCGGCCGCCGAGATGTGATCAAGCGGTCAGCGGCGCTCGGCCTGGTCGGGATACCGGCCGCCGGCTTCCTGTCCGCCTGCGCGAGCGGCGGCGGCGGAAGCGACGACAGCTCTGCGCCGAAGAAGACGAAGACGAGCGCCAAGAACCCGCTCGGCGTGAACGCGACCGCCCCGCTCGACTTCGTGATCTTCGACGGCGGCTTCGGTACCGAGTACGCGAAGGACGCCAACGAGGTCTACAACAAGTCGTACCCCAAGGCGAAGGTCACCCTCACCGCGACGCAGAAGATCCAGTCGCAGCTGCAGCCGCGCTTCAACGGCGGCACCCCGCCGGACCTGATCGACAACTCCGGCGCCGAGCAGATGGACATGGGCGTCCTGGTCGGCCAGAAGCAGCTCGCCGACCTCACCGCCCTCATGGACGCGCCCTCCGTCGACGACCCGAGCAAGAAGGTCCGCGACACCCTGCGCCCGGGCGTCCTGGAGATGGGCCAGTTCGACGGCTCGCCGGTGTGGATCATGTACTACGCCTACACCGTCTACGGCGTGTGGTACTCCCAGACCGCGCTCGACAAGTTCGACGCCGAGTACCCCGAGGACTGGGACGCGATGCTGGCGCTGTGCGCCAAGGCGAAGAAGAAGGGCGTCGCCGGCTGGACGTACGCGGGCAAGTACCCGTACTACATCCCGTTCTCGCTCTACCCGTTCATCGGGAAGATCGGCGGCCGCGAGGTCCTCGACGCGATCGACAACCTGGAGCCCAACGCCTGGAAGGCTCCGGCCGTCAAGGCCGCCTTCGAGGCGTACTACGAGCTGTACAAGAAGGGCTACATCCTCAAGGGCACGCCGGGCCTCGACCACATCCAGTCGCAGACGGCCTGGACGCAGGGCAAGGCGCTGTTCATCCCGAACGGCTCCTGGGTCGAGAACGAGGCGGCGAAGACCACGCCGAAGGACTTCCAGATGAAGGTCTCGGCGCCCTCCAGCCTCGACAGCAACGACAAGCTGCCGTTCGGCACGCTGTGGGCGTCCGGCGGCGAGCCGTACATCGTCCCGGCGAAGGCCAAGAACGCGGCCGGCGGCATGGAGCAGCTGCGCATCATGCTCAGCGAGGCCTCCTCGCGCGACTTCACCCAGAAGGTCAAGTCGCTCAGCTCCTTCAACGGCGGCACCGACGGCCTGACGCTCTCCAGCGCCCTGCAGTCCGGTGTGGACGCGCTGAAGAAGGCCGGGGACAACGTCCTCAACCCCCGCCTGCAGGACTGGTACGTCGAGCTGCAGAAGCAGAAGATCGGCGTCGGCGCGCTCGGCGAGATGATGGCCGGCCGCATGACGCCGGCCGAATGCGTCAAGAAGTGCCAGGAGTTCGCCGACCAGGCGGCCAAGGACTCGTCCATCACGCACTACAAGCACCAGTAGGGGACGGTACGGACGGCCGGGGACCCGCGCGCCGAGGGTCTCCGGCCGTCCGTGTCGGCACTCGCCATGCCGGCCGGGCGGTCACCCAACAGGAGCCGCAGGCCGGAGGATTCGGGGTCGGGAGACATGCAGCACGGCAAGTACCGGTTCATCGTGGGGTTCCTGATCGTCCCCCTGGCGTTGTACGCGATCTTCGTCATCTGGCCGTTCGTCCAGTCGATCTTCTACTCGTTCACCAACTGGAGCGGCCTGAGCCCGAACTTCTCGGTGACGGGGCTCGACAACTACCAGCGGATGATCCACGATTCGACCTTCTGGGCGTCGTTCCGGCACAGTGTGATCTACGTGCTGGTCCTGCCCCTGATCGTCCTCGCGATCGCGCTGTTCCTGGCGTTCATGCTGAACGTCGGCGGCCGGCGCAAGCGGGGGGCGGCGGTCTCCGGCGTCCAGGGCGCCCCGTTCTACAAGATCGTCTACTTCTTCCCGCAGGTGCTCTCGATCGCGATCGTCGCCCTGCTCTTCCAGTTCCTCTACAACCCGGAGAGCGGAGCGCTCAACGCCTTCCTGAGCGCCGTGGGCCTCGACAGCGTCCAGCCGGAGTGGCTCGGCGACCCGAGTCTCGCGCTGTGGTGCGTGATGGCGGTGCTCGTCTGGAGCCAGGTCGGCTTCTTCGTGGTGCTGTTCTCCGCGGGCATGGCGTCGATCCCGAAGGACTTCTACGAGGCCGCGCTGCTCGACGGGGCCTCGCGGGCCACCACGTTCTTCCGCATCACGCTGCCCCTGCTGTGGGACACGGTGCAGTCCGGCTGGGTCTACATGGGGATCCTGTCGCTCGGCGCCGAGTCCTTCGCGGTCACCCAGATCATGACCGCGGGCCCCGGCGGCCCGGCGGATTCCACCAACGTCCTGAGCCTGTACGTCTACCAGAAGGCCTTCCGGGACGGTCAGGCCGGCTACGCGACCACGATCGGCGTCGCCCTGCTCATCGTCACCCTGCTCTTCGCCGGCGGAGTGCTGCGCGTGGGCCGACGCGAACGCCTGGAGTTCTGATGAAGACCACCGACACCCCTCCGCCGCCCGCGGAGACCGTGCCGCCGCGCATGCCCTCGGCCGCGGCGACCCCCACGGCCGCCACCCGCGACAAGAAGACCGGCGGGGTCCTCAACGTCTTCTCGCACGGCATGCTGGTCGTGTGGGCCGTCCTCGTCGTGGCGCCGCTGCTGTGGGCCGTCATGACGTCCTTCAAGGACGACCACGGGATCCTGACCTCGCCGTGGTCGCTCCCGAACCACCTGCACTTCGAGAACTGGTCGCGCGCCTGGAGCCAGGCGCACATGAGCGACTACTTCCTCAACACCGTCATCGTCGTCGCGTGTTCGCTGTTCGGCACGCTGCTGCTCGGATCCATGGCGGCGTACGTGCTGGCGCGCTTCGAGTTCCCCGGCAACCGGTTCATCTACTTCCTGTTCATCGGAGGAATGAGCTTTCCGGTCATCCTCGCGCTGGTGCCGCTGTTCTACGTGTTGCAGAACCTGACGCTGCTCAACACGATCCACGGGCTGATCCTCGTCTACATCGCGTACTCGCTGCCGTTCACGGTGTTCTTCCTGACCTCGTTCTTCAGGACGCTGCCGACGTCGGTGGCGGAGGCGGCGATCATCGACGGGGCCTCCCACACGCGGACGTTCTTCCAGGTCATGCTGCCGATGGCGAAGCCCGGCCTGATCAGCGTGGGCATCTTCAATTTCCTCGGCCAGTGGAACCAGTACCTGCTGCCGACGGTGCTCAACACCAACCCCGACCACAAGGTCCTCTCGCAGGGCCTCGTCGAACTCGCCACGAGCCAGGGGTACAAGGGGGACTACTCGGGCCTGTTCGCCGGGCTGGTGATGGCGATGCTGCCGGTGCTCGCCGCCTACATCATCTTCCAGCGCCAGGTCGTCGCGGGACTCACCGCGGGGGCGTTGAAATAACGTCATCCGATGAAAGCAGGGAAACGCCCTCCGGTTCCGACCGGCGGGCGTTTCCCTGCATTTCGGACATATTCTCCCCAGGTGCATCGCTCAAGGTCTTGACGGGAGGTGGCCCCAAAGGCTGAGGTTAGAGTTCACAAGTTGGAGATACGTCGGGGTCTCAGAGACGCGGCCCCGCCGGGAGGAGGTCGTCGTGCCGCCTTCCAGGGCAGGAGTGGATGAGCCGTGGAGACTCCGGGGTCGCAGTCGTCCCTGCACCGGGCCAACCTCGAACGGGTCGTACGCGCGGTGCGTATGGCCGGTTCGCTCACGCAGGCCGAGATCGCCAGGAGCACGGGACTGTCCGCCGCCACGGTGTCCAACATCGTCCGCGAGCTGAAGGACGGCGGAACGGTCGAGGTCACCCCGACCTCCGCGGGCGGGCGCAGGGCCCGCAGCGTCTCGCTGAGCCCCGAGGCCGGCATCGTGCTCGGCGTCGACTTCGGCCACACGCACCTGCGGGTCGCGGTGGGGAACCTGGCCCACCAGGTGCTCGCGGAGGAGTCCGAGCCGCTGGACGTCGACGCGTCGTACGTGGACGGCTTCGGGCGGGCCGAGGCCCTCGTCGAGCGGCTGATCGTGACCACCGGGATCGACCGCAAGAAGGTCGTCGGGGTCGGGCTCGGCGTGCCGGGCCCGATCGACGTCGAATCCGGGACGCTCGGCTCCACGGCGATACTGCCGGGCTGGACCGGGATCAACCCGAGCGACGAGCTCGCTGCCCGCCTCGGCGTGCCGGTCTACGTGGACAACGACGCCAATCTCGGCGCGCTCGGCGAGATGGTCTGGGGCAGCGGCCGGGGCGTGCGCGACCTGGCGTACATCAAGGTCGCCAGCGGCGTCGGGTCGGGCCTCGTCATCGACGGGCAGATCTACCGGGGCCCCGGCGGCACCGCCGGCGAGATCGGGCACATCACGATCGACGAGGCGGGTCCGGTGTGCCGCTGCGGCAATCGCGGCTGCCTGGAGACGTTCGCCGCGGCGCGCTACGTCCTGCCGCTCCTGCGGCCCAGCCACGGCGGCGACCTGACCATGGAGCGGGTCGTCCAGCTCGCCCGCGAGGGCGATCCGGGCTGCCGCAGGGTCGTGGGGGACGTCGGGCGGCACGTGGGCAGCGGAGTCGCCAATCTCTGCAACCTTCTGAACCCCTCCAGGGTGGTGCTGGGCGGCGATCTGGCGGAGGCTGGGGAACTGGTGCTGGCGCCCATCCGCGAGTCCGTCTCGCGCTACGCCATCCCCAGCGCGGCGCGCCAACTCTCGGTGCTTCCCGGGGCCCTGGGAGGGCGTGCGGAGGTGCTCGGGGCACTCGCCCTCGTACTGAACGAGATGGGCGATTCGACCCTCCTCGAGAGCGCCCTGCCGGCCAGCACTCCCGCCTTCACTTAGATAACGAATGGCACCGTTGTCATCTCGTTAAGGATTTACTCCTTGACGTCGCCCGTTTGGCCGAGTTGACTTCCTGCCACCTCGGCCGCAGCGACGCGGCCTCGTCAGGGAGGTTTTTCGAAGTGAACGCAACGATGCGTCGTGCTGCGATGGCCGGGTCCGCCACCGCCATGGCCGTTCTCCTCGCCGCCTGCGGCAGCGCCAAGCAGTCCGGTGGCAGCAGCGACAACGACTCGAAGAAGAAGTCCGACTCGGACAACATCACGGTCGGCCTGCTCCTGCCGGAGAACAAGACCGCGCGGTACGAGTCGCTGGACCGCCCGCTGATCACCCAGCGGATCTCGGACCTCACCAACGGCAAGGGCAAGGTCGTCTACGAGAACGCGCAGCAGGACGCGACGACCCAGACCCAGCAGATGTCGACGCTGATCACCCGCAAGGTCGACGTGATCATCCTCGACGCGGTGGACTCGAAGTCGATCGCCTCCTCGGTCCAGAAGGCCAAGGACGCCGGCATCCCCGTCGTCGCCTACGACCGCCTCGCGGACGGCCCGATCGGCGCCTACACCTCCTTCGACAACACCGAGGTCGGTCGCGTACAGGCGAACGCCCTGGTCCAGAAGCTTGGCTCGAAGGCCAAGGGTGGCAAGATCGTGATGATGAACGGCGCCATCACGGACCCGAACGCCAAGCAGTTCAAGGACGGCGCCATGCCGATCCTGAAGAAGGCGACCACCATCGCCAAGCAGTACGACACCCAGGACTGGGACCCGAACAACGCCAACAGCAACATGGCGGCGGCGATCCAGGCCGTGGGCGCGAAGAACATCGTCGGCGTCTACTCCGCCAACGACGACATGGGCGGCGCCATCATCCAGGCCATGAAGTCGGCCGGCATGGACCCGAAGGCCATCCCGGTCACCGGCCAGGACGCCACGCTCGCCGGCGTGAAGCGCATCCTCGACGGCACGCAGTTCATGAGCGTCTACAAGTCGGTCCCGCAGGAGGCGTCGATCGCCGGCCAGCTGGCCGTCGCCCTCGCGCAGGGCAAGTCCGTGGACTCCATCGCCTCGGACAAGAGCAACAGCAACACCGCCAAGGACATCCCCACCAAGATCGTCCCGGTGGTCTCGCTGACCAAGTCCAACATCAAGGACACGGTCCTCAAGGACAAGATCTACAAGCTCTCGGACATCTGCACCACGGCCAACGCGGCCGAGTGCAAGGCCGCCGGCCTGGAGTGACCAGGCCGTGAGGGACCCGGGGACCACGTCCCCGCCGTCCCTCGGTGAAAGCCCCTCCGGCGCCCCGCTCGACCAACGCCCCGCAAGCAGCAGCGGCGGGGCGCCGGACGGAACTCCTCACCTCCCTGCCGCCGCACTCCGGCGGTGGGCTTCCGCATGTTCTGCTCGACCTCCGCGCCACACCCCCGGCGCGGCATCCCCGCCGGTCAGGCGGCGAAGGAGATGGTTCACGTGACCGCTACGCCCGTGCTGGCGTTGCGAGGGGTCTTCAAGCGATTCGGTGCCGTCCAGGCGCTCACCGACGTCGACCTGGAGATCCACGCCGGTGAGGTGGTCGCCCTCGTGGGCGACAACGGCGCCGGAAAGTCCACGCTGGTCAAGACGATCGCCGGCGTGCACCCCATCGACGAGGGCGTCATCGAGTGGGAGGGCCGCAAGGTCACCGTCGACCGGCCGCAGGACGCCCAGCACCTGGGCATCGCGACCGTGTACCAGGACCTCGCGCTCGCCGACAACATCGATGTCGTCGGCAACCTGTTCCTCGGCCGGGAGATCCGCCGCTGGGGCGTGCTCAACGAGGTCGAGATGGAGCGCCGCTCGC
The DNA here is from genome assembly GCF_021556455.1 of Streptomyces fuscigenes. Classification (GTDB taxonomy): domain Bacteria; phylum Actinomycetota; class Actinomycetes; order Streptomycetales; family Streptomycetaceae; genus Streptomyces; species Streptomyces fuscigenes. The sequence continues at coordinate 9,061 of NZ_JAKGCV010000032.1, read as the reverse complement.
GCGAGCTGCTCGACTCGCTCTCGATCCGCATCCCGAGCGTGCGCATCCCGATCGCCTCGCTCTCCGGCGGTCAGCGCCAGGTCGTGGCGATCGCCCGCTCGATGCTCGGCGAGCCCAAGCTCGTGATCCTCGACGAGCCCACCGCGGCTCTCGGCGTGGAGCAGACCGCCCAGGTGCTCGACCTCGTCGAGCGGCTGCGCTCGCGAGGCCTCGCGGTCCTGCTCATCAGCCACAACATGGCGGACGTCAAGGCTGTCGCCGACCGGGTCGCCGTGCTGCGCCTCGGTGGCAACAACGGTGTCTTCGACGTCAGGACCACCTCGCAGGAAGAAATCATCGCCGCCATCACCGGCGCCACGGACAACGCCGTGACCCGGCGCGCGTCCCGTACCGCGGAGGTTCAGAAGTGAGCATCGACAAGACCTCCGCGCCACGGCACCGCGCCGTGGACGCCCCGGAGGCCGCCGAGGGCGCCGTCGCGGCGGTCGACCCCCGGCTGCTCGTCCAGGAGCAGGGCTTCGGCGGATACGTGACCGAGTTCAAGCGCAAGATCAAGGCCGGTGAACTGGGCTCCATCCCGGTCATCGTCGGTCTGATCGTGATCGCCGTGATCTTCACGAGCCTGAACTCGAGCTTCCTCGGTGCGGGCAACATCACCGACATCCTCGTGCAGATGAGCGGTACCGGGCTGATAGCCACCGGCATCGTCTTCGTGCTGCTGCTCGGCGAGATCGACCTGTCCGTCGGTTCCGTCAGCGGTCTGTCGAGCGCCATCTTCGCGGTGCTCGCCATCACGCACGGCATGAACGAAGTCCTGGCGCTGATCCTCGCCCTGGTCTCCGGCGCGGTCGCCGGTGCCATCCACGGCTTCTTCTTCGCACGCATCGGCGTTCCGGCCTTCGCCGTGACGCTGGCCGGCCTGCTCTTCTGGAGCGGCCTGATGCTGCAGGTGCTCGGCCCGTCGGGCACCATCAACATCCCGAACGACAACGTCGTCTACAAGCTGGAGAACTACTTCTTCAGCGACGTGGCGGCCGCCTACATCCTGGCTCTCGTCGCCGTGGTGGTCTACTTCTGGGCCTCGTTCTCGGGCAACCGCAAGCGGCAGCGCGCCGGGGTGCCGTTCCGCCCGGTGGCCGACACCATCATGCGTACGGTCCTGGTGGCCGTCGCCGCCTTCGGCGTCGCGGTCATCTTCAACCAGTACAAGGGCCTCCCGCTGGCCGTCGTGATCTTCGTGGGCCTCCTCGTGATCACGGACTTCGTGCTCCGCAGGACCACCTACGGCCGGAAGATCTTCGCGCTCGGCGGCAGCGTCGAGGCGTCCCGCCGTGCCGGTATCAACGTCACCTGGATCCGGATCTCGGTCTTCATGATCTCCGGTGGCTTCGCGTCGCTCGGCGGCCTCTTCCTGGCCTCCCAGATCGCCGCGGCCAACCAGGGCGCCGGCGCCGGCAACCTGCTGATGAACTCCATCGCCGCGGCCGTCATCGGCGGCACCAGCCTCTTCGGTGGCCGGGGCCGCACGTGGAACGCCCTGCTCGGTGTCCTCGTGATCATCTCGATCCAGGTGGGCCTCGGCATCCAGGGCGTCGCGGCGCCGATCGTGTCCATGGTCACCGGTGCGGTTCTGCTGGCCACCGTGGTCATCGACGCCATCACCCGCAAGACGCAGCGGAGCGCGGGTCGCGCCTGACCGCGGTCCCGCAGCCTGTGCCCGGCACCCCGGTGGTGCCGGGCACAGGCGCGTCCGGGCCCGGTGCGCGAGCCCCCGCGGGGACCCGTGCGGCCCGGGCGGGCGCCACCGGGCTCACCGGCACCCTCTCGTACGCTTCTCGATCACACGTTCGGTCCGCCCCCGTTCGGATGCTCCCGTCGTCCCCGTGCGGCGGCCGCCGGCTCCGTCTCCCGGCCGCGGGAGCTGCGCCTTCCGGGGACTGTGGGCAACTGCACAGGATCCGTCAGGTCGCAAGGGGATTCGCGCGTTCTCATTCGTTGGTGTGACACGCAAAGGTGCCGCCCGGCGAACACCGTCCCGGGCGGAACATTAGAATCAGCGGATCGGCAGAGCTCGACCGGCTCAATCGCAAGGAGGCACGGGTGCCGTTGCTGACCCAAATCAAGGGACCGCGGGATCTGGACCGACTCGACCCCGAGCAGCTCAGGCAGCTCGCGGGCGAGATCAGGACGTTCCTCGTCGACGCGGTCTCCAAGACCGGCGGCCACCTCGGGCCCAACCTGGGCGTCGTGGAACTGACCATCGCGCTCCACCGGGTGTACGACTCGCCGAACGACCGGATCCTCTTCGACACCGGCCACCAGTCGTACGTGCACAAGCTCCTCACGGGCCGCCAGGACTTCTCGAAGCTCAAGGGCAAGGGCGGCCTGTCGGGCTACCCCTCGCGCGCCGAGTCCGAGCACGACGTGATCGAGAACTCGCACGCCTCCACGGTCCTCGGCTGGGCCGACGGGCTCGCCAAGGCCAACCGCGTCCTGAAGAAGGACAACAGCGTGGTCGCCGTCATCGGCGACGGCGCGCTGACCGGCGGCATGGCCTGGGAGGCCCTCAACAACATCGCCGCCGCGAAGGACCGCCCCCTCGTCATCGTCGTCAACGACAACGAGTGGTCCTACGCGCGCACCACCGGCGGCCTCGCCAACCACCTCGCCACCCTGCGCATCTCCGACGGCTACGAGCGCTTCCTCGCCCGCGGCAAGGACCTGCTGGAGCGCACCCCGGTCGTCGGCAGGCCGCTGTACGAGACGCTGCACGGCGCCAAGAAGGGCCTGAAGGACTTCGTCGCGCCCCAGGGCATGTTCGAGGACCTCGGCCTGAAGTACATGGGCCCCATCGACGGCCACGACGTGGAGGCACTCGAGTCCGCGCTGCTGCGCGCGAAGCGCTTCGGCGGGCCGGTCATCGTCCACTGCATCACGGAGAAGGGCCGCGGCTACACCCCCGCGGAGCAGGACCCGACGGACCGCTTCCACGGCATCGGCCCGATCCACCCCGACACCGGCCTGCCGATCTCGGCGGGCGGCGCGGACTGGACGTCGGTCTTCGGCGAGGAGATGGTCAAGCTCGGCCGGGAGCGGGACGACATCGTCGCGATCACCGCCTCGATGCTGCACCCGACGGGCCTGACCAAGTTCGCGGAGGAGTTCCCCGGGCGGGTGTACGACGTCGGGATCGCCGAGCAGCACGGCGCGGTCTCCGCCGCCGGCCTTGCCACGGCGGGGCTTCATCCCGTTTTCGCCGTGTATGCGACGTTCCTGAACCGCGCCTTCGACCAGGTGCTGATGGATGTCGCGCTGCACCGCTGCGGCGTCACGTTCGCACTCGACCGGGCCGGCATCACGGGCACCGACGGCCCCTCGCACAACGGCATGTGGGACATGTCGATGCTCCAGGTCGTGCCCGGGATCCGGATCGCCGCCCCGCGCGACGCCGACCAGGTCCGTGCCCAGCTGCGCGAGGCCGTCCAGGTCGAGGACGCGCCGACGGTGGTGCGCTACTCGAAGGGCGCGGTCGGGCCCGCGGTCGCGGCCGTCGGCCGGATCGGCGGCATGGACGTGCTGCGCCGGCCCGCCACGAACGATCCCGCGGACGTCCTGCTGGTCTCGGTGGGCGCGCTGGCCCCGATGTGCCTGGAGATCGCCGACCTCCTGGACAAACAGGGCATTTCGAGCACGGTCGTGGACCCGCGCTGGGTCAAGCCCGTCGACGAGGAGATGGTCCCCCTCGCCGAACGCCACCGGGTCGTGGTCACCGTCGAGGACAACATCCGCACCGGCGGCGTCGGCGCCTCGATCGCGCAGGCGCTGCGGGACTCCGGCGTCGACATGCCCCTGCGGGACTTCGGCATCCCCGAGCGCTTCCTGCCGCACGCCACCCGCAAGGAGATCATGGCCGAGATCGGGCTGACCGCGCCCGACATCGCCCGCCAGGTCACCGGGCTGGTCGCCCGTCTGGACGGCAAGCTCGTGGACGCCGGAGAGGTCGCCCGCGACTGACCCGCCTCCGCCTCGCACCGGGCGCGCGCCGCCGGCTCCCCGCCGGTGGCGCGCGCCCGCGCGTGCGGGGCCCGGACGCCCGCGGATGCGCGGGTACCGGCCCCGCCGGCGCCGTACCGGCCCGGCCCCGAGCAGGGCCCCGGGGCGGGGCCTCCGGACGGCGCAGGGCTCCGGGCCGGCGGGCTCCCGTACGGGTGGTCCGCCCGGTCCGAACGTGTGAATTTCCTTCTTCCTATTAGGCGGGGCTCCGACCCCTCTCGATCATTGCCGGGATGGAGGCGCACACGGAAGGACCTATGTGAGTACTCAAGGTGAAACACCCCGGACACGGAATGCTCTGTTCCGTACAAAATCGGTCGAGCGGTCCGTCCGGGACACCGAGGAGCCCGAGCACCGGCTCAAGAAGTCCCTTTCCGCGCTGGACCTCACCGTCTTCGGCGTCGGGGTCATCGTCGGCACCGGGATCTTCGTCCTGACGGGCCAGGTCGCCAAGGAGAACGCGGGGCCCGCGACGGCCCTCGCCTTCGTCGTCTCCGGCATCGTCTGCGCCCTGGCCGCCCTCTGCTACGCCGAGTTCGCCTCGACCGTGCCCGTCGCAGGATCCGCGTACACCTTCTCGTACGCCTCCCTCGGCGAACTGCCCGCGTGGATCATCGGCTGGGACCTCGTCCTCGAACTCGCCCTGGGCGCCGCCGTGGTGGCCGTCGGCTGGTCCGGCTACATCCAGTCCTTCCTCAGCAACGCCGGCTGGAACCTGCCGACCGCGCTGACCGGCATGCACAACGGGCACTTCGGCTTCGACGTGCTCGCCTGCCTCATCATCCTCGTGCTCACCGGCATCCTCGTCGTCGGGATGAGGCTGTCGTCCCTCGTCACCAACGTCATCGTCGCCGTGAAGATCGTGGTCGTCCTGCTCGTCATCATCGTGGGCGCCTTCCTGATCACCGGCTCGAACTACTCGCCGTTCATCCCGCCCAGCACGCACCCCTCCGGCATCAGCGGCTTCGACGCGCCCCTCATCCAGCTGATGGCCGGCTTCACGCCCGGGAACTTCGGCGTGTTCGGCATCTTCAGCGCCGCCGCGATCGTCTTCTTCGCGTTCATCGGCTTCGACATCGTCGCCACCGCGGCGGAGGAGACGCTGCGGCCGCAGCGCGACGTCCCGCGCGGCATCCTCGCCTCGCTGTTCATCTGCACCCTGCTCTACGTGGCCGTGTCCATCGTCGTCACCGGCATGCAGAAGTACACCCACCTGTCCGTGGACGCGCCCCTGTCCGACGCGTTCAAGGCCACGGGGCACCCCTTCTGGTCCGGCGTCATCAGCTTCGGCGCGGCCGTCGGCCTCACCTCGGTGTGCATGATCCTGCTGCTGGGCCAGAGCCGCGTGTTCTTCGCGATGAGCCGCGACGGCCTGCTGCCGAAAGCTTTCTCCCAGGTGCACCCCCGGTTCGGCACGCCCCACCGCACGACGCTCCTGCTCGGCGTCGTCGTGGCGGCCGTCGCCGGGTTCACGTCCATCTCCGAACTCGCGAACCTGGTCAACATCGGCACGCTCGCCGCGTTCGTGGTGGTCGCCATCGGCGTGATCATCCTGCGCCGCACCCGCCCCGACCTGCCGCGGGCCTTCCGCACCCCGCTCGTCCCCTGGGTGCCGATCGCCTCGGTCGCCGCCTCGCTGTGGCTGATGCTCAACCTGACCGCGGAGACCTGGCTGCGGTTCGCGATCTGGATGGCCGCGGGCTTCGTGATCTACTTCCTGTACGGGATCCGCCACAGCCGGGAGGCCGGCCGCCCGGTGCCCGCCCAGCAGGGGCCGCACGGGCCGGACGGTCCGGACGGGACCGCGCCGGGGGCCTGAGCGGCCCGCGCGCCGAGCGGGCGCGCCCGCCCGCGGCCCGCCGGGTCAGGGCACCCGCACGTCCGCCAGCAGCTTCAGGGCGTCCTGCGCGGCGAGTTCGCCGGACAGCGGCGCGAAGAAGTCCGCCGACGGGGCCGCCTCCAGGGCGACCCGTTCGCCGCCCAGCCAGTCCGCGTCGAACCCCAGCCGCCACGAGTGCAGGAAGGTCCGCGTGCCCTCCCGCGCCGCCGCCTTGTCGAACAGCGGGTCCCCGAGGACCGGATGACCGATCCACGCGAGGTGCACGCGGATCTGGTGCCGCCGCCCCGTCACCGGCCGGACCACCAGCAGCGAGTGCCGCGTCCCCTCGAACACGCGGCGGAAGACGGTCGTCGACGGGTACCTGCGGGTGTCGAGGAGGTCCTCGTCGGCCACCCACCACCGGCCGGGGCCGCCGGCACCGCCCCCGGCCCGCTCCCGCTGCGAGCGGATGGCCTCGCGCTGCGCGGCGATCCGGATCCGCCCCTTGCGCCCCGCGCTCAACGGCAGTTCGACCGTGCCCTCCTCGGGCAGTCCGGTCGTCTCCGTCACCACCAGGTAGGCCTTGTCGACGGTGCGCTTGTTGAACTGCCGCGTCAGGCCCCCGTGCCGGGACAGCTCCTTCGCGAACAGGATGACGCCCGACGTGGCCTTGTCGATCCGGTGCACCGGGTACAGCTGCTCGCCGGAGGCCTGGGCGAGTTCCACGATGTCCGTGTCGTGCCGCTCACCCATCACGGAGATCCCGGACGGCTTGTCGAGAGCGAGGATCGCCGCGTCCTCGGAGAGGAGCGAAGAACTCCGCAGATCGTGCCAGTTCCAGTCGGTCGTGCCCATGTTCAGTAGCGTACGCTGCGCGGACCCACCCGTTCCGCGCCGTGCTCCGCCACCCGCCGCAGCAGCTCCCGGTCCGCCGTCGCGACGAGGCAGGGCCGGTCCTCGGCCCGGGCCCGCTCCGCCAGCAGCACGATCAGGTCGTCGCCGCTGCCGGTCGCCGACTCCACCCGTACCCCCGGCACCGGCTCCAGCCCCCGGGCGGCCCCCTCCACCACCAGGACCACGTCCAGCGGCCCGGGGCGGCCCGGCAGCACGCACTCCCGTGCGGCGGCCGCGGCCAGCGCGTCACGCAGGCGCTCCGCGGCGCCGCGCCGGTCGCGCCACCACCCGTCGGGGACGGAACCGACCACGTTCGCACCGTCGACAATCAGCAAGGTCAGCACCCCGGCAGCCTTGCACAGCCCGCGCGGGGACCCCCGGGTAGGATCGGCTGGTTCGTAGCACCCGCACGACGGGTCGGCGGGAAGCACGGGAAGGTGGTGGCGGCGAGCCATGGCGCTGCGGTCCGTACGGATGTCGAAGAAGGCGGACGACCGCGGCCGGGGCCCGGCCGCCGCGGAGCCCGCCCCCCACCCGAAGGGCCGCGGGACCCCGGCCCGCCCCGGAGCCGTCCCGAGCCCGGTGAGCGGCAGCTGGCTGGTGCGCGGCAAGGACGGGCGCCTCACGGCCTACGCGGGCACCGACGACGCGGCCGTGCGCTGGACGGAACCCGCGGTCGGCGCCGCGCAGTGGGCCGGCCCGGACCGCCTCCCGCTGCCCTCGCAGGGCACCGTGCTGAGCATGGCCGCCACCCGGACGGCCGAGGGGTACGTCCACCTCGTGGCCATCCGCTCACGTCCCGCGCCCGAGGCCGGCAAGACCCTCGTCGACGTGCTGCACGCGATCCAGTACCAGACCGGCAGGCCCCTGCGCGACTGGCAGACCATCGGCAGCCCCTACAAGGACCACACCAAGGCCGCCAGGATGGGCCGGCCGTCGCTGCTCGCGGACACCGTCTCGAGCGTGCACGTCTACGTGCAGAACGCCGAGGGGCGCGTCTCCTACCGCCAGCAGAACCCGAAGGGCCGCTTCGAGCCCTGGGCACGCGCCAGTGTGGAAGGCACCCCCGTCACGGGCCAGGTGTACGCGGTGCCGCGCGACGACGGCGTCATCGAGGTGCTCGGCCCGGCCGCCGGCCGCGTTCTCTACTGGCGGCGCGCCAAGAACGACGCGGACTTCACCCGCGTCGAGGACCAGGAGCCCTCGGCGACGGTGGCGCCCGGCACGCTGTCCTCCGAGACGACCGCCCCCGGCCGCCTCACGTACTACTGGCGCGACGGCGCCACGACCCGCGTCCACGCCTGGCGCCCCGGCTCCGGCCCGGTCGACCTCGACGGCCCCGGCACCGGCCCGCTCTCCGTGCTGCGCACCCCCGTCGACGGCGTCGACTGCACGATCCTCGCGGGCCGGGGCCAGGACGGCCGCCCCGTCCTCGCCGCGTACCCGACGGAGGACGAGGAGGCCGGCCTGACCTGGGTCTCCTCCGGCGAGCCGTGCCGCGGAGTACCGGCCCTCGCCCTGGACGGGGAGGGACGGGTGGCACTCGCCGCGATCGGCGAGGACGGCCGACTGCGCATCACCCGCCAGAAGCCCGAGCAGGGACTCGCGCTGGAGGCGTGGACGACCGTGAGCCGCGGCTGAGGCGGGAACGGGCCCCGCGGACGTGAACGGCGAACGCCCCCGGCCGTGAGCCGGTGGGGCGCCGGGCACGGCGACGCGGGCGGGGCCGCCGATCGTCGCCGGACGGCCGTCGCGCGCCCGCACATCGCCCCGGGGACCCGCGCACCGGGCGGGAAAGCTCAGATTCGGCTCTGAGCGCGGGACCCGTACGTTTGCCGGGCCGTCCCGGGGTGATGTCCTACGGGGAGTGTTCCGCGCCTCGGTAGGGGTGCGGAGCCCGACCGGGCGGGTGCGGCCGTGGGGACGGCCCGCCGCGACGCGGACGCATCGGGGGACAGCGATGGCGAAGGACACGACGGACGGGGCACGGCCGGCCGGCGGGACGGGAACCGGTCACCGCACGGGGGCGCGGGGGGCGGGCCCGGAGGAGGCGCCCCGCGAGGCACAGCGCGGGGCGGCCGCGGGCGCCGCGGCCACGCTGCCGCACCACCTCGGCGTCGGGATCGGGTGGCGGCCCGAGATCGCCGACGTGATCGACGAACTGCCCGGCATCGACTGGGTCGAGGCCGTCGCGGAGAACCTCTGCGCCCACCCCGGCCATCTGCCGGGGCCGCTGCGGCGGTTGATGGACCGCGGCGTGACCGTCGTGCCGCACGGCGTCGGCCTGGGCCTCGG
>NZ_JAKGCV010000329.1 GCF_021556455.1 Streptomyces fuscigenes | reverse complement strand
CGGCGGCGGAGCCGACGCACAGTGCGGTGAACGCGGCGCCCCGTCCCCGGTCGTCGCGCCACAGCAGGCGCTCGGCGGCGCCCGCGGCCCGGCCGAACGCGGCGACCGGATGGCCGCGGCGCGGATCGGCGAAGACGGCGTCGGCGAGAAGGCCGAGCCCGGCGGCGGCGCCGGACACGACGGCTGTCTTGACGGCTCTGCCGGCGGCAGGCATGGGGCAGTGTCCTCACTCAGGGTCCGCGCCCCGGCTCGACGTGAAACACGGCGGCGAGAGTTCCTGGCTCCCGGCGCGCCCGATGGGGCGTTCGCCGGTGACAGTGGCGGGACCGCGCCGGATTCGCACCGGCTTCCTCTGCTGCTGCCGCGGTAGTGGCCCCGGCAGTCCACCACGCCCCACAACGCCCGTCAACTCACCTTTGACCTGCGGTGGGGCAGTGTGCGAATACCCACACCGGGACGCGCGCGAACCCCGTCGCCGCGCGCGCGGGGCGCACGCGGAGCGCGGCGGGGACGGCGGGGGAGCCGGGCGCGGGACGGGGGAGGGAGGGGAGGCGGGGCGGCGAAGGGACGCCCGCCGGGTGCGGGCGGGCGCCCCCTCGCGTGGACGGAACGGCCCTGCGTGGACGGAACGGTCCGCCCGTGCGGACGGCCCCGCGCGTACGGAACAGCCCTGCGCCTGCGGACGGGTCGGCGCGCGTGGGGCCGCTCTGGTGCGTAGGGATCGGTCCGGGCGGGCCCTGGACGCTCCCCGGGGCCGGTCCGGGCCGGTCCGGAACCGGTTCAGCCGACGATGAGGTAGATCCCGTACGCGACGGCGGCGGCGCAGAGCGCGAAGCAGGCGTACGCGGCGGAGGTGAGGACCGCGGAGCCCTGCTTGGCCAGACCCACGGTGCCCAGGGCGAACAGCCCCACGAGTCCCACGGTGACCAGCAGGCTGACGCCGAAGACGCTGCCGACGGATGCCCAGTCGATGTTCATGAGCCGGTGCCCCTGTCCCTGTTCCTGTCGTCCCGGGTGCTGGTGCTGGTGCTGGTGCTGGTGCTGGTGCTTGTGCTGCTGCTGGTGCCGAGGCCGGGGGCGGCACCGCGCCGCGGGTGCGGGCCGTTCACGCGGCGGCCGACTGCGGGGGCGCGGGTGCGGGCCCGGCGAGGGTGGCGCCGAGTCCCGTGTCCTCGTCGCGCCGGGCCGGCTGGGCGCCGGGCACGGGAGCCGGGGCCGGCGCGGGCTCCGACGTCATCGGGCTCGCGGTCACGCTCTCGGCGGTCACCGGCCGGCGGCGCGCCGCCAGCCAGATCGAGGCGGACGCGGCGACGAGGACGACGGCCACCAGCACGATGCCCCAGGTGCCCTGCCCCGTCACGAACTCGGCACCGGCCGCGACCAGCGCGGCGGCCGGCAGCGTCAGGCACCAGGCGACCGCCATGCGCGTCGCGGTGGACCAGCGGACCACCCCGCCCTTGCGGCCGAGCCCCGCGCCCATCACCGCACCCGAGCACACCTGCGTGGTCGAGAGCGAGAAGCCGAGGTGCGAGGAGGCCAGGATCGAGATCGCGGCGCTGGTCTGCGCGGCGAAGCCCTGCTGCGGCCGCAGGTCCGTGAGGCCGGTGCCCATGGTGCGGATGATGCGCCAGCCGCCGATGTAGGTGCCGAGTGCGATCGCCAGGCCCGAGCAGACGATGACCCAGACCGGCGGGTTGGAGCCGGGGGCGAGCACGCCGCCGGTGACCAGCGCGAGCGTGATGACGCCCATCGTCTTCTGGGCGTCGTTGGTGCCGTGCGCCAGCGAGACCAGCGCGGCGGACGCGATCTGGCCCGCCCGGTAGCCCTTCGCGGTGGCCGCGTCGTCCGTGCGGCGGCCGATGCGGAAGGTGAGGCGGGCCGCGACGAGCGCGGCGAGCCCGGCGACCACCGGGGCGGCGACGGCGGGCAGGAGGACCTTGGTGATCACGATGTCGCCGTTGACCGCCGACGTCCCCGCGGACATCACGGCCGCGCCGATCAGGCCCCCGAACAGGGCGTGCGACGAACTCGACGGGAGGCCGAGCAGCCAGGTCACCAGGTTCCAGAGGATGGCACCGACCAGGGCCGCGAAGATGACCTGGGTTCTGATGCCGTCCTCGTTGACGATCCCGCCGGAGATCGTCTTGGCGACCTCCACCGACAGGAAGGCGCCGACGAGGTTCAGCGCGGCGGACATCGCCACCGCGATCTTGGGGTTGAGAGCGCCGGTCGAGATGGTGGTGGCCATCGCGTTGGCGGTGTCGTGGAAGCCGTTCGTGAAGTCGAACACGAGGGCTGTCGCGATCACGACCGCGAGCAGCAGCGTCACATGCTCCATGTACCCAGGCAATCGTTCGGCGGGGTGTGTGGCCGAGATGAACGTAGGGAGCGTGGATGAACGCAAGGTGAACTGGGTCGGTATTCGCGGTGTCTCTCCGTCCGGTACGGGAGGGGATCGCGTCCCGCCGCCCCGTGCGCCGCTTCCGTCCCGCCGACCCGCTTCCGCCCCGTGCGCCTCTTCAGCCTCACGAGCCCCTGCCGTCCGACGGCTCCCGGCGCGCCGCGTCCTCGCCCCGCCGCCCGCCCGCGCCCGCGCGGCGCTGGCACGATCTCCCCATGACAGAGATGGCAGATCAGTCGGCGCACCGGCTCGGGGACGAATCGGCGGGACACGGACCGGCGGGACACGAACTGGCGGGACCGTGGCTCGACCTCGTCGCGACGGCCCGCAGGACCGCGGACGAGGGGCTCGTCGTCGGGACCTCGGGCAACGCGTCCGTCCGCGTGGGCGACCTCGTCCTCGTCACCCCGAGCGGGGTGCCCTACGACCGGCTCGGCCCGGCCGACACCGTCGCGGTGCGCCTCGACGGGACGCAGGTCCTCGGCCGCATGACCCCCACCAGCGAACTGCCCATGCACCTCGCGGTCTACCGGAGGACCGACGCGCTCGCCGTCGTGCACACGCACGCCGTCCACGCGACCGCCGTCTCCACCCTCGTGCGGGAGCTGCCCCTCGTCCACTACATGACGGCGGCGCTCGGCGGGCCCGTGCGCGTCGCCCCGTACGAGACGTACGGCACCGACGCCCTCGCCGAGCGGATGCTCGAAGCGCTCGAAGGGCGCACCGGCTGCCTCCTGCAGAACCACGGCGCCGTCACCCACGGCGCCACCCTGGACCAGGCGTACGACCGCACGGCGCAACTGGAGTGGATGTGCCGCCTGTGGCTCACCGCCGCCGCCGTACCGGGCCGCACTCCCTCGCTGCTCTCGCGCGACGAGATCCGCAGGGTGGGCGAGAAACTGGCCGGCTACGGGCAGCGGGCCACGGACGGCGGCCCCGGGCCGCGCTGAACGCCCCACCGGCCGAGGCCCACTGGCGCGGCCGCGCGGGTCACCGGACACTTGTGGAGTGCGCCCGGCTACAGCAACGGCAGCTGCCGTCACCACAGTGATCGGAATCGGCGCGGCCGCGGCCGTCGCGGCCGGCAGGTACGCGAGCGACGCGGCCCTCAAGGCGCCGCCCAAAAGACCCCTGCCCAGCGACCCCAAGGTCACCGTGCACGGCACGGCGGCCGGGCGGGTCACCCTCACCCGCAGCCTCGCCTCGCTGCGCCCCGGCACGTACGGCCTGAAGGGCCCCGGCGTGCACGCGGCCGTCGGACCGGTGGCCGAGGGCGCCGAACGCAGCGCGGACACCGTCGTGCGGCGCCTGCTGCGGGTCAGCCGCGGCGAGCTGCGGCCCGGGACCCGGCTGTGGCTCACGCCCGAGGTGTACGCGGGCGACCCCGGCAGCGCGCTCGGCCTGGAGTTCCGGGAGGTGCGGGTCCCGGGCGAACGGGGCGACTCGCCCGCCTGGTTCGTGCCCGGGTCCCGCGGCACCTGGGTCATCTGCGTCCACGGACTGGGCACCGGGCGGGCCCAGACCATGAACCTCATGCCGTTCCTCACCGAACGGCGCTTCCCGGTGCTCGCCGTCTCCTACCGGGGCGACCCGGGGGCGCCCCGGCCCCGCGAGGGCCTCGGCCACCTCGGCGAGAGCGAGTGGCGCGACCTGGACGCCGCCGTCGCCTTCGCCCTGCGCGGCGGGGCCCGGCGGATCATCCTCTACGGCTGGTCCACGGGCGCCACCATGGCGCTGCGCTGCGCCGTCGACTCGGAGTACCGCGGGCACATCAGCGGGCTGGTCCTCGACTCGCCCGTGCTCGACACGCGGGCGACCCTGCGGGCCCTGACGGCCGCGCGCACGCCCGCGCCGCTCGTGCCGCTCGCCGTGCGCGCCGCCCAGGGACGGACCGGGCTCGCGGGCGACCCGCGGGCCGCGCTCGCCCTGCCCGCGCGACTCACCGTGCCGACCCTGCTCGTCCACGGCCCCGCCGACACCGTCGCACCGTGGTCCGCCTCCCGCGCCCTGGCCCGGCAGAAGGACCGGCTGATCAGCCTCCACACGGTTCCGGATGCGCCCCACGCGGCCATGTGGAACGCGGACCCGGAGAAGTACGAGGAGGCACTTCGGCGCTTCATCACCCCGCTGATGTGAGGAGAGCGGGGCGCGAAACCCTCACCGCACCGCCCACGACCTGCGCCCACGCCCCTGGTTCCGCCGAGTGCCCCTGTCCTCTCCCGAGGCGGCACGCATCGGGCAAAGGGGCGCGAGCTGCCCCCGCACCGCCGCCCGCCGGCCCGCGCGACACGTTCCGTTTGGGCTTTCGGGCAGTCAACGGGGAGACTGCCATCCGTGACGTCCCGAAAGCCTGATGAGCAATTGGCGCGCAACTCCAGACTCCGACTCGTCCCGTCGCAACCACTGGCCTCCGCACGACGGGCCGTGACCACGGGGCGCAATCGCCAGGCACCCCGGCCGCCCGCGGGCACCCCGCCCCGGGTGGAGCTCGCCCGCCAGGCGAGGGCCGGGCTCGCGGACGCGGTGGCGATCGCCCGCTGGGCCGCCGCGGACCGGGACCCGGGCGCGGGACCGCTCGGCCCCCAGGCCCTCGAACGCGCCGTCGCCGCGCTGGGGCTGACGCCGCCGCAGGCGCGCGCCGCGTGGGACCGCGCCAAGCTGTGCGGCCTCGTGGAACTGCACGACGGTGTCGTCAGGCCGGGCTGGCGGCTGCACGCGTGGGACAGTGACGAATCCGCGGTCCTGCGCGGCTGGGTCGCCCTGTTCGACGCGTGGTCGCTGATCCATCCCGCGCCCGCCGACGTCGACCCCGGGATCGTGGCCGAGGTCATCGAATCGGTCCCCCAGGTGCTGTCCCTCCTGCAGCTCTCCGCGGGACCCGTCACCGGGCCCGCGCTGCTGGACCTCCTGGCGCAGCGCGTGGCCGAACTCCACGAGGAGCGCTGCGAAGTCCCCTACGACCCGGCCGCGCCGGGCGACGCCGACGCGGAGGCCCCCGCCCAGGCGGCGCCTGCCCCGCCCGCCGTCACCGTGCCCTCGGCGGCCGACCTCGAGCCGCTGCTGACCTGGGCCCTGGAGGGCCTGGCGTCCGTGGGGGCACTCACCCTCGCCCCCGGCCAGGCCACCCTCACGCCGCTGGGCAACTGGGCCGTGTGGGTCAAGCTGGAGCAGATCTGCGTCGCCGCGCAGAGTCCCGCGGGCAACATCGAGCAGTCCGCCCAGGACATGCTGCGCGGCTGCGCCCAGCTCACCCCGGGTCCCGCCCGCGCCGAATACCGCGCCTGGCTCGCCGCCCGCACGGTCTCCAGCGCCATCGCCGAACTCGTCGCCGTCGCCCGCGGCGAGGACGCGCTGCTGCGCGGCCTGTCCTTCGAGGCGCTGCGCGTCGTGGGGGCCCCCGCGGAACCGGCCGTCCGCGGCGTCGTCGACGAGCCCCAACTGCGCCCGTACGCCCTGATCTGGCTCGCGGAGTACGAGGGCGCCGACCCCGAGGAGGCCCAGGAGGTCCTCACCCGCGAGGAGTCCACCTGGCTGTGGGTCGACACGGCCGCGGCCGTGGCCGACCACGGCGACACGGAACTCCTCGTGCGCCACCTCGACTCGGCCGTGCAGGGCAGCGTGCCCTCGCTCATCCGGGAGGTCCGGGCCATAGGACATCCCCGCACCGTCCAGGTCCTGGTGGCCCTCGCCGCGGCCCACCCCGACCCCGCGCTCGCCAAGGCCGTGCGGCGGGCGGCCTTCCAGGTGCACACCGGGGGAGCCTGAAGGAACGACCCGGCAGGAGCGGGCCGCGGCGGCCGGCCCGCCCGCCGGCCCCTCCTCGCGGTCCTTCGCGGCGCCCGGCGGCCGTCCCCCGCCGGGC
>NZ_JAKGCV010000328.1 GCF_021556455.1 Streptomyces fuscigenes | reverse complement strand
GGCCCCGCTCCGGGCTCCCAGCCCGTCGGCGCCCCGCCCTGCCGCCTCCGGGGCCTGTGCGCCGCCCGGCCTCCCGGGCCGTGCCACCGAGCCCCGTACCACCGAGCCCCGTACCACCGGCCCCGTGCTGCCGGGCCGCCGCGAACCCCGCAGCCGCGGCTCCCGCGTCCCCGGGCACAACAAGGGCGGCCTTCCGGTGTCCGGAGGCCGCCCCATGTGTTGTCACGCGCCGTCACCGACGCGCCGTCCCGGCCGGCTGCCGCCGGTGCGGGACTGCCCTGAGGACTACTTGCCCTTGGCGGCTTCCTTGAGCTTGGAGCCCGCGGACACCTTCACGCTGTAGCCGGCGGGGATCTGGATCGGGTCGCCGGTCTGCGGGTTGCGCGCGGTCCGAGCGGCACGGTGCGTGCGCTCGAAGGTCAGAAAGCCGGGGATGGTGACCTTCTCGTCGCCCTTGGCGACGATCTCGCCGACGGTCTCGGCGAAGGCGGCCAGAACGGCGTCGGCGTCCTTGCGGGTCACCTCGGCGCGGTCGGCCAGGGCGGCCACCAGCTCACTGCGGTTCATGTTCTTACTCCCGTGTTCTTCTTGCCTGTGAGGCGTGAGATCGAAGCCGATGCTGCCAGGGCCCTCGGACACTCGGTGGGCCCCGGGCCTTGATTCGAGAACCCTCGCGCCCCGTGGGGGTGTCCCCGAAACGTTGTCCTCGGGATCAGGTCTCCCCAGGACGAAGTCCCTGAGACTGCATCCTGCCCCCACCAGCGGCGGGAAAGCCAATCCGATCCCCCCGTCGGCACGCACGATGGGCCGCGGGACGGCGGGGGCCATGGTCCGCCACCCTAGAC
The DNA here is from genome assembly GCF_021556455.1 of Streptomyces fuscigenes. GTDB lineage: Bacteria > Actinomycetota > Actinomycetes > Streptomycetales > Streptomycetaceae > Streptomyces > Streptomyces fuscigenes. The sequence continues at coordinate 5,418 of NZ_JAKGCV010000328.1, read as the reverse complement.
GGGCCGCCCGGCCCGCAAGTCGCGCGACGCGCCGGGCGGAGCTGCCCGGACGGGCCGGAGGCGGCCCTGTGCGGCCCGGCCGGGGCCCGGGGTGTCTTCCGGTACCGGCGCGCCCGTGCGGACGCGGCAGGGGCCGGGCGGGACGGGCCCTGGGGCCCGCCCCGGTCCGGGGACGTCAGTCCGTGCCGGGGCCCGCGGCCGCGTCGACCGTCACACCGGCCGCCTTGGCGGCCTCGCGGACGGCGCCGGCGACCGCGCCGGCGACCTTGTCGTTGAAGACGGAGGGCACGATGTAGTTCGCGTTGAGCTCACCCTCGGTGACGACGTCGGCGAGCGCCTCGGCGGCGGCGAGCATCATCTCCGTGTTGACGGTGCGCGACTGCGCGTCGAGCAGGCCCCGGAAGACACCCGGGAAGACGAGCACGTTGTTGATCTGGTTCGGGAAGTCCGAACGGCCCGTGGCGACGACCGCGGCCGTCTCGCGCGCGATCGCCGGGTCGACCTCGGGGTCGGGGTTCGCGAGCGCGAAGACGATCGCGCCGTCCGCCATGGCGGCGACGTCCGTGCCGTCGATCACGTTCGGGGCCGAGACGCCGATGAAGACGTCGGAGCCCGCGACGGCCTCCTTGAGGGTGCCCGTGATGCCCTCGGGGTTCGTGTTGTCGGCGATCCAGCGCAGCGGGGACTCCGGGGCGGCGTCGACGAGGTCCTCGCGGCCCGCGTGCACCACGCCGTGGATGTCGGCGACGACGGCGTGCTTGACGCCCGCGGCCAGCAGGAGCTTCAGGATGGCGGTACCGGCGGCCCCGGCGCCCGACATGACGACGCGGACGTCCTCGAACTTCTTGTCGACGACGCGCAGGGCGTTGGTCAGGGCGGCGACGACGACGATGGCCGTGCCGTGCTGGTCGTCGTGGAAGACCGGGATGTCGAGGGCCTCCCGCAGCCGGGCCTCGATCTCGAAGCAGCGGGGGGCGGAGATGTCCTCCAGGTTGATGCCCGCGAAGCCCGGCGCGATGGCCTTGACGACCTCGACGATGGCGTCGGTGTCCTGGGTGTCCAGGCACAGCGGCCAGGCGTCGATGCCCGCGAACCGCTTGAACAGGGCCGCCTTGCCCTCCATGACCGGCAGCGCGGCCTTCGGGCCGATGTTGCCGAGGCCGAGGACGGCGGAGCCGTCGGTGACGACGGCGACCGTGTTGCGCTTGATGGTGAGGCGGCGGGCGTCGTCGGGGTTCTGCGCGATCGCCATCGACACCCGCGCCACGCCGGGCGTGTAGACCATGGAGAGGTCGTCACGGTTGCGGATGGGGTGCTTGGACTGCATCTCGATCTTGCCGCCGAGGTGCATGAGGAACGTACGGTCCGAGACCTTGCCGATGGCGACGCCCTCGATGCCGCGCAGCTTGCCGACGATCTGGTCCGCGTGCGCCGTGGAGCTCGCCGCGATCGTGACGTCGATCCGCAGCTTCTCGTGGCCGGACGCCGTCACGTCGAGGCCGGTCACGGACCCGCCGGACGCCTCCACCGCCGTGGTGAGCTGGGAGACTGCCGTGCCGCTCGCGGGGACTTCGAGACGGACGGTCATCGAGTACGAGACGCTTGGCGCCGTTGCCATTGCCGAGTTCCTCTGCTTTCACTGAGCCGCTGTGCCGTTCCACCGAACGGGTGTACCGCCGCGGAACCTTTCAGATGGTCGCACCTACCACCGGGTAACGACTAAAACCGACTCAAGCGGAAGGAGGCTTCCATCATGCGGAGCGTAACAGCGCGGGACACGACGAAAGCAGGCCCCCACCAACTCCTGGTGAAGGCCTGCTGACAGGTCAGTGGCACCGACCCGCCATGCTCGCCTCGCGGCAAGTGGTCGCTCGAAGCGACTAAGGTTGGGCCCGGGGGCTTGGATCGAGCCGGTGCCGTATACAGGCTAACAAACGACCCCCGCTCAGTCTTCCCTGACGCCGCGCTTGTTGGACTTTTCGTGCGGGTGCGCAGGCCAGAGCGGTACGGACGGACGCCGAGGACGCGACGTCCACCCTTCCGGCGGCCCCCGGGGCGGCCCCGCGGCCCACGGGGTGCCCCCTCCGGCAGGCCCCGGCCGGCCCGGCGCCCTTGCCGGCCGCCCCCACGTCCCCGCCCTCGGCCGGCCCGCACTCGCACCCTCCGGCCGGCCCGCGTTCCCGGCGCCGGCCCCCCGAACACCCGCCGGGGTCCTGCCGCGGGTCAGTCCCGCAGCAGGTCCGGGACGCCGTCCGCGTCCGGCTCGTCCTTCGGCGTCGAGACCACCGTCAGCTGCTGCGTCGCGCGGGTCAGCGCCACGTACAGCGTCCGCAGGCCCACCGAGGCCGCCTGGCCGTCCGCGATCTCGGCGGGCGAGACGAGCACCGTCGCGTCGTACTCCAGCCCCTTCGCCTCCAGGCTGCCGAGCGCGACCACCCGCCCGCCCAGCCCGGCCACCCAGCGGGCCACCTCGGCCCGCCGGTCCATGGAGGCGACCACGCCGACGGTGCCGTCGACCGTGTCCAGGAGCCGCCGCGTCTCCTCACGCACCGCGTCCGCCAGCGCCGCGCCGGAGCCGCCCGCGGCCACCCGGAAGCGGGGCCGCACCCCGGTGGAGCGCACCGCGCGGGGGGACTCGGCGCTCGGCATGGCGAGGGCCAGGACCTTCGCGGCGAGTTCCGCGATCTCGGCGGGGTTGCGGTAGTTGACGGTCAGGGTGAAGCGCCGGCGCTGCCGCCTGCCGAGGGCCTCGTCGCGGGCCGCCGCCGCCTCTTCCTCGTCGGGCCAGGAGGACTGGGCCGGGTCGCCGACGACGGTCCAGGTGGCGGTGCGGCCCCGGCGTCCGATCATGCGCCACTGCATGGGCGTGAGGTCCTGCGCCTCGTCGACGATGACGTGCGCGTACTCGGTGCGCTCGGCGGCCAGCCGCTCGGCGCGCTCGCGCTGGGTCTCCTCGCGCTGCGGCATCAGTTCCTCGAGGCCGGTGAGGGCGTCGAGCGGGTCGAACTCGCGGCGGGTCCTGGCGGGCCGCGGCGGGGTGCCGAGCAGGGCGTCCAGCTCGTCCAGCAGGGCCACGTCGTGCACGGACAGCGGGCCGGTGCCGTCCCGGCCGGCGCGGCGCAGCGAGCGGGCGAGCCTGCGGGTCTCGCCGGGCGTGAGCACGCGCCGGGTCCAGCGCGACAGGCGCCGCTCGTCGGCCATGGCGGCCAGGACGCGGCGCGGGGTCAGTTCCGGCCACCACGCGTCGAGGAACGCCTGGAAGGCGTCCTCGGAGGACACGTCCTCGTCGAAGCCGCCGCGCAGCTCCGCCGCGAGTTCGGCGTCGCCCTGCGAGCGGTACTCGTCGGCGCGGGCCGTGGCGCCGGAGCGTGCCCACAGCGCGTCCAGCAGCAGCCTGCGGGCCCGCGGGCGCAGCATGTTGACGGGCGCGGTGCCGCCCAGCACGGCCTGCCGGATGCGGTGCAGTTCGTCGGCGTCCAGTTCGAGGCGGCGGCCGAAGGCGACGACGCGCAGCCGGTCCGTGCGCACGGCCGGGGCGCCGCCGCTCTCCTCGTCCGCGGCGTCGTCGAGCGTCGCCTGCCCGCCGCCCGGGCGCGCGGGCCCGGCGGACGCCGGGGCACCGCTGTCCAGTGCGCCGCGCGCGGCCTTGCGCAGGACCCGCGTCATCCGCTCGGAGCCCTTGATCCGGGCGACGGCCGGGTCGTCGTACGCGGTCGCCTCCGCGCCCTCGACCAGCGAGCCGAGCGCGCGGACGGCGACCTGGCCCTCCTCGCCGAGCGAGGGCAGCACGCCCTCCGTGTACGCGACGAGCAGCGGGGTCGGCGAGACGACGAGGATGCCGCCCGCGTACCTGCGGCGGTCCTGGTAGAGCAGGTACGCGGCGCGGTGCAGCGCCACGGCGGTCTTGCCGGTGCCGGGGCCGCCGGAGACCTCGGTGACCGACGCGGCGGGCGCGCGGATCACGACGTCCTGCTCGGCCTGGATGGAGGCGACGATGTCGCGCATGGTGTGCCCGCGGGCCTGGCCGAGGGCGGCCATCAGCGCGCCGTCGCCGATGACGGGCAGCGGCGCGCCGTCGAGGGCGGCCGTCAGCTCGGGCCGCATCAGGTCGTCCTCGACGCCGAGGACGCGGCGGCCCTTGGAGCGGATGACGCGGCGGCGCACCACGCGTCCCGGGTCGACGGGTGTGGAGCGGTAGAACGGCGCGGCGGCGGGCGCCCGCCAGTCGATGACGAGCGGCGAGTAGTCCGCGTCGAGGACGCCGATGCGGCCGATGTGGAGCGTCTCGGCGATGTCGGCGCTCGCGTCGGGGCGCACGGCGTCGTCGGCGGGTTCGACGGACGTGTACGCGCCGTCGGGGCCCTTCTTGCCGTCCTTGCCGGCCAGCAGGTCGATGCGGCCGAAGAGGAAGTCCTCGAACTCGTTGTTGAGCCGGGACAGGTGCACTCCGGCGCGGTAGACCTGGGCGTCCCGCTCGGCGAGGGCGCCGGGGGTGCCGACCTGGCCGCGCTTGGCGGCGTCGGCCATGAGGAACTCGGCCTCGTGGATCTTCTCCTCGAGGCGCCGGTACACGCGGTCGAGATGGTGCTGCTCGACGTCGATCTCCCGGGCGCGTGCGGAGTCGTCGGCCGGCCCGGGGACTCCTGGTCCCGGGCCGGTCCCTGATTCCGCCGCGCCTCCGGCGGAATCGACAGCGGCATCCTGCGCGGCCACCCGGGCCCCCTTCATGACGTGCTACGGAAGCCGTCAACCGTACGCGAAGGGGGTGCCCGGTGTCAGGCCGGAACCCGCACGAGCCGCTTGCCGTCGAACGTGGTGACGTCGAAGTGGTCGATGTCCTTGGGCTGAACGGCCGCACCGCCCTGCACGTACAGGGGCTGCCGGGCGAGGGGCACCGTGCTGGAGGGCACGCCGTAGCCCCACTCCGGCACCGCCCAGGACGTCATGACCTCCTGCTCGCCGGACTTCGAGACCGCCACGAGCCGGCACTTCAGGGGGCCCTTGACGTTCTTGAGCTCCAGGACCGCGTCCGTGCCCCAGCCCTTGGTCTCCACGGCGACGGTCGCGGAGACCTTGGTGACCGGGTCGGTGGCGCTGTACTTCGTGCCCAGCGTCTTGAAGTACGAGCTCGCGGTGGCCGCCGGGGCGGCCTGGGTGGCGCCGGGACCGTGGTCGCCGGACGTGGCGACCACGGCGGCCGTGGGCCCGCCGACGATCAGCACGGCGGCCGCCGCGGCCAGGTAGAGGCCGCGGCGCCTGCGCTTGGCGCGCCGCTGGGCCACCTCGTCGACGAGCCGGCCGAGCAGTTCGGGGCTCGGCCGCACCGCCGCGGCGGGCTCCTCCTCGCGGGCCCCGGCGTCGCCGCCGGGAGCGCCCTGGCCGGGCACGGAGCCCGGGCCGGCGGACGGCCCCGCGTGC
>NZ_JAKGCV010000327.1 GCF_021556455.1 Streptomyces fuscigenes | reverse complement strand
CCAGGGCCTGGTGCGCACCTCGTCGCGCACGGACCTGCCCGGGTCCGCCAGTCGCCGCACCGCCTCGACCCCGGCACGAGGCGAGTCGGCCCAGACCACCGTGCCCGGCTCCGGCAGGCCCGCCAGGCGGTAGGCCAGGCGTATGCCGCGCTCCGCCGCGGGCCGGTCGGCCGGTGCCGTCGACATGCCGGCGCGGCGCCACCGCTTCAGCGCCTCAACCGCCTCCCGCGCGGCGACCGGCGCGCCGCTCCCGGTCCTCCCGTCGGCCGCCGGCCCGCCCCGGCTCCCGTCCACCGTCCCGCTCGTCACGGTCGTGCTGCTCGTCCCACTCGCCACGCTCGTCACGCTCGTGTCCGCCGTGCCCGTCATCCCCGTCGCTCCTGTCATCCCGATCGTCTTCGCCATCTGCGCCGTCCCCGTCAGATACGTCACGCCCTCGGCCGCTCACCGACCACTGCCGACGGCCCCCGGCCCGCGGTGCGCCGCCGCGTCCCTCCTCGCCGGACCTCGCCGCCGCCGGCCCTCCGGCATCGGGCCCGGGCGCTCCGCTCCCGCTCGCCCCGTCCGGGTTCAGTCCGCGACGAGGCGCACCGCTCCCGGCACGTACTCGCGCTGCCGCACGACCCTGAACCACCCCGCGGGCAGGGCGATCACGGCGTGCTCCTCGTGCACCACCCGTCCGCCCTGCGGCAGATGGAGGAACATCGGCGCCGCCGGGTCGTCGCTCTCGCGCACCAGGCGGCCCGGGCCCACGACCGCGTGCGCGTGCCCGGTGACCTCGCCGAGTGCGAGCACCAGGCGGCCCCGCCCGTCGCGCGGCTCGCCGTCCGAGGCGGCGGTGCGCCCCGGGACCGCGTCCTCTGCGACGGGCACGATCAGCACGTCTCCCTGCCGGAACATGGCTCTCCCCTCCACCGGGGCACCGAGTGCGCCCCGACCTGCCGAAGACGCTAGGGGGTGGGTCGGACAATCGCCCTCGGCCGCGGGCGGCGCACCGCGTCGCCGGGCGCGGCGCACTGGTGGAGCCGCCCGGCCACCGGTGCTGTCAGTGGCAGTTGGTAGAACTGCTGCATCGTCGGCCGACTCGGTGCCGCCCGCTTTCTGGAGCCATCGCCATGCCCATGGACATCCTCGAGGACTTCCACGGCCTTCCCACCTTCGACTTCCCCGAGCCCGGGGCCGGTACGGAGCTGCCGCCGGCCGATTCGGTGGCCTGGCGCGTGCGCGTCGAGGCCTACGAGGCGGAGCATTCGTGGGAGGAGGAGTTCGCCCGGTTCGCGGAGACGGTCGACCTCTCGCGGGTGCGGGCGCTGATCGTCGGGGCCTGGAGCGACGTGTACGAGACGGGACCGGACGAGGTCGTCAAGCCGCTGGTGGAGGCGAGCGACCGCCTGACCGCCCTGCGGGCCCTGTTCCTCGGGGACATCGAGGCGGACGAGTGCGAGATCTCCTGGATCCACCAGGGCCAGGTGGCGCCGCTGCTGCAGGCCTTCCCCCGCCTCGAGGTCTTCGGCGCCCGGGGTGGCCAGGATCTCGAGTTCGCGCCCGTCGAGCACGCGTCCCTGCGGACGCTGGTCCTCGAGACGGGCGGACTGGACGCCTCCGTGGTGCGGGGCATCGCCGCGAGCACGCTGCCCGCACTGGAGCGGCTCGACCTGTGGCTGGGTGTCGAGTACTACGGCGGCACGGTCGAGGTCGCGGATCTCGCTCCGTTCCTGTCCGGCGAGGGCCTGCCCGCGCTGCGCCACCTGGCCCTGCACAACAGCGAGTTGCAGGACGAGATCGCGATGGCGTGCGCGTCCGCTCCGGTCGTCGCCCGGCTGGAGACGCTGGACCTGTCGATGGGCACGCTCGGGGACGCGGGCGCCGAGGCCCTGCTGTCCGGGCAGCCGCTGACCCATCTGAAGAAGCTGGACCTCTCGCACCACTACCTGTCGGAACCCGTCCAGGAGCGTCTGAACAGGGAACTCGCCGCGGCCGGGGTGGAGGTGGACCTCGACGACGACGACGCGGGGGACGACGACGAGCGCTACGTCGCCGTGTCCGAGTGACGCCGCCATGACTCTTGTGGTGGTGGGCGTCCCCGGCAGCCGGCGGGTGGCGCTGTTCGGGGCGGCGGTGGCGGCGGCCGGGTTGCCGCCGGCGCGTCTCGTGCCCTGGGCCGACGTCCTGCGCGGTGCCCCTTCGGCGTTCACCTCGGACGACACGGTCCGCGTCGACTCGCCCGGCGAGGACGCCGAGGTGGACCGGCTGCTGCGGGGCGGCGTCGAGCCGACCCGGGTGGAGGGCACGGCACGCTGGTATGCGGGGGTGACGGCGGCGGTCCGGCGGCTCGGGCGGGCCGCGTCGGACGCCGGCGCGGTGCTGCTGGACGACCCGGAGGAGCTGGCGGTGCTGTTCGACAAGCGGTGGTGCCACGGGGAGTTGGCGCGGGGCGGGGTGACCGTCCCCGCCTCCCCCACCTCGGGCCCTGGAGCCCCCCGGGTGCGGGGCTGGGAGGACGTGCGGTCGCTGATGGCGGGCGCCGGGCTGCGCCGGGCGTTCGTCAAGATCGCGCACGGCTCGTCCGCGTCGGGCGTGCTCGCGGTGGAGACGGCGGGCGGCGGGCGGGTGCGGGCGATCACGTCGGTCGAACGCGCCCCCTCGGGCCATCTGCACAACTCGCTGCGGGTGCGCGCCTACCGCTCCGAACGGGACGTCGCCGCGATCGTCGACGCGCTCGCGCCCGACGGCCTGCACGTGGAGCAGTGGCTGCCCAAGGCCAGGCTGCGCGGCCGCAACGCGGACCTGCGGGTCGTCGTGGTCGGCGGCCGGGCGACGCACCTCGTGGTCCGTACGGGCAGCTCCCCCATGACCAACCTGCACCTCGGCGGCGCCCGGGGCGATCTGGCGGACGCCCGGCAGCTCGCGGCGACGGCCGGCGGCGTCCTGGACGACGCGCTGCGCCTGTGCGAGGACGCGGCGGCCCGCTTCCCGGGCACGCACTGCGTGGGGGTGGACCTGCTGCCGCTGGATCGCGGCCGGGGCTTCGCCGTGTGCGAGGTCAACGCGTTCGGCGACCTGCTGCCGGGGCTGACCGGCCTGCCGGGGACGCCCGCCGAGGGACTCGACACGTACGGTGCCCAGCTCGCCGTCCGGCCGCTGCGGGGTGCCCGTGCCGGGGCCTGAGCCGGACATGAACGAGGTCGTCGGCCGCGACGACCTGCTGCTCGTCACACTGGACACCCTGCGCCACGACGTGGCGCAGGAACTCGCCGCCGCCGGGCGGACGCCCGAACTGGCCCGGCGGCTGCCCGGCGGCCGGTGGGAGGAGCGGCACGCGCCGGGCAGTTTCACCTACGCGTCGCACCAGGCGATGTTCGCCGGGTTCCTGCCCACGCCCGCCCGCCAGGGGCCCCATCCCCGGCTGTTCGCGGCGCGCTTCCCGGGCAGCGAGTCCACGGCGGCGGGGACGTACGTATTCGAGGGCCCGGACCTCGTCTCCGGGCTCGCGGCCGCGGGCTACCGCACGGTGTGCCTGGGCGGTGTCGGGTTCTTCAACCGGCTCGGCCCGCTCGGCTCGGTGCTGCCGGGCATGTTCCAGGAGGCGCACTGGGAGCCGGAGTTCGGCGTGACGTCGCCCCGTTCGTTCGAGGCGCAGGTGGACCGGGCCGAGCGGGTCGTGGCCGGCCTCCCGCCCGGGCAGCGGCTGTTCCTCTTCGTCAACGTGTCGGCGCTGCACCAGCCGAACTGGTTCCACCTGCCGGGCGCCACCGCCGCGGCCGGCGACAGCAGGGCCAGCCACGCGGCGGCCCTGGAGTACGTCGACCGGCACATCGGTCGCCTGTTCACCGCGATGAGCGCGCGTCGCCGCTGCTTCGCCATGGTCTGTTCCGACCACGGCACGGCGTACGGCGACGGCGGGTTCAGCGGCCACCGCATCGGCCACCCCTCCGTGTGGACGGTGCCCTACGCCCACTTCTTCCTCGACCACGGGACGGCCCCATGAACGACGACGCGGCGCCGCGTCCGTACCAGAACTACGTGTACGCCTATCCGCACAAGACCGCGTACCGCCCCCTCGGCGAGGCGCCCGCGCTGCGGGACGTCTGGGCGGGCGAGCGGCGCGACGCGCTCTCGCTCTATCTGCACGTCCCGTTCTGCGAGGTGCGCTGCGGCTTCTGCAACCTGTTCACGCGGATCGGCGCGCCCGACGAGCTGACCTCCCGTTATCTGGACGCGCTGGAGCGGCAGGCGGTCGCGGTGCGCGAGGCCCTCGGCGACGCGGAGCCCGTGCGCTTCGCGGCGGCCGCGTTCGGCGGCGGCACGCCGACCTTCCTGACGGCGGGCGAGCTGGAGCGGCTCTGCGACATCGCGGAGAAGCGGATGGGGGCGGACCTGCGCGCGGTCCCCCTGTCGGTGGAGGCCTCGCCCGCCACGGCCACCGCCGACCGGCTGGCCGTCCTCGCGGCCCGGGGCGCCACCCGGCTGAGCCTGGGCGTGCAGAGCTTCGTCGACGAGGAGGCGCGGGCGGCGGTGCGCCCGCAGCACCGGGCCGACGTCGAGGCCGCCCTGGGGCGCATCCGCGACGCGGGCATACCCGTGCTGAACATCGACCTCATCTACGGGATCGACGGGCAGACCGAGGAGAGCTGGCGCCACTCGCTGCGGGCCGCACTCGCCTGGCGGCCCGAGGAGCTCTACCTCTACCCGCTGTACGTGCGCCCGCGCACCGGCCTCGGCCGGCGCGGGCAGCCGGGCGAGGCCGAGTGGGACGCCCAGCGGCTGCGCCTGTACCGCCACGGCCGCGACCTGCTGCTCGCGGAGGGCTACGAGCAGGTGTCGATGCGGATGTTCCGCCGGCCGGGAGCGCCGGAGCGCGGGCCCGGGGACCACGCCTGCCAGACCGACGGGATGATCGGGCTGGGGTGCGGCGCCCGCTCGTACACCTCCCGCCTGCACTACTCGTTCGACTACGCCGTGGACATGTCCGAGATCCGCACGATCATCGACCGGTACACCGAGACGGCCGACTTCAGCAGGGCCCACCACGGATTCCGCGTCGAGCCGGACGGCGACGAGCCGCGCCGCCGCCACCTGCTGCAGTCCCTGCTCCAGGCCGCCGGCCTGGACGTGGCCGAGTACCGGGACCGGTTCGGTGCCGGACCCGGGGACGACTTCCCGGCCGAGCTCGGGGACTTCGCCCGGCGCGGCTGGCTCGACGGGGCAGCGGCGGACGAGCGAACGCTGCGCCTGAGCCCGGAGGGTCTCGCCCACTCGGACGCGCTCGGCCCGGCCCTGTTCTCCCCCGCCGTGCGGTCCGCGATGGCCGCGTACGAGCCGAGGTGAGGCGCCCGTGGATCTGACCGTCCTGTACCGGGGCCCGCTCGCCTCGTGCGACTACGACTGCCCGTACTGTCCCTTCGCGAAGCGGCGCGACTCCCCCGAGCAGTTGCGCACGGACCGCGCCGCCCTGGAGCGGTTCGCGGGCTGGGCGGCCGGCGCGACCGGGGACCGGCTCTCCCTGCTGTTCACGCCGTGGGGCGAGGGCCTCGTGCGGTCCTGGTACCGGCGGGCCCTGACCGAGCTGTCGCATCTGCCGCACGTGGCGCGGGTGGCGATCCAGACGAATCTGAGCGGCCGCACGCAGTGGACCGCGGACGCCGACCCGGCGACGCTCGCGCTGTGGTGCACCTACCATCCCGGACAGACGCCGTACGACCGCTTCCTCGCCAAGTGCCGGGAGCTCGGTGAGCGGGGCGTGCGTTTCAGCGTCGGGATCGTGGGGCTGCCGGAGCACCTGCCGCATGCGCGCAGGCTGCGCGCCGACCTCCCGGGGCACGTGTACCTGTGGGTGAACGCGGCCGAGGGGCACGTGTACACCGACGAGGAGGCGGCCCGCTGGACGGCGCTCGACGCCCTGTTCCCGTACAGCAGGACCCCGCACCGCTCCGCGGGCCTGCCCTGCCGCACGGGCGAGTCGGTGGTCTCGGTGGACGGGGCGGGCACCGTGCGCCGGTGCCACTTCGTGCCGGCGGAGCTGGGCAACCTGTACGACGGCTCCTACCGGCGGGCGCTGCGGCCGCGGGCCTGCCCGCTCGCCGTGTGCGACTGCCACATCGGCTACGTGCACCTGGAGACGCTGCCGCTGTACGACGTGTTCGCGGGCGGCGTGCTGGAGCGGATCCCGGCCCGGATGCCCGTCCCGGGCGGGCCGCCGGCCCCGCCCGGCCCGGCGGGCGCGCCCGGTCCGCTGCCGCTCGTGCCGGGCTCCTGACGGGCACGGGGCCCGTGAACGCGGGCGCGGGGCCCGT
>NZ_JAKGCV010000326.1 GCF_021556455.1 Streptomyces fuscigenes | reverse complement strand
CGGGCCCTCCCGATACGCCCCGGCCGCTCCCTGCGCCCCGCCCGCGGGGCGGGCGGCGGCCCGTCCGACGGCCGCCGCGCGCCTGCGACCTGCACGGATGCGGCGGGGCGGCCGTTCACGGTCCACAACGCGGGTGCCGCGCCTTTGTCGGGCTCCGACGGCGGGGCCGAGGCGAACGTGGGTTAACGTCGAGGCGATTCGACCACCCGTCCGACCTCACTCCGCGGAGCCCCCATGAGCACCGTCGCGCCCACAGCGGCCGCCTCCCGCGCCGGCGTCCTCGCCGACCTCCTCCCCGCGAGCCGCGCCCGCGACATCGCCCTCGTCGCCGGCGGCGCCGTGCTCACCGGGATCGCCGCACAGCTGTCCGTGCCCGTGCCCGGCTCGCCGGTGCCCGTGACGGGCCAGACCTTCGCGGCGCTGCTCGTCGGCACGGCACTCGGCGCGCGCCGCGGCTTCCTCTCGCTCGCGCTGTACACGGTGCTGGGCATGGCGGGCCTGCCCTGGTTCTCCGGCGGCACCTCGGGCGCGGGCGGCGCCTCCTTCGGCTACGTGCTCGGCATGCTCGCCGCGTCCGCCGTCGTCGGCGCGCTGGCGCGGCGCGGCGGCGACCGGTCGGTACTGCGCACGGCGGGCACGATGGTGGCCGGCTCGGCCGTCGTCTACGCGATCGGCGTGCCGTATCTCGCCCTGTCGGCACACCTGTCGGCGAGCGCCGCGATCGCGGCGGGACTCGTGCCCTTCCTGCTCGGCGACGCGCTCAAGGCGCTCCTCGCCATGGGCGCCCTGCCTGGGGCCTGGAAGCTCGCGGGGCGCCGCGGCTGACCCGCCCGGACGACGACGAGGCCCCGGCCCCCCTGTAATGCACGGGGGCCGGGGCCTCGTCTTCGTCCGTCGGCCGGTGGACGTCACACGGCGTGCGGAAACGTTACGCTCCGTGCCCGGCCGAGTCCGTGCCGCCCGCGGCCGCCTCCGCCGGCACCGCGGCGGGCGTCTCCTTGCCCAGCGCCCGCCGCACGAGGGCGATGCCCACGACGATCGCCGCGACCAGCAGCGACAGCAGCATCTGGCTGCGTGCCGAGTCGTCGGTCAGCATGTAGCCGACGACGAACACGATGACCGCGGCCGTCACCCAGGTCAGGTACGGGAACAGCCACATCCGCACGACCAGCTTGTCCGGGGACTCGCGCAGGATGATGCGGCGCATCCGCAGCTGCGTGAGGCAGATCACCAGCCAGACGAACAGCGCGACCGCGCCCGACGAGTTCAGCAGGAACTGGAAGACGGTGTCGGGCCACTGGTAGTTGAACCACACGGCGAGGAAGCCGAAGGCCACCGACGACAGGATCGCCACGTGCGGGACGCCGCGCGAACTCGTACGGTTGAACGCCCGCGGCGCGTCACCGCGGCGGCCCAGCGAGAAGGCCATGCGCGAGGCCGTGTAGAGGCCGGAGTTGAGACACGACAGCACCGCCGTCAGGACGATCACGTCCATCGCCGTGCCGACGTGCGGAATGCCTATCGTGTCGAGCGCCGCGACGTAGCTGCCGTCCTTCGTGACGGACTTGTCGTTCCAGGGCACGAGCGCCAGCACGACGAAGATCGAGCCCAGGTAGAAGATGCAGATGCGCCAGATGACGCTGTTCGTCGCCTTGGACACGGCGCGCCGCGGGTCGGCGGACTCGCCCGCGGCCAGGGTGACGATCTCGCTGCCCATGAAGGAGAACACGACCAGCAGCACACCCGTGAGGATCGCGCCCGGCCCCTTCGGCAGGAAGCCTCCCGCGTCCGTCAGGTGCGACAGGCCCGCCGCGGGGTGGTCGGAGCCGGGCAGCACCCCGAAGACGGCGAGCAGCCCGATGACGATGAACGCGCCGATCGCCACGACCTTGATCCCGGCGAACCAGAACTCGAACTCGCCGTAGGAGGCGACGGAGGCCAGGTTCGAGCCCGTGAGCACGAGCATCACGATCAGCGACCAGCCCCACTGCGGGATCGCCGGCACCCAGCCGTTCAGGATCGTGGCGCCCGCGGTCGCCTCGACGGCGAGCACCACCACCCAGAAGAACCAGTAGAGCCAGCCGATGGAGAAACCGGCCCAGCGCCCGAGCGCCCGGTCGGCGTAGGCGGAGAACGAACCCGAACGCGGGTCCGCCGCCGCCATCTCGCCCAGCATCCGCATCACGAGGACGACCAGCAGGCCGACCAGGGCGTAGGAGATGAGGATGGCGGGACCCGCGGCGGCGATGCCGGAGCCCGAACCCACGAAGAGGCCCGCGCCGATGACACCGCCGATCGCGATCATCGACAGGTGGCGGTTGCGCAGCCCCGGGCGCAGGCCGCTGTCACCGGCCGAGGGCGGGGCGGGCGGCTCCGGGCGGGCGGGGTCGCCGCCACGCGCGGTGAGGGTGGGGGGACGAGTCATGTTGGTGCATCCCTCGGTTCGGTCACTGACACGGGCGTCACTGACGCCGGTGTCACTGCGGTAAGGACAATCGGCGGCCGGTCCCGGGCACCCGGGGCCTCCCGTGTGGATACTGCCCGGCGAGCGCCTCGCGGCCGCGCGCCACGCGGAGTTGTCCTCGGAAGACGGCGCCGCCAAGCGCCCCTCTCCCCCACTCCGCCCCACGGCGCGCGGCCCGGCTCACCCGTCCGGCTTCTCCCACGGAAGGCCCCGGGGGCGGTGGGCCGCGCGCCCTTGCGCACGCGCGGCCCGCCGCTCCCGGTCACGGCCTGCCCAGCATTGTCGGGTCCAGATCAACGCAAGGCGAGCCCCCTGCCCAATACCCGCCGGTTCCCGTGCCACACTCGGGTCATGCGCGTCTACCTCGGCTCCGACCACGCCGGCTACGAACTGAAGAACCACCTCGTCCAGTGGCTGACCTCGCACGGCCACGAACCGATCGACTGCGGCCCCCACATCCTCGACGAGCAGGACGACTACCCGCCGTTCTGCCTGCGCGCCGCGGAGCGCACGGCGGCGGACCCGGAGGCCCTCGGCATCGTGATCGGCGGCTCCGGCAACGGCGAGCAGATCGCCGCGAACAAGGTCAAGGGCGTCCGGGCCGCCCTCGCGTGGAGCGAGGAGACCGCACGCCTCGGCCGCGAACACAACGACGCGAACGTCCTGTCGGTGGGCGCGCGCATGCACAGCCGCGACGAGGCGACCTCGTTCGTCGAGGTGTTCCTGAAGACCCCGTACTCGGGCGAGGCACGCCACACCCGCCGCATCGACATGCTCACCGCGTACGAGGAGACCGGCGAACTGCCGCCCGTCCCCGCGCACCACCCGCAGCAGGGCTGAGGGCGGGCGCGGCACCCGTGCCCGAAGGCCACACCATCCACCGGCTCGCCCTCGACCACCGCGACCGCTTCGGCGGCCGGGTGGTCCGGGCGAGCAGCCCCCAGGGCAAGTTCTCCGACAGTGCCGCGCTGCTCGACGGGCGCGTGCTGGAGGACGTCGAGGCCCACGGCAAGCATCTGTTCCTCGGTTTCGGGGACACCGGCTGGGTCCACATCCACCTCGGCCTGTTCGGCAAGGTGGCCTTCGGGGCGCGGCCGGCCCCGCCGCCGACGGACACCGTGCGGCTGCGGCTGGTCGGCGAGTCGGCGTACATGGACCTGCGCGGCCCCACCGCGTGCGCCCTCGTCACCGACGGCGAGAAGCGGGCCGTGCAGGAGCGGCTGGGAGCGGACCCGCTGCGCGCGTCGTCGTCCGCCGACGACGCCTGGCCCCGCGTGTCGCGCTCCCGCACCACCGTCGCCACGCTGCTCATGGACCAGAAGGTCGTCTCCGGCGTCGGCAACGTCTACCGCGCCGAGGTGCTGTTCCGCCACGGCATCGACCCGTACCGGGCGGGCCGCGACCTGGCGCGGGCCGAGTGGGACGCCGTCTGGACCGACCTGGTGGCCCTGATGCGCGAGGGCGTGCGCAACAACCGCATCGACACGGTCCGCCCGGAGCACGAACCGGAGGCGATGGGCCGCCCGCCGCGCAAGGACGACCACGGCGGCGAGGTGTACGTCTACCGGCGGGCGAACCTGCCCTGCCTGGTGTGCGGGACGCCGGTGCGCACCGCGCAGCTCGCGGCGCGCAACCTCTTCTGGTGCCCGGTCTGCCAGGCCGCCTGAGCCTGCCGGGCCCGGCCGCCCGCCGGACCCTCCGGGCGCGGCGCGCCGCCGGGCGCCCGGTGTGAGATCGTTCGAGTGATGGCACCGGGAAACAGCAGCGCGAAGCTCCCCGTCGTGGCGGAGGCCGAGGCCGCGCTGCGCGCGCTCGGCGCCCGGGGCGCGGCGCTGGACCAGCGGCCCGCCGGCCGGGGGCACTGGTTCGCCGACTGGTCGGGGGCCCTCGCGGGTTCGGACGTCTACCTCGCGATCATGGGCAAGGAGGCCACGGCCCGCAAGGTGCGCCTCGTCCTGGACGACTGGATCCTCGAGGACGTCGCCACCTCGCATCTGGCCGAGGTGGTCACGGCGGTGTTCTCCGGCCGGGCGAGCATCCGCAGGAGGCGCGCCTGGTTCCTGGTGCCGGTGCAGACCCTGCGGGTCGGCGCGGGCCGGGCCCACTACTCCGCCGCGAAGAAACTGCCGCCCGAGGGCACACCGCGCGCGCCCTGGGAGGAAGCCCTGCTGGACGCGGATCCGGACGCGGACTCGGACACGTAGCAGGGCGGGACGTCTCGCGCGGGCGCGGCTCAGGGGCGGCTGCTCCGGCCGTGGTGGCGAGCGGTGCTGACACCCCCTCACCGGCTGCGGCCCCGGGCGAGCCGCGGCCCCGGGCCGGCCCGCGCGGGAGCGGCCGCGGGCTCAGGCCGCGGGCTCAGGCCGGGGCGGCCCCGGGCGCGTCCGGCACCAGGGCGGCGACCAGGCGGCGGACGAGCGCGGCCGTGCCGTCCGTCCCGGGCCCGCCGTGCATCAGCAGGTGGTGGACCGTGCCCGCGAGGGCGAGCGCGAGCATGGGGCAGTCGGCGTCCGCCGCGATCCGGCCGAGGCGCTGCTCGGCCCGGAGGTAGCGGGCCATGGCCTCCTCGACCGTGCCGGGCCCCGGGGCGCCGCCGGCCCACGCCCGCCCCACGCGTTCGGCGACCCGGTGGCGTGAGACCGCGGCCGCCGCGATCGCGGGCCCGTTCGCGCCGAGCATGGCGAGCGCCGCGCCCGCGAGGTTGTCGCGCACGTCGCCCTCCCCGGCGCGCGCGGCCAGCGGCCCGACCTGAGCGGCGACCCGCTCGAAGCGGTCGAGGACGAGCTGCGCGACGAAGTCGTCCAGGTCGGCGAAGTGGCGGTACAGCAGCCCCTTCGCGCAGTCCGCCTCCTCCGTCACCGACCTGTTGGTCAGGCCGGCCGGCCCCTCCCGGGCCAGGACCCGTTCGGCGGCGGCGAAGAGCCGCTCCCGGACGTCGGGGATCGCCACGCCGCGCGGTGCCATCGGTTCCTCCAGGGGCTTGCCAGTATGGGCGTTCGCCCATACCTTGGAATGGGCATTTGCCCATACTAGTCGCACCGACGGGAGCGATCCGATGCGCGAGCTCGCCAACACCGCCCAGTCCCAGGCCTGGAACGGCGACGAAGGCCGGTACTGGAGCGATCACCAGGACCGCTGGAACGCGGTCAACGAGGGCTTCGACGGGCCTCTCCTCGCGGCGGCGGCGATCGGGCCGCGCGACCGCGTCCTGGACGTCGGCTGCGGCACCGGGCAGACGACCCGGCTCGCGGCCGAGGCCGCGGCACAGGGCTCGGTCGTCGGGCTGGACCTCTCCGCCCCGATGCTCGACCGGGCGCGGGAGCTGGCCGCGCGCGAGGGCCTGGAGCGGATCGTCTTCGAGCAGGGCGACGCGCAGGTGCACCCGCTGCCCGCCGCCTCGTTCGACGTGGCGATCAGCCGCTTCGGGGTCATGTTCTTCGAGGACCCGGTCGCGGCCTTCACCACCGTGGGGCGGGCGCTGCGCCCCGGCGGGCGGCTGGCCTTCGTCTGCATGGCGGACCCGGCCCGCTGCGCGTGGGTACGGGTGTACGGCGCGGCGCGGGCCGCCCTACCCCTGCCCTCCGGCGGCGCCCCGGGCGCCGGCGGCTCGGGGATGTTCTCGCTGCGCGAGCCCGCGGTGATCGGCCGGGTCCTGCGCGGCGCGGGCTTCGCGGACGTGCGGACGGAGGCGGTGGAGGCCGACGGGGACTTCGGGCGGGACGCCGACGACGCCGCGGACCTGCTGCTCGGCTCGGGCCCGGGCCGCCACCTGGTGGGCCTGCTGGACTCCGCGGGCACGGCCGACGCGGCGGGGCGGGCCCGGGCCGCGCTGTCCGCGGCGCTGGCCGGGCACGAG
>NZ_JAKGCV010000325.1 GCF_021556455.1 Streptomyces fuscigenes | reverse complement strand
GCGGACGCCCGCACGCGGGGCGCGACGGCACCCGCGAGGCGGCCCCAGGGCCCGGCCGGGGCCCGGCTGACGGGCCGTCGCGGGCCCGGGAAGCACGTGCGGGCGAAGCCGGGCCGCGGAACCGGGACCCGGACCGCGGGGATACGCGGGCGAGGACGAGCCGGCCCGGGGAGGCCGAGCGCCCGGGCCTCGGGGACGGCAGGGGCGCCGGAGTCCGCGCGCGAGCGGGACGGAAAGCGCACAACGCCAACCGCCCCGGTCCATGGGCGGACCGAGGCGGTTTCTCCGGGACTTTCCGGAACGGGTGTGGAGCTAAGGAGAATTGAACTCCTGACCTCCTGCATGCCATGCAGGCGCTCTACCAACTGAGCTATAGCCCCGCGTGTTCTTCGCGCTTGCGCTCCGCGCTGCGAACAAGAAGAACTCTAGCCTGCGGGCCGCCGGAAAGTGAAATCAGCCGCCGTACGCCGCCGGTGCCCGCGGTCGCCGCCTGCCTGGTCGGCGGCGGTCGCCGCGGCGATGACGAGGTGTCGCCGCCGAATACGGACCCGGTCCGTGGACACGGCCGCGGCCGTCGACACGAGCGGTGACCGTCGAGCCGTCACCGCACCGGATCCGCGCACGGCCCCGCCGCCGGTCCGGCGCCGCGCTCTCAGTCGTCGTCGCCGATGACCGGTTCGGGCAGGCTGCCGGCGTTGTGCTCCAGCAGGCGCCAGCCCCGGACGCCCTCGCCCAGGACGGACCAGAAGCAGTTGGTGAGCCCGCCGAGGCCCTCCCAGTGCCGCGCCTCGATCCCGAGGAGGCGGCCGATGGTGGTGCGGATCGCACCTCCGTGGCTGACGACGACGAGCGTTCCGCCGTCCGGCAGGGCGTCCGCGTGCCGCAGTACGACGGGCGCGGCGCGGTCGGCGACCTCGGTCTCGAGCTCGCCGCCGCCCCGGCGCACCGGCTCCCCGTGCTTCCAGGCCAGGTACTCGGCGCCGTAGCGCTCGTTGATCTCCGTGTGCGTGAGTCCCTGCCAGTCCCCCGCGTACGTCTCGCGCAGGCCCGCGTCGTGCTGGACCTCCAGGCCCGTCAGCCCGGCCAGCTCGGCGGCCGTCGCGGCGGCCCTGCGCAGGTCGGAGGAGACGATGGCGTGCGGCTTGAGCTGAGCGAGGCGGCGGGCCGAGCGCCGGGCCTGCTGCACGCCGGTCCGGGTGAGCTCGATGTCCGTGGTGCCCTGGAAGCGCCCCTCGACGTTCCACGACGTCTGCCCGTGGCGCCACAGGATGATCCGGCGGTCGCGCGGAGCGTTCGGCGCCCCGGGGGCGGGGCCGGCGGGGCTCGCGGTGGCGCTCAGCTCGCGTCCTCGTCCGCCCTGGCGGACAGGGCTGCGTGCTCCTCGCCCCGGCCCTTGGTCTTCACGGCGTCCTCGGGCAGCGGCAGCTCGGGGCAGTCCTTCCACAGCCGCTCCAGGGCGTAGAAGACGCGCTCCTCGCTGTGCTGCACGTGGACGACGACGTCCACGTAGTCGAGGAGGATCCACCGCGCGTCGCGGTCGCCCTCGCGGCGCACCGGCTTCGCGTCGTGTTCCTTCTGCAGCCGCGCCTCGATCTCGTCGACGATCGACTTGACCTGCCGGTCGTTCGGCGCGGAGGCGAGCACGAAGGCGTCGGTGATCGACAGGACGTCGCTCACGTCGTAGGCGATGATGTCGTGCGCCAGGCGGTCGGCGGCCGCCTGGGCGGCGGTCTGGACAAGCTGGATGGCGCGGTCCGTAGCGGTCACGAGCAGGCTTTCGTCGAGGGGCAGGGAGACTCCCAGGATCTCACGGACGGCCGACGCACCGCGCCCGTGTTCCGCGACGGGGTCCGCGGAGCCCGCGCCGCCGCGCGCGGGCCCCTCGCCGCCCGCCTCCGCCCGACCGCCTCGCGGGGCGCGCGGAGGCGGGTGCGGCCCCGCGCCGGCGGCCGGCCGTACCTGCTCGTCGCGGTGCCTACTCGTGGCCGCCCGTCTTCGGCGGTGTGTAGTCCCCGCCGAGGACGACCGCGATGTCGGAACTGCCCGCCGAGCCCTTGCTCACCGCTCCGGCGGGCAGCCCGAGCGTCTTGGCGACCTCGCCGGCCTGCTCCTTGTTCTTGGCGTCCGCGTACGTGACCGTCGACTTCGCGCTCTGCGCTCCGGTCCCGGTGTCCACGACCGTGTATCCCCCGTTCACCAGGGCGACCCGCGCCGCCTCGGTGGCCGCCTTGCCGCCTGTGGCGTTCTTCACGCCGACGCGGGGGATCCCGTCCGGGTCCGGGGCGCTGACGGAGCCGCCGAGCACCTTCTTGACCTCGTCCTCGCCGGCGCCGCTGAGCGTCCCGTCCTTGCCGACGGGCAGCACGAACGTCTTGTAGTGGTCCGCCTTGGCCTGCGCGGCGAGCTTCGCGAGCGCGGCGCCGAGGTCCTTGTCCGTGAGGGACGGGTCGAGGATCTGGGCGAGCGTCTGCACCGTGACCGTCGCGGCCTTCGGGTCGCTCGACAGCTTGCGCAGGGTGGCCTGCACGACCTGCCCGAACCGGTCGAGCTGCTTGTCGTCGCTCTCGCCCGGCGCGTGGTACGTGGCGTAGGCGACGGCCATCTTGCCGCTGAGGGTCTGGTCCTTGCCCCGGTGGACGAGCGGCGCGGCGCCCTTCTTCGCGTCGGGGACGTCGGTGTCGGTGTCGACCTCGACATTGCCGACGAGGTCGACGAGGTTCTCCAGGTACGGGGTGTCCAGCCGCCAGGTGCCCGCGACCTTCGTGCCCAGGAGGTTGCCGATCGACTCGCGGGTGCCGTCGGAGCCGTCCTCCTCGACGGACTTGGCGAGGGTGGTGACCGTGCCGTCGTCGTTGGTCACGTTCAGCGTCCCGGGCAGCAGGACCGTGCTGCCCTGGCCCGTCGTCTCGTTGTTGACGAGCAGCGCCGTGGACGTCGACTTGTCGGCCGTGTCGTGCAGGTGCACGACGATCACGTCGCGCTTCTGCGGGCCGCTCGCCGCCGCGGCCTGCTTCTTCGTCGGCGCGTCGAGCCCGGGCAGCTTGCCCGCGTACCAGAGGTAGCCGGCACCGCCGACGACCGCGACGGCCAGTACCACCAGCAGCGCGACGACCCGGTTGCGTCCGCGCCGCCGGGCCTCCTCGCGCCGCTCCGTACGGCTCTCGGTGAAGGCGAGCCAGTCGATCACGTCCTCGGAGTCCTCGTCGGGCTCCTCGATGAACGCGAACTGCTCGGTGTGGTAGCCCTCTTCGGACGACGAGCGCTGTCCGGGGACGGCGGGCCCGCGCGGCGGGCGGGGCTCCTGCTGTGCCGGTCCCGGCTGCCGCGGGGAGTGCGGGGGCCGGCCGGGCTGTTCGCCGGGCGCCTGCTGCTGGGGCTGGGCCTGCCGCGGGTGCTGGGGGGCCTGCTGCTGCGGGATGTTCCACTGCTGCGTGGTGTCGGTGGCGGCCGGCTGCGGGCCGGTGTCCCACCCGTAGGCCTGCGCCGCGTCCGGTCCCCGTCCGCCCTGGTGCCCGTAGGCGTCGTATCCGGCGGGCCCCTGGCCCTGGGGTGCCTGCGGCGCCTCGGCGGGGGGCCGGCCGTACGGGTCGTAGCCGTAGCCCTGGGCGGTGCCCCAGCCCTGGCCGCGGTCGCCGACGGGGGGCTGCCGGCCGGTGTCGTAGCCGCCGACGGGGGGCTGCTGTCCGGTGTCGTAACCACCGACGGGGGGCTGCTGCCCGGTGTCGTAACCGCCGACCGGTGGCTGCTGCCCGGTGTCGTAGCCGCCGCCGTACCCCTGCTCACCGGTGTCCTGCGTCGGGCCCTGGGCGGCGGCCTGCTGCTCGTACACCGGCCGGCCGTACTCGTCGTACCCGACGATCCGCGGCCCGCCGTAGTACGGGTCGTATGGACCTGGACCGTACGGCGGCTGCTGCTGGTCGTTCACCGGTGCCCCTCTTCGTGGTGACGTGCCTCGGGCGGCTGTGGCGCCCCGTCGCTCACGCGCGGTACAGCTGGCGCTTGTCGATGTACCGCACGACACCGTCCGGCACGAGGTACCAGACGGGGTTGCCCTTGACGACGCGCTCCCGGCAGTCCGTGGACGAGATGGCGAGCGCCGGCACCTCCACCAGGGAGACACCGCCCTTGGGGAGGCCGTCGTCGGTCAGATCATGCCCCGGACGGGTGACTCCGATGAAATGGGCGAGGGAGAACAGCTCCTCGGCGTTGCGCCACGTGAGGATCTGCGACAGCGCGTCGGCGCCGGTGATGAAGAAGAGGTCGGCATCCGTGTGGGTGGCCCGCAGGTCCCGCAGCGTGTCGATGGTGTACGTCGGGCCGCCGCGGTCGATGTCGCTGCGGCTGACCGAGAACTGCGGGTTGGAGGCCGTGGCGATGACCGTCATCAGGTAGCGGTCCTCCGCGGGGGACACCGCCTTCTGACTCTTCTGCCACGGCTCGCCCGTCGGCACGAAGACCACCTCGTCGAGGTGGAACAGCGCCGCCACCTCGCTGGCCGCCACCAGGTGGCCGTGGTGGATCGGATCGAACGTCCCGCCCATCACGCCGAGTCGGCGCCTGCCGGACCCGGTGGGCCCCTGCTGCTCTCCCATGCGCGTAGAGCCTACTGGCACGCGGGTTCGACGCCGCTCAGCGGTCCCGGTTGAAGCGCGTCGTGATCCACAGCAGCAGGAGCAGCGCGAACAGGGCCCCTCCGCCGGTCAGCCAGGGGCTGAGGCTCTCGTGGTTGCTGCCCTCGGCAAGGGTGGCGAGGCTTGCGGCGGTACCGGAGGGAATCATCTTCAACAAGACCTATCGACTGGGAATCGGATCGGTGACTTCGGGCACATCGTATGCGGGGCCGCCGGGCGCGCCCATGCCGACTCAGTCGTTGTTGCCGTCGCCGTAGCCGCGCAGCAGGAACCACGCGAGGAAGACCCCGCCGACGACGGCCACCACGAGCACGATGCGCAGGACGTTCCCGGGGCCCTGCTGGTCGGACGCGGCCGCGGCGGCGATGAGTGTGCTGGCTGCCTGCATGACGGGTGCGCTCCTCGGTCTCTCAGGAACCGTCCGGCGTGGACCGGTTTTCCACAGGCGGTTCCGGGCCCCCGCCACACGGTAGTCCCAGCGCCTAGGCTGTCTCCCGGCAGGGGGACGGAGCCTCGGCCCCCGCGCGGGTCCGGTGGCACGGGGCGGCGCCGCCCGACGCGACCGACAGGACGGACAGGGGACGGCCGATGACGGACGACAGCACTCCCGGGAACGTGCCGATGCGCAGGCGCAGGCGCTTTCCCGGCATCTCCTCGCGTGCCTACGAGCACCCCGCCGACCGCTCGGCGCTGGTCGCGCTGCGCAGGCTGACCGGCTTCGACACGGTCTTCAAGGCGCTCAACGCGCTGCTGCCCGAGCGGAGCCTGCGGCTGCTGTTCCTCTCGGACTCCGTACGGGTGAGCGAGGCGCAGTTCCCGCACCTGCACGCGATGCTGCTCGACGCCTCCTACGTCCTGGACCTGAAGAAGGTCCCCCTGATGTACGTGGCGCAGAACCCCCAGCCGAACGCGATGTGCGTCGGGCTCGACGAGCCGATCATCGTCGTGACGACCGGCCTGGTGGAGCTGCTCGACGAGGAGGAGATGCGGGCGGTCGTGGGCCACGAGACCGGGCACGCGCTGTCCGGCCATTCGGTGTACCGCACGCTGCTGCTGTTCCTGACGAACCTGGCCCTGAAGGTCGCCTGGATCCCCCTCGGGAACGTGGCGGTCACGGCGATCGTGACGGCGCTGCGGGAGTGGTTCCGCAAGTCCGAGCTCTCCGCCGACCGCGCGGGCCTGCTGGTGGGTCAGGATCCGCAGGCGTCGATGCGCGGGCTCATGAAGGTCGCCGGCGGCAACCACCTGCACGAGATGAACGTGGACGCGTTCCTCGCGCAAGCGGAGGAGTACGAACGCGCGGGCGACCTGCGGGACTCGGTCCTCAAGATCCTCAACGTGCTGCCCCGCTCGCATCCCTTCGCCACCGTGCGGGCGGCGGAGCTGAAGCGGTGGGCGGAGAGCCGCGACTACCAGCGGATCATGGACGGCCACTACCCCCGGCGGGACGAGGACAAGGACACCTCGGTGGGCGATTCGTTCCGCGACTCGGCCTCGCACTACGCGGACACCGTCAAGAGCAGCAAGGACCCGCTGTTCAAGCTGGTGGGCGACATCGCGGGCGGGGCCGGGGACCTGGGCGGCAGGCTGCGGGACCGCTTCATGGGAGCGGCAGGGGCCGGCGGCGGCACGGCGGGCGGCGCGAACGGCGACCGCGGTGGCCGGGGCGGCGCCGCGGACGGCGACGGGGACGGGAGGAGCG
>NZ_JAKGCV010000324.1 GCF_021556455.1 Streptomyces fuscigenes | reverse complement strand
CCGCGCCGCCCCCGCCCACCGGCCCCGCCACCGGTGGGGCGGCGGCGTCGGGGGCGGGGGCGGCGCCGGGACGGGCGGCGCCGTCGCTCGGTTCGGGCGTGTCGGTCGGCATCGCCGCCAGGCTACTTGCCGTGGGAGGCGGACGCGGCGGCGTCCGCGGCGTTCGCGTCCTTCGAGATCTTCGTGAGGATCTGCTGCGGGTCCGCGCCGGGTTCCACGGCCTTGCCGATGTTCTTCTTGATCGTGTCGCTCACCTGCGACCACGAGCTCTTTCCGAAGGGGTACAGCTCCGACGCGCCGAGCGTCTTCTGGAACTCGCGCAGGTCGTTGTGGCCCTTGTCCGCGGCCATGAGGGTGTTCGCGCTGTAGGTGACCGGCAGCAGGTCGTACTGCTTGACGAAGTCCATGACGTTCTTGTCGTCGTACGCGAAGTCGAGGAACTCGCCGATCTCCTTGGCGTGGCCGTTCTGCTTGAAGGCCATCATCCAGTCGGCCACGCCCATCGAGTTCTTGGCCTTGCCGTCCTTGCCGGGCATCGGCACCATGCCGAAGTCGATGTGCGCCTTGCGTGCGTCGTTCATCAGCGTCGGGTGGCCGTTGAGCATGCCGACCTTGCCCTCGGTGAACTCCTTGAACGCGTCGGCGCGGTCGAGCTTCGCGGGGGCGACGGGACCCGTGAGGCCCTTGCCGACGAGGTTGTGCTGGAGCCACTTGAACGTGTTGACGTTCTCGTCGGAGTCGATGCTGTACGAGCCGTCCGCGGTGCTGGTGTAGCCGCCACCGCCGCTGAGCATCCACATCATCGTCTCGGCCTGCGACTCCTCGGTACCGAGCGGCAGCGCGAAGGGCACGGAGACGCCGTCGGACTTCAGGGCCTGGGCGTCGCTCTCGATGTCGTCCCAGTTCTTCGGCGCCGAGATGCCGGCGTTCTCGAACAGCTTGCGGTTGTAGAACAGCAGCCGGGTGGAGGCGACGAACGGCAGCCCGTACTGGACCTGGTTGACCTTGCCCGCGTCGGCGAGCTGGGTGACGAACCCCGACTGGACCGGGACGCTGAGGATCTGGTCGGCGCTGTAGAGCTTGCCCTCGTTCGCGTAGTCCGCGAACGCGCCGACCTGCGCCATGTCCGGGGCGTCGCCGTCCTTGACCATGCCCGCCACGTCGGCGTCGACCGTCTTCCAGGACCGGACGTCCACGTCGACCTTGATGTTCGGGTGGTCCTTCTCGAACGCGGAGGCGACCTTCTTCCAGTAGATGCTGGAGGACGTCTCCGGGCTGTTGCCGTAGTCGGCCGCGACGAGTCTGAGCGTGGTGCCTCCGGATCCCGTGGTGCCGCTGCAGCCCGCGAGGACCGTCGTGCTCAATACGGCTATGGCCGTCGTCATGCCCAGATACCGGTGCCGCACGTGTCCTCGTCCTGCCCTTCACCCGCCGCCCGAGCGGGAATGCCTTCTGCCCGTCGTTCGACGGGAACGCGTCAATGGAACCGAGATTTTGTCTTGTTCGAACGTTTGAGTCCAGTGAAGTGGCCAATACCGGCCGGTGACGCGCCGGAGTGAAGGCGGGAAAGATCACCGGGAATGGACTAGACCTCTCATGGGTGCACGCGCGAGACTGTGTGCGTGAAACACGTCATCGCCCTCGATGTGGGCGGCACCGGCATGAAGGCCGCCCTGGTGGGGGCGGACGGCGAGCTGCTGCACGAGGCACGCCGGCCGACCGGCCGGGAGCGCGGCCCCGAGGCCGTCGTCGAGGCGATCGTCGGCTTCGCCGCCGAACTGCACGCGTTCGGCGTGGACCGGTTCGGCGAGGGCGCGCACGCCGCCGGCGTGGCCGTCCCGGGCGTCGTGGACACCGGGCGGGGCATCGCGGTCTACGCCGCGAACCTCGGCTGGCGGGACGTTCCGCTGCGGGACCTGATCGGCAGGCGGCTCGGCGGAATCCCCGTCGCGCTCGGCCACGACGTACGCACCGGGGGCCTCGCGGAGGGCCGCCTCGGCGCGGGCCGCGGCTCCGACCGCTTCCTGTTCATGCCGATCGGTACGGGCATCGCCGGCGCGATCGGCATCGACGGCGTGATCGAGGCGGGCGCGCACGGCGTGGCCGGCGAGATCGGGCACGTCGTCGTGCGCCCTGGCGGGGCGGAGTGCAGCTGCGGCCAGCGCGGCTGCCTGGAGATGTACGGCTCCGCCCGCGCCGTCACCCGTGCCTGGGCCGCGGCCGGCGGGGACCCCGACGCGGATGCCGCGGACTGCGCCAAGGCGGTCGCCTCCGGCGATCCCGCCGCGATCGAGGTGTGGCGGGACGCCGTCGACGCGCTCGCCGCCGGGCTCGTCACCGCGCTGACGCTGCTCGACCCGCGCACGCTGATCATCGGCGGCGGGCTCGCGGAGGCCGGCGACACGCTGTTCGAACCGCTGCGCGCGCAGGTCGCGGCGAAGGTCACCTTCCAGAAACTGCCCACGATCGTTCCGGCCGCGCTCGGCGACACCGCCGGGTGCCTGGGGGCCGGGCTGCTCGCCTGGGACCTACTCGCCTCGGAGGTAAGCGCCTGATGGCCGCCGCAGCATCCACGACTCCCGCTTCCGCCGCGCCCGCCCCGGCCGCGGGCGCCGGCCCGGGCACGGTGCTCACCGGAGGACGGGTCGTCCTGCCGACCGGAGTCGTCGAGGGCGGCCGGGTGATCGTCCAGGGCGCGCGCATCGCCGGCGCGGCGCCCGACGGCGCCGAGGAGCTCGACCTCGGCGGGCACTGGATCGTGCCCGGCTTCGTGGACATGCACAACCACGGCGGCGGCGGCGCCTCCTTCACCTCCGGCACGCCCGAGGAGGTCCTGCGGGGCGTCCGCACGCACCGGGAGCACGGCACCACGACGGTCGTCGCCTCCACCGTCACCGGCGAGCTGGACTTCCTCGCCCGGCGCGCGGGCGTGCTGTCGGAACTCGTCGAGCAGGGCGACCTCGCCGGGCTGCACTTCGAGGGCCCCTTCATCTCCCCCTGCCGCAAGGGCGCGCACAGCGAGGCGCTGCTGCGCCACCCGGACCCGGCGGACGTGCTGACGCTGGTCAAGGCCGCGCGGGGCACGGCGAAAATGATGACGCTGGCCGCCGAGCTGCCCGGCGGCCTCGAATCGGTGCGGCTGCTCGCCGACCACGGCGTGATCGCCGCGCTCGGCCACACCGACGCGACGTACGAGCAGACCCTTGAGGCGATCGACGCGGGCGCGACGGTCGCGACGCACCTGTTCAACGCGATGCCGCCGCTCGGCCACCGGGTGCCGGGGCCGATCGCCGCGCTGCTCGAGGACGAGCGGGTCACGGTCGAGCTGATCAACGACGGCACGCACCTGCACCCCGCGGCGCTCGAACTCGCGCTGCGCTGCGCGGGCGCCGCCAGGACGGCGTTCATCACCGACGCGATGGACGCCGCCGGCTTCGGCGACGGCACCTACGCGCTCGGCCCGCTGGAGGTCGAGGTCAAGGACGGGGTCGCCCGGGTCGTGGAGAACGGCTCGATCGCGGGCTCCACGCTGACGCTGGACACCGCCTTCCGGCGCGCCGCGACGGTCGACCGGATGCCGGTGGAGGACATCGTGCGGGCCATCTCGGCCAACCCGGCGCGACTGCTGGGCCTCGACGACCGGGTCGGCTCCCTGGAGCCGGGCAAGGACGCGGACATCGTCGTCCTCGACGCGGACTTCGCCCTCAAGGGCGTGCTGCACAAGGGCACCTGGGTCCTCGACCCGCGCACGGCCTGATCCCGGTGCGCGTCCGGCGGCCCCGGACGCGCACCGGCGCCCGGCGCCGGGACGGGCGCTCCCGGGCGCCCGCTCCGACCCGGAAACCCGCTCCCCCTCCCCCGTACCCGGGAAACACGCTCCCCTCCCCCGCGCGCGCCCTGCGCGGCTCCCCAGGTGCCGTGCCGGGCCCGGCACCCCATCACTCGGGCACGTGAGCATCGCGCGCAAGCTTCCCTATAGTGGGACAAAAGGGACGCATGCCACATCGGCGGACCGTCCCGGGTCCGCCCGGAGTGCAGGGAGCACGATGGAACGGCACCTCGACCTGCCCGACGCACACCTCGCCTACGACATCGAGGGGAGCGGGGAGACGATCCTGCTGATGCACGGCGGGTTCTCCCCCGACTGGTTCGTCCCCGCCGCCTCCCGGATACCGGACCACCGGCTGATCACTTTGCAGCGGGCCGGATACGGTGGCAGCAAGGATCTGTCCGGCGGCGCGAGCGTCGCCGCCCACGCGGACCACGCCGCCGCGGTGCTGCGCGCCGCCGGCGCCCGGCGGGCGCACATCGTCGGCCACTCGGCCGGCGCCTCGGTCGGCCTGCAACTGGCGCTCGCCCACCCCGACCTCGTCGGCTCGCTGATCCTCTTCGAGACGGCCTTCCCGTACGCGCCGGAGGAGTCGCCGATGCCGGGCATGGCACGCGCGGTGGAGGCCGCGAAGCGGGGGGCGTACGAGGACGCCTTCGACGCGTTCCTCTCCAGCGTGAGCGGCCCCGGCTACCGCGACGCCTTCGTCCGCGAGCTCGGCGAGGCCGGGCTGCGCCGCGCCGTCGACAACACCCCGTACTTCTTCGACTCCGAGGGCGCGGCGTTCCGTGCCTGGTCGTTCGGGCCCGACGAGATGGCGTCGGTGCGAGCGCCCCTCCTCCTCGCGGTCGGCGGCCTGGGCGAACGGCTCGGCACCCCGCACCGGGCCCGCAGCGCGCACCTGGCACGGGGCATTCCGCAGGCGGAGACGGCGGTGCTGCCCGGGGTCAGCCACTCCCTGCCGATGGAGGACCCCGACCTGGTCGCCCGCACCATCACCGCGTTCGCGGCCCGCCACCCCCTCGGCTCCGCCTGAGGGCGGGGCGCCGGCGCACCGCACCCGGGGGGACGCAGGGCTGTGGGTCCTGGGCCGTGGGCCGTGGGCTGTGGGCCGTGGGCTGTGGGTCCCGGACCGCGAGCCGTGGCCCGTGAGCCGTGAACGGCGGTGCGCCCGCCGGACTTTCCGGACACGGCCTGTGCCGGAGCCCGCACGTTTGGCATGATCGACTGCGCCGGTCCCTTCGGGACGCGACCGGCGGCGGCGAACGGACCATCGGGCAACGGGGGGCATGGCGTGATCCTCACGGTCACTCTCAACGCCGCCCTCGACCTGACCTACCGCACC
Source organism: Streptomyces fuscigenes (assembly GCF_021556455.1). Classification (GTDB taxonomy): domain Bacteria; phylum Actinomycetota; class Actinomycetes; order Streptomycetales; family Streptomycetaceae; genus Streptomyces; species Streptomyces fuscigenes. The sequence goes on along the minus strand of NZ_JAKGCV010000324.1, from coordinate 1,162 downwards.
CCGTCGCTCGTGCCGCATTCCACGCACCGGGTCGCCGAGGTCGTGGAGCGGCCCGGCGGCAAGGGCGTCAACGTCTCGCGCGTCCTGTCCGCACTGGGACACGACACCGTGGCGACCGGCTTCCTCGGCGGCCGTACCGGCGAGGACGTGCGGGCCCTGCTCGCGCGGTTGGCACCGCGCGTCACCGACGCGTTCGTGCCGGTCGCGGGCGCGACCCGGCGCACCGTCGCGGTGGCGGACGAACGCGCGGGCGACACCACCCAGTTCAACGAGCCGGGCCCCCAGGTCACCGGCGCCGAGTGGCAGGACTTCACCGTCGCGTACGGGGAGTTGCTCGCCGGGGCGGACGTCGTCGCGCTCTGCGGCAGCCTGCCGCCCGGTGTGCCGGTCGGCGCGTACGCGCAGTTGGTGCGGCAGGCCCGGGCCGCCGCGGTGCCCGTCCTCCTGGACACCAGCGGCGAGCCGCTGCGCCGGGGTGTCGCCGCCCGGCCCGACCTGGTGAAGCCCAACGCCGACGAACTCGCCCGGCTGACCGGCGCGCGCGAACCCCTGCGCGCCACCCGGGACGCCCGCCGCCGCGGGGCCCGTTCCGTCGTCGCGTCCCTCGGGCCCGAGGGGCTCCTCGCCGTCACCCCGGAGGGCACCTGGCGGGCCGCGCCGCCCGCACCCGTCGCCGGAAACCCGACGGGGGCCGGCGACTCCGCCGTGGCGGGCCTGCTGTCCGCGCTGGTCGAGGGACTGCCGTGGCCGGACCGGCTGGGCCGCGCCGTGGCGCTCTCCGTGGCGACCGTACGGGCCCCGGCCGCGGGCGAGTTCGACGCCGCCTCCTACGAGGAGCTGCTGCCGCGCGTCACGGTGAGCGGCCAGGCCTGAGAACTCTGCCACCGCGCGCGAGCCCCGCGCCGGGTCCCGCAGCGTGCGCCGCAGAGCCTCCGCCGTCACCGGAACGAACACCTCGTGGTCCATGGGAGCGAGCCTACTTAAGCCCGCCCGGGACGGCGCTCACTCGCCGTATCTCGGGTGAACCAAAGTCGACGGGGGCAGGCGGCCGGCCCCGGGCGGGCGCTCGCGCAGAGCCGCGCGCCCGTCTGCCGCCAGACGGGGGCCGTCCAGGGACCTCAGCGGGGGCGCGCCGGGCGCCAGGGCGAGCCGGGGGGCGTCC
>NZ_JAKGCV010000323.1 GCF_021556455.1 Streptomyces fuscigenes | reverse complement strand
GCCGGGGACGGACGAGGCCGGGCGGGCGCGCACGGGGCCGCCCTCCCGGCCGATCGCCCGGCCGGACGCCCGCTCGCGCGCCGCGTCCGGCCGGGCCGGGTCTCAGTAGCCGACCGCCACCTCCAGCCACTGGGAGTTGCCGTGCGAGATGTACGAGGACTGGCCGTCCACGTCGTCGTACGGGAAGCCGTACGCGAGGGCGTTGATGGCGTGGTCGTGCCAGAACTTCGCGTAGTAGTTGGCCGGCGCCCCCTTGTAGAACTGGGCGGGGTCCGACTGCTGGGAGGCGGGCAGCTGGGCCACGTGCCGGTTGAGCGCGGCGCACATGTTCGGGTTGCCCGCGAGGGAGCCGGCGCAGCCGAAGATGTGCTGCGTCGTCTCGTTCACGCCGACGGACTGGGCGTACGAGGTGAAGTAGTTGGCGTTCGCGCCGCCCGGCTGGAAGCTGGGGTCGCTGCCGGGGGCGATGATCCGGTACGGGGCCTGGGTGCGGGTCAGCACCTGGAACTGCTGCGGCACGGCGGCCGCGAAGTCCGCGAAGACCTGGTCGCGCGACTCGTCGAAGAGGGACTGGCTGTCGCCGACCTGCACGTCGTAGCCGTCGGTGGCGTGCAGCCGCATGGCGAGGGGCAGGCCCCAGGCGTCGACGCGGGTGGTGTTGCCGTTGAAGACGCCCCCGCCGACGGTGAATTCGATGAAGTCCTGGTACTGGCTGGTGGGTGAGCCGACGTAGAAGTACATGCGGCCCGAGGAGTTCGCGGGCATGTCGAGGTACGGCTGCTCCGCGATGGAGTGGACCTGACCGTTGAAGCTCCAGTAGACCTGGCTGTCCGGGTACGCGCCGTTGGTGCGGTTGAGCACCTTCACCATGATCATGTTGTGGGCGGCCGGGATGGTGCTGGTGTCGCCCCAGAACGCGTCCCCGGTCGGGTTGGTGCCGCCCCCGCCGGGCGGCGTGGTGCCACCGCCGCCGCCGGTGCCGAACACCTGGAACTCGTACAGCGAGTAGCCGTACGGCGTGGCCCGCTTGGTCCCGTACATGCGGACGTAGCGGCCGGAGCCGTTCACGGAGAGGGTCTGGACGCCGCCCGTGCCGGAGGCGGTCGAGTAGACCGTCGTCCAGTTCGTGCCGTCGGTGGACGTCTGGATCTGGAAGGCGGTGGCGTACGCGGCCTCCCAGTTGAGCACCACCTGGTGGATCGACGCGGTGGAGCCGAGGTCGACCTGGAGCCACTGCGGGTCGGAGAAGCCGCTCGACCAGCGGCTGCCGGTGTCTCCGTCGACGGCCGCCGACGCGGGGGTGCCGGGTGCTTCCGTGGAGGAGGCCGTGGCCGTCCTGCCCTGCGACAGCAGGGAGTCCGCGGCGCGGGCGGGCGCCTGGGTGAGTGACAGGAGGCAGGCCGCGACGAGGGCGGCCAGGACGGTGAGCACGACGGGTCTGGAGGGGTGCCTGAGGGGTTGCCGGTGCACGCGTGCGCCGGTGCTGCTCGACATGGCTGTCTCCTCGGAGGGGGGTGAGTGGGGGGTTGGAGCCCGAACCACGCCGGGAGCCGTCAAGAGAGCGCTCTCAGCGGGCGACTGTTTATATGCCGAGGGCCCCGGGCCGGTCAACGGTTTCCACCAAAGGATCAAGTGCGGCGAGACATCCGGGAGTTGAGGGGCGGCGGGGGCGCCTGGGCCGCTGCCGGGAGCCGGCCGGCGGCCGGGGGTTCGGCGTCGGGCTTCGGGGGTTGCGGGTCGGGGGTTGGGATCGGGGATCGTCGGCCGGGGATCGGAGACCCGGGGGTTGGCGCCGCCGGGGTGTCGGTCGCGGCGGCCCGTGGTGTGGATCTCCGGGCGTCGGCCGCGAGGCGCGCGCGGTGTGGATCTCCGGGTGGCGCGGTGGCATCGCGCGGTGTGGTTGCTCTGTCGTCATGTCGATGTCCCGGTGGGTGCCGCCGTGTTCGGTGGGCCTGGCATGTCGTGTGGGGGAGCTGTGGCGGATTCGTGGGCGGGGACGGGGTGGCGGTGCTGAAGGCGGGGGCGTACGCCGGAGTCCGCGGGTGCCCCCTGGCCTGTACGGGAGGCCCGTCTCGGGGGGCCGGAGACGGTGCCGCCGGCGCGGCCGGGCCGGCGCGGCGGCCGTGACCTCGTCGCGCGCCGGGGCGTCGCGGCCGGTGGCGGCTGAGGGCCCGTGGCTGGAAACCGCCGGGTCCGGAGGCTGGTTGGGTCGACCGGCCGTCCGTGCGGCGCCCGGCACCCGGGGCCCGGGTGCCGGGGCGGCGGACTCCCGGCGGGTGGCGCTCTCGAACGGACTCGTGGGCGCCCCGGCGCCGCGATGCGTACGGCGCGCGCGGCCCGTTTCGGGGCCCGGAAGGGGCCTGCGGAGGCGTCCTGTCGTGGGAGGTTCCAATTCCGTTTGTGCAGACCACAGTCGGTGTCACGCCCCATGTGCGACGTATGCCGAGAATGCGCCATCCCCTCTGTCACAGCTTTGCTTCAACAACACATAGTCATGGTGTGTTTTCCCCGGGCCACTTGTGTCACGTCCGTGTCGTTGCGGCATACTCGGTTCCCCGGCCATCAGGCACGGGCACCAACTACCTCGGCGGCGGCAGCTCCTCGTCGACCCGGGCACGCGACAGAGCCCGCGGCGCGGCGTGCTGGGCACGTGAGCACTGCTCGGAACCGGTCACCGCCATGTATCCAGGAGTACCGAAGTGCAGAGTTCATTTGCCAGACGTCTGATAGGTGCCGCCGGTGTGGGTTCCATGGCCCTGGCGGTCAGCCTCGCCGGTGTGGGTACCGCTTCCGCCCACGGAAAGGGCGGTGGCCAGGGCCACTGCTCCGCCGTGCAGCTGAAGTTCTCCACCGACGGTGGGAACAGCTGGACGCGCAACGACGTGATCAACACGGCCCCCAGCAGCATCCAGGTGAAGCTTGAGGGCAAGGTCACCAAGGGCTGCGCGTACCCCGTCTCGCTCGCCGCGTACAAGACCGACGGCCCCACCTGGGACACGTCGGGCACCCAGGTCTTCCTCGGCGTCGACCAGGCCACGCTGTCCAAGGACAACGACCACGCGACCCTCCAGGTCAAGGGCATCGACAAGTCGACCTGCTTCGGCCAGATCGACATGTACGGCAACAACACGGTCTACGACGGCAAGAGCGGCGCCCTGCCGCACTTCCCGGACTCGTACACCCCGACCGACCTGATCGCGCACTGGAACGGCGCGTTCGAGGACTGCGACAAGGGCGGTGGCGAGACCACGCCTCCCGCCGGTGGCGGCGAGACCACTCCGCCGGCCGGTGGCGGCGAGACCACGCCTCCCGCCGGTGGTGGCGAGACCACTCCGCCGGCCGGTGGCGGCGAGACCACGCCTCCCGCCGGTGGTGGCGAGACCACTCCGCCGGCCGGTGGCGACACCACCCCGCCCGCGACCCCCTCCTCCTCGCCCAGCAGCAGCGCCCCGGCCGTCGCCGACACTGCCGCGCCGTCCGGCACGCCGGTCGCCCAGCCCGTGTCGAGCACGCCCACCCTGGCCGAGACCGGCAGCAACAGCTCGCAGACGACCACCTTCGTCGCCGCGGGTGCCGCGCTCGTCGTCATCGGCGCCGGCGCCGTGGTCTTCACCCGCCGCCGCAACCGCACCCAGGCCTGATCCGCTCTGTGCCCCGGCTCGGACCCGGGCGCCCTGACGGCGCCCGGTCCTGACGGGGACTCGCGCAGGCCGGCACTCCGGTACAGGTGAACGGCCGGACCGCATCCAGCGGTCCGGCCGTTCGGCGTTGCCAGGGCCCCACGGGCGTCCGCGGGCGCCTGCGGCGCCCGGCGATTGGCGGTTCGCCAATCGGACCGGCCGGACCGAACGGGGGATCCCGCTCCCCGCACCGTTGCGCGAACCCCCGACGCGGTGTCGTATCGGCCCTGCGGGCGACCGTCCGCCGAACGGACCGGAGGATGGGCCGAGATGGCAGAACGCGGTGCGGACACACCGGCACACGACGACCCGCACGACGACCCTCCCCTGACGGGGATCCTCGTCGCCGACTTCTCCCGGGTCCTCGCGGGCCCGTACGCCACCATGCTGCTCGCCGACATGGGGGCCGCCGTCGTCAAGGTCGAGAGCCCGGCCGGCGACGAGACGCGGACCTGGAAGCCGCCCGTGCGCGACGGCGTCTCCACGTACTACCTCGGCGTCAACCGCGGCAAGCGGTCCCTCGCCCTCGACCTGCGAGACGAGGGCGACCTCGCCGCGGCCCGCGAACTCGCCTGCCGCGCGGACGTGGTGATCGAGAACCTCAAGCCCGGCGGCATGGCCCGGTTCGGGCTCGACCACGCGTCGGTCGCCGCCGGTAACCCCGGCGTCGTCTACGCCTCCATCAGCGGCTTCGGCTCCGGAGCCGGGGCGCACGTGCCCGGCTACGACCTGATGGTGCAGGCCGTGTCCGGGCTGATGAGCCTGACCGGCGAGCCGGACGGGCCCCCGTACCGCGCGGGCATCTCCGTCTTCGACGTGATGGCCGGAAACCATGCCGTCATCGGCATCCTCGCCGCGCTGCGGCACCGCGACGCGACCGGCCGGGGTCAGCACGTCGAGGTCAACCTGCTCTCGTCGGCGCTGACCGGGCTGGTCAACCACTCGTCGGCGTACGTCGCCGGCGGCGTCGTCCCGTACCGCATGGGCAACGCGCACCCGAGCGTCTGCCCGTACGAGCCGCTGCCGACGGCCGACCGGGACCTGATCGTCGCCGCCGCGAACGACGGCCAGTTCCGGGCCCTGTGCGAGGTCCTGGGCAGCCCCGCGACGGCCGACGACCCGCGTTTCGCGCACAACGCCGACCGCACCGCCCACCGGGACGAACTGCGGCCGGTCCTGGTCGAGCTGCTGGCCCGGCGCGGCGCGGACGAGTGGTTCGACCTGCTGGTCGCCGCCGGGGTGCCGTGCGGGCCGATCAACACGCTGGACGAGGGCTTCGCGCTGGCCGAGCGTTTCGGGCTCGAACCGGTCGTCGAGGTGGGCCGGGGCGACCGTGCGCTGCCCACGACCCGCCACCCCATCACCTTCTCGGCCACCCCGGCGCGCTACGAGCTGCCGCCACCCGAACCGGACGAGCACGGGCCCGAGCTGCGGGCCTGGCTGGCCGCCCCCGAGTCCCCGGCGCGTAGGGGCCGGGCGGCCGCCGGGGAGGAGGCGTGAGGCCCGGCGACGGCCCGGACGCCGAAGCCGGAGAAGGGGCCGGAGTCGGGGACGGGGCCGGAAGCGGAGTCGGGGTTGGAGCAGGGGGCGGTGTCGGAGCCGGTGGGAGTGGTGTGACAGACGGGAGCGCTGCGAACGGTGCGGCTGGTGCGGCTGGTGCGGCTGCTGTGGGCGCCGCGGGCTACCCGACCGCCCTGGGCGCCTCCTCCACGGACGCGATCACGCTTCTCGGCCACGACCTCGCGGCCGACGTCATGGGGAAGGTCGGCTTCGGCGAACTCGCCTACTGGCTGGCCACGCAGCGGCGCCCCACCGCGGGGCAGGTCCGGGTCTTCGAGGCGGTCCTTGCCGCCCTGGCCGACCACGGCTTCACCCCCACCGCCATCGTCACGCGGCTCACCTACCTGTCGGCCCCCGACTCCGTGCAGGGCGCCCTCGCCGCGGGCCTCCTGGGCGGCGGCTCCCGGTTCCTGGGGGTGACCGAGGACACGGGGATCTTCCTGCACGAGGTGCTCGACGCGCACGAGGGGCCGCTGCCCGCGCGCGACGAGGAGTGGGACGCGCTGGCGCTCGCCACGGTCGCCGAGCGTCGCGCGAGCGGCCGGTTCGTACCCGGGCTCGGCCACCACGTCCACAAGCGGGGCGACCCGCGCACCCCCCGGCTCATGGAGATCGCCCGCGAGGAGGGTGTTCTCGGCCCGCACCTGGAGCTGTTCGCGGCGATCGGCCGCGTCCATCCGGACGTGCTGGGGCGGACCCTGCCGCTCAACGGCGCCGGGGTGTGCGGCGCGGCACTCGCCGATCTCGGGCTGCCGCTGCGACTGCTGCGCGGCTTCGCGCTGCTGGCGCGGACCGCCGGGCTGATCGGACAGCTCGCGGAGGAGCTGCGCCACCCGGTGGCGAACGACGTGTTCCTCTCCGTCGACCTCAACAACCGCCCGGTCGAGCCCGATCCCTACCCGGGCGGGGCGGGTTAGGAGCCCCGAGTGCCCGGGCGGTTCAGACGTCCTCGGCCGACGTGCGGGGGCGCGGGCCCCGGGTGGCGTAGGCGGCGAGTCCCGCGGCGGCCAGGGCCGCGGCGACGGCCGCCGCCGGCCGGCTGCCCGGGTCCTGCGCCTGCCAGGTCAGGGCTGCGCCGACGGGCCCCGTGGCGGGGA
>NZ_JAKGCV010000322.1 GCF_021556455.1 Streptomyces fuscigenes | reverse complement strand
CGCCGGGGACGTCCGGGGCCCGGCCCGGGGCGCCTGGGACGGGGCCGGCGCCGGGGACGTCCTGCCGGCCGGACCCGGAGGCCGGACCGGCGGGCCGCCCGCCGTCGGGCCCAGGACCCGCGGGACCCCTGCGGCTGTGTCGTCCCACTGCCCGGATCAGCTCCCGTCGTTGTCGGCGATGAAGTCCCTCGCCGCGCCCGCCACCTCGCGGGGGTACTCCATCATGGCCACGTGGCCCGCGTCGGGCAGCGTCAGCAGGCGGGAGTCGCGGAAGGCCGCGGACGCCCTGCGTGCCATGCGCAGGGAGACGAGCTGGTCACGGCCGCCGTACACGAGCAGCGTCGGCGCGAGGACCCGCTCGGCCTGCCGCCACAGTCCGTGCTGGCCGCCCAGGGTGTACGCGTTGACGATACCGCGCGCGGAGCGAGTCATCGCGTCCCAGAAATAAGGGAGTTGGAGCCTGCGCTCGGTCTCGGCGACCGCGGCGGCCAGCTCCTCCTCGCCGACCGAGCCCGGGTCCCCGTAACAGAGCGCGAGCACGCCGCGGGTGCGCTCCTCCGCCGTCCAGTCCTTGCTGAGGCGGGCGAACAGGGCCGTCATCCCGGGCAGGGCCATCAGGCCGGTGGGCACCGCGCTGCGCTGCACACGGATCTCGGGCAGGGCCGGCGACACCAGCGTCAGGGTGCGGACCAGGTCGGGGCGGACCGCGGCGACCCGGGTGGCGACGGCGCCGCCGAGGGAGTTCGCGAACAGGTGGACGGGGCCCCGCTCGCCCGCGTCGAGGAGCCGGATCACGGCCCGCGCGTGGCCGGTGACCGAGTAGTCGCCGTCGTCGGGCGGCGGCGAGTCGCCGAAGCCGGGCAGGTCGACGGCCTCGCCGTCGACGACGTCGGCGAGCAGCGGCATCAGCGCCGACCAGTTCTGGGAGGAGCCGCCGAGGCCGTGGACGTACAGCGCGGGCGGCAGGCCGGTTCGGGCGGCGGGGCGGGCCCTGACCGACAGGCTCAGCCCCGGCAGCGCGACCTGCCTCAGCTCCTCCCCCTCCGCCACCCGGACGGGGGCGGCCCGCGGAGCCGCGGCGGCAGCGACGGTTTCCGGCAGCTCGGTCGAAGACATGCCGCAATGTTACGAGAGAGTCACACCCGGGTTCGTGTGGCGGCGGTCACAGGCCGCGTGGCGTCCAGGTGGCGTGACTTCTAGGCTCGGATGCGGGGCAGCGGGGAAGGGAGAGGCACACCGACAGGACGCGCGGCGCGGCCCGTGCGGCGGCCCAGGGCCGCGTGCGGACGCCCGCCGCGCCGGACTCCCGACCGGAAGGGCAGACATGACGCTCCCCACCGACCCCGCGGACCCGACGGACCCGACGGACCCGACGGACCCGACGGACCAGCGGTACGCGGAAGGCACCGCAGACAGCCCGGACCCCGAAGAGCCCGAGGGCTGGGAAGGACCGGCCCGCGGCGGAGGCGGCGACGAGCTGCCCGCCGAGGCGCCGGAGGCCGACGCCGCCGAGCAGCGCACCGACCTCAGGCCCCGCGAGGACACGCCGCCGGAAAGCGGCTCGGCCGGCGAGGCGGACGAGGCCGACCGCGCGGAACAGGCCAGGTCGGCGGGCGACGAGGACGACGACTACCGCTGAGCGCCGCCGCCGGCCCCGGCACCCGGCGGCGGCCGATCGCCCCGACCCGTCCGGGGATTTTCTGCCGCCTCACCGCGCACACAGGGGTTACCCGAAAGTACGATGGCCAGTCGGGGCCGGAGCGTCCGGCTGCCCGCGCACCACGCGGGCGGGCGCCGAGGGCGCAGCGACGATTGGGAGGCGGCGTGACAGCCATGGAGCAGACGGAGGCGGCACGCCCGCGGGGAACGCGGCTCCCGCGTCACGCCCGGCGCAACCAGCTGCTCGGGGCGGCTCAGGAAGTCTTCGTGGCCCAGGGGTACCACGCGGCGGCGATGGACGACATCGCCGAGCGTGCCGGGGTCAGCAAGCCGGTGCTCTACCAGCACTTCCCGGGCAAGCTCGAGCTCTACCTGGCGCTGCTCGACCAGCACTGCGAGTCGCTGCTGCAGGCCGTGCGCACGGCGCTCGCGTCGACGACGGACAACAAGAAGCGCGTCGAGGCGACGATGGACGCGTACTTCGCGTACGTCGAGGACGAGGGCGGCGCGTTCCGGCTGGTCTTCGAGTCGGACCTCACGAACGAGTCCGAGGTGCGCGAACGGGTTGACCGGGTGGCGATGCAGTGTGCCGAGGCGATCTCGGACGTGATCGCCGAGGACACCGGACTGTCCCGGGACGAGTCGATGCTGCTGGCCACGGGGCTCGGCGGCGTCTCGCAGGTCGTCGCGCGCTACTGGCTCTCCAGCGCCTCCCCGGTCCCGCGCGAGCAGGCGGTGTCGCTGCTGACGTCGCTGGCGTGGCGGGGCATCGCCGGCTTCCCCCTCCAGGGCGAGCAGCACTGAGGCAGGGCGGGACGGCGGATCCCCTCCCGCCCCGTGTTCGCTGCGGGCGTTGCCCGCGGCGCCTTCCGGTCCCGCCGCGCGGGCTAGTGTGTGCTGCGTACAGCGCGGTTGGCCGCGCAACGCACCGACCGTTCGGAGGGACATAGCCGTGGAGGTCAAGATCGGCGTGCAGCACGCGCCCCGGGAGATCGTTCTGGAGAGCGCGCTCTCCGTCGAGGACGTCGAGCGGGCGGTGGCGGACGCGCTGACCGGCAAGGCGCAGCTGCTCAGCCTCACGGACGAGAAGGGCCGCAGGGTCCTCGTGCCGGCGGACCGGCTGGCGTACGTGGACATCGGCGAGCCGTCGGCCCGGCGGGTCGGCTTCGGCCCGCTCTAGGGCGCGTCGGACGAGGCATGGGCCTCGTCCGGGAAGTCCCCCCGGAGGACGGGGGGCTTCGCTGACGCTCCACAGTGCGGAGCCTTCCCGGGGAGTTCCCCGGGGCGTGCCGGGCCCGGTCCGGCACGCGGTGTCATCCCGCGCACGCTTCCTGTGCGCGCGACGGCCCGGCGGGGAGTTCCCCGCCGGGCCGTCGCCGTTCGTTTCACCCCTTCGCGGGGTGCCCCCTCACGGAAGGGTTGTGGTGCGGGCACGCCGGGTAATGACCGGCTGGACGCGCCGGCCACTCGCCCGGGGCGCCGCCCGGAAGCCGCGAGGTGATCACCGTGATCCTGGAGATTCTCGGTTCTGCCCTGCTCGGCCTCGGCCTGTCGACGGCCGCGGCCCAGTTGCTGTCGCGCCGCCTGCCGGCCCGACGGCTCGTCGCCCTGATGGGTGGTCTCGGCGCGCTGTTCGGCGCCTATGTGACACACGAGGCCCTCGGCCCCGGACACGTGCTGGTGACGCTGCTCGGCGCGGTCGGCGTCTCCGCCGTCATGATCTCGCTGCTGCTGCGGCCCTCCGCCGCCGGGCCGGCGCCGTCGCCGGTGCGGCGCGCGGTGCCGTAGCGGACCGGCCCCACACAGCACCGCTGGGCCCGGCACACCCCACAGCACCACTGGGCCCGGCACACCGCTCAGCACCGCCGAGGCAGCCACACCGCACGTGCCGCGCCGGGCCGCGCGTCCCGCCCGCTCCACCGGATCCGGGGCGGCGCGGGCCCCCGCTCTCAGGCGGCGAGGCCCAGGGCGGCCATGCGCTTGGTGTGCGCCTCGGTGATGCGGGAGAACATCCGGCCCACCTCGGCGAGGTCGAAGCCGTCGGCCACGCCGCCGACCAGCATCGTCGACAGCGCGTCGCGGTCGGCCACCACCCGCTGGGCCTGCGAGAGCGCCTCGCCCATCAGGCGCCGCGCCCACAGCGCGAGCCGCCCGCCGACACGCGGGTCGGCCTCGATCGCCGCGCGCACCTTCTCCACGGCGAAGTTGCCGTGGCCGGTGTCGTCGAGCACGGCCAGGACCAGGGCCCGGGTGTCGGTGTCGAGGCGGGCGGCGACCTCGCGGTAGAAGTCGCTGGCGATGGAGTCGCCGACGTACGCCTTGACGAGGCCCTCCAGCCAGTCCGACGGGGCGGTCTGCCGGTGGAAGTCGTCGAGGGCCTTCGCGAAGGGCTCCATCGCCTCGGTGGGCGTCACGTCGATGTCGGCGAGCCGGCCCTTGAGCTGCTCGAAGTGGTGGAACTCCGCGGACGCCATGCGGGCCAGCGCGGCCTTGTCGGCGAGGGTCGGTGCGAGTTTCGCGTCCTCGGCGAGCCTCTCGAAGGCAGCGAGTTCGCCGTAGGCGAGGGCGCCGAGGAGGTCCACCACAGCCGCGTGGTACTGCGGCTGCGAGGACGCCGTGGCCCAGTCCTGCCCGGCGATCCCGGTGTTCTCGGTGTCTGCGTCTGCCACGGCAAACCTCTCGATTCGTGTGCTCGTCGTAACCCGCGTATCCGCACAATAGTCCGCGCGGGGAGGGTCGCAGGCCGCCTCCGGCGCCGCCGCCGGGGCGCCCGGTGAACTTCGGCCGACACATGTGCGCGGATCCGGGGTACAGTGGTAATGCGCCTGCCGAGTATTCGGTGGGCCGTCACAGTGTTCGACCGTTTGAACATCTGCACCGCTTGAACAGTTTGAACAGCTTTGCTCCACGGGCTGACGAGGACGACGGGCGCCGTCACGGCGCGCAACGTTCCAGGACGCTCTTGGACAGGCCCCTGAGGATGCCCGGTCGGTGGCCCGATCGGCTCCGACCCGACCGCCCTCTGCGCGCGGTCCGTGCGCACAGCTGCACACGAACCCGCACACGAGGGGCCCCCTGCGGCACGAGCGCTTGAGCGATGGCAGGGGTCCCGCGCACTTCCGGTCAAGCCACGGCCGGCCGAGCCCCACGGGCGCGGACCTGCTGCGCGGTAGGACCCCCAGCGTTCGCCTCGCACCGCACCTCACGGAAGAGGCAGCACCCTGACTACGACGTTCCGCGATCTCGGGATCCTTCCCGAGACGGCCGAGGCCCTCGAAGCCGTCGGCATCACGAGTCCCTTTCCCATCCAGGAGATGACGCTCCCGGTCGCCCTCTCGGGCACCGACGTCATCGGCCAGGCCAAGACCGGCACCGGCAAGACCCTCGGCTTCGGCCTGCCGCTGCTCGAGCGGGTGACCGTCCCCGCCGACGTGGAGGCCGGCCGCGCCACGCCCGAGCAGCTGACGGGCGCGCCGCAGGCGCTGGTCGTGGTCCCCACCCGCGAGCTGTGCACGCAGGTGACGAACGACCTGCTGACCGCGGGCAAGGTCCGCAACGTGCGCGTCCTCGCCATCTACGGCGGCCGCGCCTACGAGCCGCAGGTCGAGGCCCTCAAGAAGGGCGTCGACGTGGTCGTCGGCACGCCCGGCCGCCTGCTCGACCTGGCGGGCCAGCGCAAGCTGGACCTGTCCCACGTGCGCGCGCTGGTCCTCGACGAGGCCGACGAGATGCTCGACCTGGGCTTCCTGCCCGACGTCGAGAAGATCATCCAGCTGCTCCCGCCGCGCCGCCAGACGATGCTGTTCTCGGCCACCATGCCGGGCGCCGTCATCGGGCTCGCCCGCCGCTACATGTCGCAGCCGACGCACATCAGCGCCACGTCGCCCGACGACGCCGGCGCGACGGTCGCCGCGACCACGCAGCGCGTCTACCGGGCGCACTCCATGGACAAGCCGGAGATGGTCGCCCGCATCCTGCAGTCCGAGGGACGCGGGCTCGCGATGATCTTCTGTCGCACCAAGCGCACCGCGGCCGACATCGCCGACCAGCTGATGCAGCGCGGCTTCGCGGCCGGCGCCGTGCACGGCGACCTGGGCCAGGGCGCGCGCGAGCAGGCGCTGCGCGCGTTCCGCAACGGCAAGGTCGACGTGCTGGTGTGCACCGACGTCGCGGCCCGCGGCATCGACGTCGAGGGCGTGACGCACGTCATCAACTACCAGTCCCCCGAGGACGAGAAGACCTACCTGCACCGCATCGGCCGTACGGGCCGCGCGGGCGCGACGGGCACGGCCGTCACCCTCGTCGACTGGGACGACATCCCCCGGTGGCAGCTCATCGACAAGGCGCTGAACCTGGGCTTCCCGAACCCGCCGGAGACGTACTCCACCTCGCCGCACCTGTTCGAAGAGCTGTCGATCCCGCAGGGCACGAAGGGCATCCTGCCGCGCGCCGAGCGCACGCGGGCCGGGCTCGCGGCCGAGCAGGTCGAGGACCTGGGCGAGACCGGTGGCCGCGGCCGCCGGGGCTCCACCGCCACCGCTTCCGCTCCGGCCGAGGAGCGTCCGGCCCGTACGCGTACGCCCCGGCAGCGCCGGCGCACGCGGGGCGGCCTCGCGACCGACGGTTCCGCCGCCGTCGAGGCCGCCGACACGGCGGAGGGCGTGACGGACGCGGACACCGCGGAC
>NZ_JAKGCV010000321.1 GCF_021556455.1 Streptomyces fuscigenes | reverse complement strand
CCGGCCCGCACCACCCGCACCACCACCTGTCCGTCGCGCCCACCGGCTGAGGATGCGCCCCTTCGATGTCCCGCCCGCTGATGCCACCACCGCCCCCGGCCGCACCCCCGCGACCGGCTCCCCAGCCGACCGCGCACGCACCCCGGCCCGTCCACGAGGCCCCGCGGGCGACCTCGTACGCCGCCTCCCGCGCCCCCGGCGCGAAAGCCCCGCGGGCGAGACGGCGCCCGCGCCCGGACGCGGGGCCCGCGGCCCCGCGCCGCCGAGGCCCCTGCCCCCGCGCACCGCGCCGCCAGGGCGGGCCTGACGCCAGGTCACCACGGAGCCCCCGGCCGACGGTCGGCAGGACTACCGTCGTACGTGGCGTGCGCGCCGGCGCGCACGGTGAAGGGGACTGGCAATGAGCTTCGGTGACGAGCACGACTACAGCGGCGACCCCGGGCACACGCGCACCCGGCTGCCCGGCAGCGAGGGCGACGGCTACGGGGGCGGCCGCCGCCCCGCCCGCACGTCCCGGTCCCTCGTCACGGTCGTCGGCGTCGTGGTCCTGCTCATCGCGGCGATCGCGTTCGCGAACCGCGGCGGCGGCAGCCACGGCACCGCGTCCGACGGCAACGACCGCTCCCCCGGCAAGGGCGCCGCCGCCGACCCCACCGCGCCGAGCAACGTCAAGCCCGTCAAGGGCCGCGCCGCGGGCCCCGACACCTCCATCCCCGGCGGCTACGCCGAGGACCAGCAGGGCGCGGCGAGCGCCGCCGCCAACTACGCCGTCGCCCTGGGCTCCGAGGGCATGTTCCACATGGACCGGCGCCACGCGATCCTCGACACGATCTACACCCCGGCCGCCGCGGCCAAGCTGACGACCAGCCTCGACGCGGCCTACTCGGCGGACTTCCTGTCGAAGCTGGGCCTCGACGCCTCCGGCGACGCCCCCCAGGGCAGCACCTTCGTCTCGCGCACCATCCCCGTCGGCACGAAGGTCCTCGGCTACAGCCAGGGCGCCGCCAAGATCAGCGTCTGGTACACGGGCCTCATCGGCATGGCCGGCAGCGACTCGACGAACCCGGTCACCACGACGTGGAAGACCAGCACCTTCCAGCTGCAGTGGACCAACAACGACTGGAAGATCGTCTCCGACACGGAGAAGGACGGCCCCGCACCGGTACCCGGCGACGACGCGGCCTCCACAGCCGATCAGATCACCCAGGCCGTCGAGCAGTTCGGAGGCTTCACCTATGCGAGGTAGCTCTCAAGACCGCTCCCGGCCCCGCGCCCGGGCCGTGTCGATCGCCGGTGTGCTCGCGGGCCTGCAGGCCTCCGCGGTCCTGCTGGCCACGCGGGCGGCAGCCGCGCCCTCCCCGAGCGCCACCGTCGACTGCGAGGCACAGAAGGGGCTCGCACGGGACTACTGCAAGTCCGGTGGCAGCAGCCCCAACTCGACCCTCCCCGGCGCCGACGCCCTCGACCCCCTCTCCTCCCTCGGCCGAGGCTGCGCCGAGGCCGCCGCGTGGACCATCGGCAAGCTGTCCAGCGCCGTGAAGGAGACCGCCAACGTCGACTTCACGAACGCCTCGTTCCTGCGGCAGTACGCCGTCGTCTTCGCCGCGTCCACCATCCTCACGCTCGTCCTGTGGCTGCTCGCCGTCGCCAAGCGCGCCGTGCGGGGCGTGCCGCTGACCACCGCGATCTCCGAGGCCGTCGGCTTCCTCTGGCTGACCGTCCTCGCCTCCGCCTTCACCCCGCTGATCCTCTACACGGTCGTCTCGGCCGTCGACAGCGTCACGGACGTCATCTCGAAGAGCACGGGCGGCCAGACCGACGTGTTCTTCGGCGGCTTCTCCGACGCCCTGAAGAAGGGCAACGACATCGGCGGCGGCCCCATCATGCTGATCGTCGTCTCCCTGGTGTCGATCCTCGCCGCGGGCGTCCTGTGGCTCGAACTCGTCATCAGGGCCGCCCTGCTGTACGTGGGCGCCCTGCTCGGCACGGTCGTCTACGCGGGCCTCGTCGACAAGAACATGTGGGGCCACGTCCGCCGCTGGGCCGGCATCATGATCGCCGTGATCATGGTGAAACCCGTGATCGTGGTCGTGCTCAGCCTCGCGGGCGCCCTGTCCGGAGACAACGGGCCCGACGCGTTCTCCGCCGTGGTCTCCGGCCTCGCCATCATCCTGCTCGCGATCTTCGCGTCCGCCATGATCTACCGCTTTGTGCCCGGCTTCGGCGACGAGATCTCGTCCTCCCGAGCGGGCCGCAAGCAGGCCACCGACGGCTCCCAGGCGGCCGCCGTGCTCTCCTCGCCCGCCAACCTCGTCGCGCAGGGCATCAAGACGCACTCGACCCGCGCCCCCCAGCAGGGCGGCGAGGGCGGCGGCGGGGGCGGGGGCGCCCGCCCCGCGAACCCGGTCAGCGGCGGCGTCGCCGCGCACAGTTCGCGCCCCTCCCAGTCCGGGGGCGGGGCCGGCGGCGGACATGTCCCCTCCGCCGCACCCCCGCCCCGCTCCAGCCCGACCAGCGGCACCCCGCACGGCTCCCGCCCCAACGGCGGCGGCACGGGCGGTTCAGGCACCAACAGCAGGAGGTAGAGGGCGTTGACGACCCAGTCCCACCCCATCGCGCCCCGCCGCACGTATCTCATCGGCCGGGCCCGGCCGAACGCGATCGTCGGCAAGAACCGGGAGACCGGCGAGATCGCCCTGATCATCGCGGGAGCCTTCCTCGGCATGATGAGCGGGCTCATCGTGCCCGTCCTGTCCCTGCGGATCGTGTTCCTCATGGGCTTCCCCATGCTGGCGCTGGCCGTGGTGTACGTGCCGTACAAGCACCGCACGTTCTACAAGTGGTTCGAGATCAACCGGAGCTACAAGCGCATCCTGCGGCGCGGCACCGCCTACCGCTCCTCGGCCATGGAGGCCGGCACGGCCCTCGACGGCCGCGAGGTGGAGGTCGGCCCGCCGCCCGGCATCGGCACCATGAACTGGCTCGCCGCGCCGTTCGGACCCGACGAGATCGCCGTACTGCTGCACGCCGACCGCCGCACGGTCACCGCCGCGATCGAGATCGAGGGCCCCGGCGTCGGCCTGCGCGACAGCGAGGACCAGGAGGCCCTCGTCGACCGGTTCGGCACGCTCCTCAAGCACGTCGCCAACGGCGACGGCTTCGTGACCCGCCTGCAGATGCTCGCCCGCACGCTGCCCGCCGACCCCGACGCCCACGCCAAGGACGTCGCGCAGCGCGGCGACGGCACCGCCCCCGCCTGGCTGCAGGACTCCTACGACCAGCTCCAGTCCATGGTCTCGACCTCCAGCGAGCAGCACCGCGCCTACCTCGTGGCCTGCATGCACTTCAACCGCGAGCTGGCCGCCGAGGCCCAGACCATGGCACGCGCCGCCCGCAGCACCGCGGGCCCCGGCCGGCAGCGCCTCGACCGCGACGCCGGCCTCGCCGTCGTCATGGCCCGCGAGCTCACCGACATCTGCGCCCGCCTCGCCGAGGCGGACATCCGGGTCCGCCAGCCCCTCGGCCAGGCCCGCCTCGCGTCCCTCGTGCACTCCATGTACGACCCGGACCACGCGATCGACCACATCCAGGCCATGACGAAACGAAACGCCTGGCCGGCCGAGCTCGACGCCGTCGAACCCACCTATCTCAAGGCGAAGACGCGGGAGTCCACCACCCGCCCGCCCTGGTGCCACGCCACCGCGTGGATCAAGGAATGGCCGATGACTCCCGTCGGCGTCAACTTCCTCGCGCCCCTCCTCGTCCACACCCCCGACGTGATCCGCACGGTCGCCGTCACCATGGACCTGGAGCCCACCGAGATCGCCATCGAGCGGATGCTCACCGAGAAGACCAACGACGAGGCCGAGGCCAGCCGCGCCGCGAAGATGAACCGCACGGTCGACCCGCGCGACATCGCCGCCCACGGCAGGCTCGACCAGCGGGGTGAAGACCTCGCCAGCGGTGCTGCGGGCGTCAACCTCGTCGGGTACATCACGGTGTCCTCCCGATCGCCCGAGGCCCTCGCCCGGGACAAGCGGACGATCCGGGCCTCGGCCGGCAAGTCGTATCTCAAGCTCGAGTGGTGCGACCGCGAGCACCACCGCGCGTTCGTCAACACCCTGCCGTTCGCCACCGGCATCCGCCGGTGACGGCCGCGCCGTCCGGGGACCACCACGAGTACCGCCGAGCCGAAAGGAGTCCGCGATGAAAGATCCGCTGTCCGCCGTCACGGACGCGTTCACCAGCTTCCTGTTCGGGGCTGTGGAGACCACCCGGCTGCCGGTCCGCACCTCCACGGGCCAGGCCCAGGCCGTCTACCTGCCCACGGCGGCGCCGGGCCTCGGCGACAGCGGCGTCATCATCGGCCGCGAGGTCTACAGCGGCAAGGGCTACATCTACGACCCCTTCCAGCTCTACGGCCAGCAGCTGCCCGCCCCGCACTGGCTCGTCCTCGGCGAGTCCGGCAACGGCAAGTCCGCGCTGGAGAAGACGTACGTCCTGCGCCAGCTGCGCTTCCGCGACCGGCAGGTCGTCGTCCTCGACGCGCAGGGCGAGGACGGCGCCGGCGAGTGGAACCTGATCGCCCAGCAGCTGGGGATAACCCCCATCCGGCTCGACGCCATGGCCGCACTCGACGACGGCATCCGCCTCAACCCGCTCGACCCGGCCATCACCACCACCGGCCAGCTGGCGCTGCTGCGCACCATCATCGAGGTGGCGATGGGCCACGGCCTCGACGAGCGCTCCGGCTTCGCCCTGAAGGTCGCCCACGCCTACGTCAACGAGACCATCACCGAGCGCCAGCCGGTCCTCACCGACATCGTGGAGCAGCTGCGCCACCCGAAGCCCGAGTCCGCCGAGGCCATGAACGTCGACATAGACGACGTGCGCGCCTGGGGCCTCGACGTGGCGCTCGTCCTCGACCGCCTCGTCGACGGCGACCTGCGCGGCATGTTCGACGGCCCGACCAGCATCGGCATCGACCTCGACTCCCCGCTCATCGTCTTCGACCTCTCCCACATCGACCGCAACTCCATCGCCATGCCCATCCTCATGGCGATCGTCGGCGTCTGGCTGGAGCACACCTGGATCAGGCCGGACCGCAAGAAGCGCATCTTCCTCGTCGAAGAGGCCTGGCACATCATCAACAGCCCCTTCGTCGCGCAGCTCTTCCAGCGCCTGCTGAAGTTCGGCCGCCGCCTCGGCCTGTCGTTCGTCGCCGTCGTGCACCACCTCTCCGACGTCGTCGACGGCGCCGCGGCGAAGGAAGCCGCAGCCATCCTCAAGATGGCCTCCACCCGCACGATCTACGCCCAGAAGGCCGACGAGGCACGTGCCACGGGCCGGGTCCTCGGCCTGCCCCGCTGGGCCGTCGAGATCATCCCCACGCTGACCCCCGGCATCGCCGTGTGGGACGTCAACGGGAACGTGCAGGTCGTCAAACACCTCGTCACCGAGGCCGAACGCCCCCTTGTCTTCACCGACCGCGCCATGACGGAGGCGTCCGCGCACCACGGCGCCGGGGAGGACGACGACTCCCTGTCCGGGGGACTGCCCGACGACATCCGGGCTGCCGAGTGGGAGACCGAGCAGCGCGCCGCCTACCTGGAGCACCAGCGCCGGCTGAACGAGTCCTCCGAGTCGACGGTGGCCTGACGCCGTGCCCCGCGACGACGACCGCGACCCCCGTGCCCCGGGCCGCCCCGGCGGCGCGGGCGGCCGCCAGGGCGGCATCCCCGACGGCCTGCTGCTCGGCCTGATCGCGTTCCTGCTGGGCCTCGCCGTCCTCGTGTGGACGGCGACGGGCCTCGGCGCCCTGTTCACCCACGGCGCCTGGCCGGACGGCCTCGCCTTCACCCGTACGCCGACGGCCATACGGTCCCTCGTCACGCACCCGCACGACCTGCCGGGCGCCTGGCCCGCCACCCCGCCCCGCCAGCTCTCCGGCTACGGCCTGTTCTGGGGCCTGCTCATCAGCCAGCTGATGGTGCTGACCGTCCTGACGGTCTTCGTGCTGGGCACGGTGACCCGCTGGCGTGCCGTACGCGCGGCACGCCGCGACCGGGCACGCCGCCAGGCGTACGACAGGGCCCGCGCCTTCGACGAGGCCCCGGCCGACGAGGACCCGGCCGCGCGCGAGGGCGGACGGACCTACGAGGGCCGGGGGACGTACGAGAACCAGGAGCGGGCGTACGAGGACGCCAGGGGGCTCGGCGGAGACCCGGGCAGCCGCGCGCCACGGCCCCCGGACTCCCCGGACTCCCCGGACTCCCCGGACTCCCCGGCGGCCGCGGCCCGTGCCACGCCGCCCGCGGCCGCGGAGTCCGCCCCCGGCCCGGCACAGCCGCCGGCCG
>NZ_JAKGCV010000320.1 GCF_021556455.1 Streptomyces fuscigenes | reverse complement strand
CCCGCACCGGCCGCAGGCGGCGGACCGGCGGGCGCCCGCGGGCGTACCCGCGGGGCGCCTGCGCCCCCGCGCCTACCAGCCGCGCTCGCGCCACTCGGGCAGGTGGGGCCGCTCGTCGCCGAGCGTGGTGTCGTCCCCGTGGCCCGGGTAGACCCAGGTCTCGTCGGGCAGCGCGGCGAACAGCTTGGTCTCGACGTCGTGCAGCAGGCTCGCGAAGGCCTCGGGATCCTGGTGGGTGTTGCCGACGCCGCCGGGGAAGAGGCAGTCGCCGGTGAACAGGTGCGGGTGGCCGTGCGGGTCGTCGTAGACGAGCGCGATCGAGCCGGGGGTGTGCCCGACGAGGTGGCGCGCGGTGAGGGTGATCTCGCCGAAGCGGATCGTGTCGCCGTCGTCGACCGGCACGTCGGTGGGCACGGGGATGCCCTCGACGTCCTCGCGCCCGGCGTAGGTGCGGGCACCGGTGGCCTCCACGACCTCGGCGAGCGCCCCCCAGTGGTCGCCGTGGCGGTGCGTGGTGACGACGGCGGAGATGCCGTCCTCCCCGATCAGGCCGATGAGGGCGCCGGGCTCGGCCGCGGCGTCGACGAGCAGCTGCGCGTCGGTCGCGCGGCAGCGCAGCAGGTAGGCGTTGTTGTTCATGGGGCCGACGGCGATCTTCGAGATCATCAGGTCGGGCAGCTCGTGGACGTCGGCAGGCCCGCCGACCTGCACCGCTCCGCTGTAGGTCATGGGGCCCACCCTACGGGGGACGTGAGGGACGCCACCCGTTCGGGTGAAGAGGTCGTAAGTCCCCGGTAAATCGAATGCCCGTGCTATAAGCTCGGACGAGGCACCGGAAGAGGCATCCTGGTATGCGCACCACACGCACACCCGCACGGGCGCCACCGCAACGGATGCCGGGACCGACGCCTCCGTGCGGATGCGCCGGTGCAGCCGTACACCCCGCAGTGCATTCCATCGCTCTGGCGACCCCCGGTATTCCGCTGAGGGGGCTCCGCCCCTGCATCCCCCAACGAAAGGTGCGGACCGGCGTGGCCGACCGTCTCATCGTCCGTGGCGCTCGCGAGCACAATCTGCGCAATGTCTCGCTGGACCTGCCCCGGGACTCGCTCATCGTCTTCACCGGGCTGTCCGGATCCGGCAAGTCCTCACTCGCGTTCGACACGATCTTCGCGGAGGGCCAGCGCCGTTACGTGGAGTCGCTGTCCTCCTACGCCCGGCAGTTCCTCGGCCAGATGGACAAGCCGGACGTCGACTTCATCGAGGGCCTGTCCCCGGCCGTCTCGATCGACCAGAAGTCGACCTCGCGCAATCCGCGCTCGACGGTCGGCACGATCACCGAGGTCTACGACTACCTGCGCCTGCTCTTCGCGCGCATCGGCAAGCCGCACTGCCCCGTCTGCGGCCGGCCCATCACCCGGCAGTCGCCGCAGGCCATCGTGGACAAGGTGCTCGAACTGCCGGAGGGCAGCCGGTTCCAGGTCCTGTCGCCGCTGGTGCGGGAGCGCAAGGGCGAGTTCGTCGACCTGTTCTCGGACCTCCAGACGAAGGGCTACAGCCGGGCCCGGGTCGACGGCACCACGATCCAGCTGACCGACCCGCCGAAGCTCAAGAAGCAGGAGAAGCACACGATCGAGGTGGTCGTCGACCGCCTGACCGTGAAGGACTCGGCCAAGCGCCGGCTCACGGACTCGGTGGAGACCGCGCTCGGGCTCTCGGGCGGCATGGTCGTGCTGGACTTCGTCGACCTCCCCGAGGACGACCCCGAGCGCGAGCGGATGTACTCGGAGCACCTGTACTGCCCGTACGACGACCTGTCGTTCGAGGAGCTGGAGCCGCGCTCGTTCTCGTTCAACTCGCCGTTCGGCGCCTGCCCCGAGTGCACCGGCATCGGCACGCGGATGGAGGTGGACGCGGAGCTGATCGTCCCCGACGAGGAGAAGTCGCTGGACGAGGGAGCCATCCACCCGTGGTCGCACGGCCACACCCGCGAGTACTTCGGCCGCATGGTGGGCGGGCTGGCCGACGCGCTCGGCTTCCGCACGGACATCCCGTGGGCGGGGCTGCCGCAGCGCGCGAAGAAGGCCCTGCTGTACGGGCACAAGACGCAGGTCGAGGTCCGCTACCGCAACCGCTACGGGCGCGAGCGCGCCTACGTGACGCCGTCCTTCGAAGGCGCGGTCTCCTACGTCAAGCGGCGCCACCAGGAGGCCGAGAGCGACTCCAGCAGGGAGCGCTTCGAGGGCTACATGCGCGAGGTGCCGTGCCCGACCTGCGAGGGCACGCGCCTCAAGCCGATCGTGCTCGCGGTGACGGTGATGGGGAAGTCCATCGCCGAGGTGTCCGCGCTGTCGATCAGCGACTGCGCGGACTTCCTGGCGCAGCTCACGCTGAACGCGCGCGACAAGAAGATCGCCGAGCGGGTCCTCAAGGAGGTCAACGAGCGGCTGCGGTTCCTCGTCGACGTCGGCCTCGACTACCTCTCCCTCAACCGCGCGGCGGGCACGCTCTCCGGCGGCGAGGCGCAGCGCATCCGGCTCGCGACGCAGATCGGTTCGGGTCTCGTCGGTGTGCTCTACGTCCTCGACGAGCCGTCCATCGGCCTGCATCAGCGCGACAACCACCGGCTGATCGAGACCCTCGTGAGGCTGCGCGACATGGGCAACACCCTGATCGTGGTCGAGCACGACGAGGACACGATCAAGGTCGCGGACTGGGTCGTCGACATCGGCCCCGGCGCGGGCGAGCACGGCGGCAAGGTCGTGCACTCCGGGCCGTTGAAGGAACTGCTGAGCAACGACGAGTCGCTCACGGGCCAGTACCTGGTCGGGAAGCGGTCCATCCCGACGCCCGACGTGCGCCGGCCGGTCGACCCCTCGCGCCGGCTGACGGTGCACGGGGCCCGGGAGAACAACCTCCACGACATCGACGTCTCGTTCCCGCTGGGCGTGCTGACGGCGGTCACGGGCGTGTCCGGGTCCGGCAAGTCGACGCTGGTCAACGACATCCTGTACACGCACCTGGCCCGCGAGCTCAACGGCGCCAAGTCGGTGCCCGGGCGGCACACACGCGTCGACGGCGACGACCTGGTGGACAAGGTCGTGCATGTCGACCAGTCCCCGATCGGCCGGACGCCCCGGTCCAATCCCGCCACGTACACGGGCGTGTTCGACCACGTCCGCAAGCTGTTCGCGGAGACGACGGAGGCGAAGGTCCGCGGCTACCTCCAGGGACGCTTCTCGTTCAACGTGAAGGGCGGCCGCTGCGAGAACTGCGCGGGCGACGGCACCATCAAGATCGAGATGAACTTCCTCCCGGACGTGTACGTGCCGTGCGAGGTGTGCCACGGCGCCCGCTACAACCGCGAGACGCTGGAGGTCCACTACAAGGGCAAGAACATCGCCGAGGTGCTGGACATGCCGATCGAGGAGGCACTCGACTTCTTCGCGGCCGTCCCGACGATCTCGCGGCACCTCAAGACGCTCAACGAGGTGGGGCTCGGCTACGTCCGGCTCGGCCAGCCCGCGCCGACCCTCTCCGGCGGCGAGGCGCAGCGCGTGAAGCTCTCCAGCGAGCTGCAGAAGCGGTCCACGGGCAGCACGGTCTACGTGCTGGACGAGCCCACGACGGGCCTGCACTTCGAGGACATCAGCAAGCTGATCACGGTGCTGTCGGGCCTGGTCGAAAAGGGCAACTCGGTGATCGTGATCGAGCACAACCTGGACGTCATCAAGACGGCGGACTGGGTGATCGACATGGGCCCCGAGGGCGGCAACGGCGGCGGCCTCGTCGTGGCGGAGGGCACGCCCGAGCAGGTCGCGGGCGTGGCCACGAGCCACACCGGCAAGTTCCTCCGGGACATCCTCGACACGGAGCGCGTCAGCGAGGCGGCGGCGCCGCGCAGGAAGGCGCCGGCGCGCAAGGCGGCGGCGAAGAAGGCCCCGGCGAGGACGACCGCGAAGGCGGCACCCGTGAAGAAGGCCGCGGCCCGCAAACCGCGCGCCAAGTGAGTCGCGGGCCCGGCAGGATGCCGGGCCATGACGAACACTCCTGAAGAACGGGGCGGGCGCCCGCGGGCCCGGGCCGAGGACGCCGGGGGTGCCGGCCCCCGGGGCGCGGACGCCGCCGCCGACGGTGGTGTCACCGGTGGGGACGGCCCGTGCCGTGCCGCCGGCGGCACCGGCGTCGTGGCGGACGACGGGGCGCGGCTGTGGGCCGTCCGCGAGACGGACGGCCCCGCCGCGCCCGTGATCCTCTGCCACGGCGGTCCCGGCATCTGGGACACCCTCCGCGAACCGGCCGCGCTCCTCGGGGCGCGGCCGGTCGTGCGCTGGGACCAGCGCGGCTGCGGGCGCTCGCAGCGCACGGGCCCGTACACGGTGGCCCGGTCGGTGGCCGACCTGGAGGCCGTGCGGCGCACGTTCGGCCTGGAGCGCACGGCGCTGGTGGGGCATTCGTGGGGCGCGCAGCTCGCCCTCCTGCACGCCCTGGAGCACCCGGAGCGCGTGAGCGCCCTGGTGTACGTGTCCGGGGTGGGCGTGGACGACGAGTCCACCTGGCACCCCGCGTACGCGGCCGCGCACCGGGAGCGCCTCGGCCCGCGCCTCGGACGCTGGACGGCGCTGCGGGACAGGCGCGGGGACGGCCTCACGCGGGCGGAGGAACGCGAGCTCGCGGTGCTCCAGTGGTCGGCCGATTTCCTCGGGCCCGACGCCCTGGCGGCGGCCGAGGCCATGGCGACGCCCTGGTTCGGCGTCAATCAGGCGTGCAACCGGGCGCTCGGCCGCGAGATGCGGCAGCTCGTCGCCGGCGGCTGCCTGCGGGAGCGGTGCGCGGCCCTCGCCGTACCGGTCCTCATCCTCGACGGCGCCCGCGACATCCGGCCCCGCTCGGCCGTCGACTCCCTGGAACGCGCGCTGCCGCACGTCACGAGGGCCGTGCTGCCGGAGGCGGGGCACATGCCGTGGGCGGAGGACCCGGCGGGCTTCGCGTCGGCGCTCACTGCTTTCCTCGACGGCTGACGGCGCCCCGGCCCCGCGGCCTTGACCGGGACCCGGGACCCGGGAGTCGGGAGTCGGGAGTCGGCTCCGGGCCCGGGCCCGGGAGCCGGGACCGGGACTCGGCTCAAGGTCCCGGGCTCCGCACGCGTCCCGGTCCGACCGCGGAGGCCGGGCGCCCGCGGCACGGTCCGGCGAACCCCCGAGGGCCGGCGTCAGGCCGGGGGCAGCTCCGAGGCGTACGGGGGGTCGGCGCCGGGCCGCGAGCAGGTCACCGCGGACGCGCGGGCCGCGAACGTCAGGACCTCGCGCCAGCCGTCCTCGCCGAGGCCCCCGAGGCGGGCCGGGGTGAGGGCGTCCCGGGCGGCGAGGCCGTGCAGCAGGGCCGCGTTGACGGTGTCGCCGGCGCCGATGGTGTCCACGACCTCGACGGGCGCCGCGGGCACGGAGACCGGTCCGCCGCCCGCCGTGAACACGCTCAGCCCGCCGCCGCCCCGGGTGAGCACGACGGCCGCCGGTCCGCTGCCGAGCCAGCCCTCGGGTGTGCCCTCCAGCCACTCCGCGTCCTGTTCCGAGAGCTTGAGCAGCGTCACCGAGCGCAGCCACGACGCGAAACGGGCCCGGTAGGCGGCCGGGTCCGGCACGAGGCCCGGCCGGATGTTCGGGTCGAGGAGGGTGAACACGCCCCGGTCCGCCTCGCGGCGCAGCAGCGCCTCGTAGGCGGTGGCCCCCGGTTCGAGGACGAGCGAACACGTACCGAACGCGATCGCCCGAACGCGGGACGGCAGCGCCGCGGGCAGGGCGAAGAGGCGGTCGGCGCTGCCCTCCGCGTAGAACCCGAAGCCGGCGGAGCCGTCCTCGCCGAGCGTCGCGACCGCGAGCGTGGTGGGCTCGGGCCCGCGCTGGACGAGCGTCACGTCGACGTCCGCCTCGCGCAGGCCCTCGACGAGAGCCTCGCCGAACGCGTCGGTCGAGACGCGCGAGCAGAACGCGGCACGCTCTCCGAGCCGCCCGAGGGCGACGGCCGTGTTGTACGGGCCACCGCCGCGCCGGGGCGCCAGCGGCGCGAGGACCCCGTCCGCGCGCTCGGCGGGGACCAGATCGATCAGGGATTCACCGGCGACGACGATCACGGCACCGACCGTAGCCCACGCCTCTGGCCGGGCGCGGGGCCCCTGGCCCCACGGAACGGCCCGGGCCGAGGGCAGCGCGCGGGGTCCGGGGGGGGAAGAGGTGGTCCCGGCCGACCGGACCGGGGCGCCCCGGGCGGTGTCAGCGGTGCCGGCGCATCCGCTGGCCGACCTCGCCGTCGTCGGTCTCCCACCAGGGCCGCACGCGTTCGGCACCGGCCGCGGCGGCGGGCGGCACGGTCGCC
>NZ_JAKGCV010000031.1 GCF_021556455.1 Streptomyces fuscigenes | reverse complement strand
GAGCGCGGGCGCCACCGGCGGCCTCTTCCGCCGCGCCGGCAGGACGGCTGCCGGGCCCGGGCCCGCGCTGTCGGGCGAGCTGCTGGACGCGCTGCTCGACGCGGGCAGCAAAGCGCTGGAGTGCCCCTACGACGACGAGCGGCGGCTGGCCCTGCTGATCTCCGCCGCGATCCTCACCCAGCGCAAGGGGTCGCGCGCCGGCTGGCGGCTGCGGGCCCGGGCGCTGGAGACCGCGGGCGAGGAGGCGGCGTCGGTCGCCGCGTACCGGAACTACCTGGACCGCACCTCCGAGGACGGTTTCGGCATCGCCTCCAAGGTGGCCGGGCTGGTGATCACCGGGCAGCGGCAGGCCGAGGCCGTGCGCCTGCTGGAGCGCGCGTGCCCGGCCGCCGCCGTGCACGCGGCGGCCCCCGCCACCGACACCTGGGCCGAGGGGCTCGCCCGGTGCGACGCGGGCGACTGGCGGGGCGCCGAGCCCCTGCTCGTCGGCGCGCTGCTCGCCATGGACCGGGCGGCGGGCCCCGCCGAGGACTTCCAGCAGGCGCTCGGCGACTACATCGAGCTGCGCATGCGCCACGAGGACAACGGGGCCGCGGCACTGCGCGAGCTCATCGGCCTCTACGCGGACCTGCGCCGCAACCGGATGCGCGGGCCGGTCGAGGACCCCACGTTCGGCGGCACCGCCTGGCTGAGCCTGGGCGAGTTCCGCAACCAGATAACCGGCAAGTCGATCTGCCTGGTCGCCAACTCCCAGAGCGTCGGCAAAAGTTCGCTGGGCGCGGAGATCGACTCGTACGACCTGGTCGTGCGGTTCAACTCGTACCGCATCGACGCCCCGGCCACGGGCGCCCGCACCGACATCCACGCCTCCATCCACAAGCACAGCTTCAACTGGGACAAGCACGTCACCACGAGGCTCGTGTTCGGGGGCATCGCGAGCGACTGGATGTACTCGCTGCGCAACCGCCTCGTGCCCGGCGCGCAGCGCCACCTCGGGGACGACTCGCTGCGCTGGCCGCTGCGCAACATCGGCCGCGTCGGCGCGGACGCGTGGCCGTCCATCCCCACGACCGGCTTCAACATGCTGTGGCTGCTCGACTTCCTCGACGTCAGCCCGCGGCTCGACCTCTTCGGCTTCGACTTCTACGAGAGCGGCGCCTACCGCGTCCAGGAAGCCATGCGCCAGCCCATCACCTCGGTGCACGAGTACCGGGGCGAGAAGACGTGGGTGATGGAGCGCGCCACCAGCGTGACCGAGACAAGGATTTCCCTGCGATGACCACCGCCGCGCGCGCCTTCGCCGCCGCCTCCCCCGCCGCGCCGTCCGCCGGCGCCCCGCTGTCCGCCGCGAGCCTGACGGGCAAGCGCAGGATCGCGTTCGCCAGCTTCGTGGACGAGAACTACCTGCCCGGCTTCCTCGCGCTGCTGCGCAGCCTCGCCCTGTCGAACCCGTCCGTCTGCGAGGACTTCCTCGTCCTGCACGAAGACCTGCGCCCCGCCTCCATAGCCCGCATACGCGCGCTGCACCCGCGGATCAGGCTGATACGCGTCGACGCCGACCACTACGACTCGTACGCCAAGGGCGACCAGCACAACTACCTGGTCCGCAAGGCGTACTTCATCCTCGACGTGTTCCGGGTCCGCGACTACGACACGATCATCACGCTCGACACCGACATGGTGGTCCTCGGCGAACTCGACGAGCTGCTGCGGCTGCGCGAGGGGCTCGCGGCCGTGCCGCAGTTCTTCTACGGGCAGCACAAGCTGAACAGCGGGCTGCTGGTCATCCAGCGCGAGTACCTGACCGACGAGTTCTGCGCGCGAATCGACGCGACCGGCCGCAGCGGCGACTACGAACTCGACAAGCACGACCAGGGCATCCTCAACGCGGTCCTGGACGGCGGCTTCGTCCGGCTCGACTCCCGGTTCAACTTCGTCAAGCGTCGCCTGTCGGGCGACCTGCCGGTCCCCGACGGCACGGCGATCCTGCACTTCACCGGCCGCCACAAGCCCTGGCAGGGCGGCGAGGCCGGCTACGCGAAGGCCGAGGAACGCTGGCGCTCGTACGAGCTGTCGGACGAGGAGTTCCGCAGCCAGTACATGAACCTGCAAAGGACGCTCCACCACGACCTCGTCGTGCACCTCGGGACGCCGCACGTCGCGCGCACCCGCAGCCTCGACGGCGCACGGCGCCTCGCGCAGGCGCACCTGGACGCCGGCGAGTACCCGCAGGCCGCGGCCGCGCTCGGCTCGGTGGACATCCCCGTGGCGGAGGCCTTCCCGCACGAGGTCTACGGGCGCGCCCTCATGAGCCTGTCGCGCTACAAGGAGGCGGAGGCGCACCTGCTGCTGGGCACGTCGGTGCCGACCCGCGCGGCGACCGCCTTCGGCCGGCTCGCCCAGATGGCATGGGTCAACAACGACGACACCTCGGCCCACGCGTACGCGACGGACGGCCTCGCGGTCGACCCGACCCACCGCGCGAGCCGGCTGCTGCGCGAGCGGACCATGCCGCGCCCGCCGCAGCAGGAGGGCCCCGCCGACGAGCAACTCGCGCACGTCGCCTTCTACATGCCGCAGCAGGGCAACGCGGGCGACAAGCTGCTGCCCGAGTCCGTACGCCTGACCTTCGGCCGCGACACCGGGCCGCGCCGCTGGCACTCGGTGCACGCGCACCGGCTGTTCGACGAGGCCGCGCTCGCCCGGGTCAACGAGCGGCGGGGCCTGGTCATCGGCGGCGGCGGGCTGTTCATCCCGGACACCGCGCCGAACGGCAACAGCGGCTGGCAGTGGAACGTGACGGACGACGTGATGGACCGCATCGACGTGCCCGTCGTCGTCCACGCGGTCGGCTTCAACGCGTTCGACGGCCAGTCCTACGGCTTCGAGCGGTTCCGCACCTCGCTGACGAAGCTCGTGGAGCGCTCCTCGTTCTTCGGGCTGCGCAACCACGGCTCCATCGAGAAGGTGCGCGACCTGCTGCCCGTGGACCTGCGCGACAAGGTCCGCTACCAGCCGTGTCCCACGACCGTGACGCGGCAGCTGGTGGAGGGCTGGAGCGACCCCGCGCGCCGGGACGACACGGTGCTGATCAACGCCGCGTACGACCGGGCCGGGCTGCGCTTCGGCCACGACTACGGCTACTTCCTCGCGCAGATGGCCGAGGCCGTGCGCACGATCGGCGAGCACGCCGAGGTCAAGTGCGTGGCGCACGCGCTGGACGACGAGCGGATCGCGTTCGACCTGCGCCGCGAGCACGGCATCTCGCTGCCGGTGGTCCCGATGTACGACTTCGACAACGACGCGATCCGGGCCGAGTTCGCCCGCACGAAGCTCGTCATCGGCATGCGCGGCCACGCCACGATGATCCCGTTCGGCTGCGGCACGCCGGTGATCAGCCTGATCTCGCACCCGAAGATGGCGTACTTCCTCGCGGACATCGACCGCCCCGGCTGGGGCGTCTCCGTCCACGACCGCCGCCTCGGCTCCCGCCTCAGCGACCTCGCGGTCTCGATGCTGGACGACCACGCCGCGTCGGTCGCCGACGTGCACGGCCGCCAGCAGGAGCTGTGGAAGATCACCCAGGCCAACAGCGCGGAGATCGCGTCGATCCTGTCCGTGCCGTCGCGCTCGATGGCGCCGCGGGTGGGCTGACGTTCGCGCACACCGCGCGCGTGCCGTGGTGCGCGTCGCAGGGCTGTACGGGCCCCGGGGTCGGCTTCGCTGCCCCCGGGGCCCGTACGCGTACGCGGCGGGCGATGGCGGGGGCAGGCGGTCGAAGGTGCCCGGTGCGGCGACGCGGCCTCGGGGTCCACGGCCGCACGCCCGCCCCGGCATACGGTGACGGCCATCGCATGACGCCTCAGCGGACTGGTCGTCGACGCCCGCGATCAGGAATCCGTTGGGAACGCCTGCTCGCCCTCGGCGCGGTCCCCGCCGACGTGGGCCCGACCGGCACCGGGAGCCGGCACGTACTCGCCGACCGCGAGGGCAACGGGTTCTGCCTCCTGCGCCGCCGGCTCGATCCCGTGTGACCAGAGGCGTGTGACCAGAGGCGTGTGACCAGAGGCGTGTGACCAGAGGTACGGGCAGGGCCCCGGCCCCCACCAGGGCCGGGACCCCTGCCGTACCCGACCCATCCTCGCCGGCGGACCCGTCGGGCGGGGAAAGCCGTCCGGGCCGTCGCCGGACCGGAGGGCCAACAACGCATGACGGCGGCCGCTCCCGAGGGGGGAACGGCTGAGGGCGAGCACCCTGGTGCCCGCCCTCGGCCGTGGCCGTCACACCCTCGCCGGAGAGAACCGCCGAGGGAGCCGGGCCGGTTCAACGGCCCGGCCGTCGTGGGCCGTCAGCGGCCTCAGCCCCGCTTGCCGGCCGGCACGACCTCGATGGTCTTCGACGTCGTGACCGGGGCGAGCGAGGCGGCGTCGGTGTACGCGCGCATCGAGTCGTTCGTGACCGTCACGGTCACCGAGCCCTTGCGCAGCGCGGTGAGCTTCCGGGTCGCCGGGTCGAGGATCGCGACCTTGCCCTGGTGCCTGGCCTTGTCGATCGCCTTCTGCCCGCTGCCGACCGCCAGGTTCGACGAGCCGCCCCAGTCGACCGACATCGGGTACTGAAGCGGCACGACCCGCGTGCCCGCCGACACGCCTTCCGGCTGCACGACGCTGCCCGAGAGCTGCGCGTCCTCGCCGACCTCGACCGTGGCCGGGGTGTTCAGGGTGACGGACTGCGCGAAGGCGCGCACGTCGGCCTCCAGCCACTGCTGATCCGCGTTGCGGTCAGAGTCGACAGACCAGTCCACCCATCCGGTGAAGCCGCCGCGGTCCGGGGTGCCGTACGGGTCCTTGCCCGAGGACGGCAGCACCGTGTACGGGACGCCCTCCACGCGGTGGACGTTGGCGACCTGGGCGTGCGAGCCGACCATGGCGGCGCCCTTGCCCGTGGAGTCGCGGAAGTCCGTGAGCATCTTCTCGACCAGCGCGACCTCGTCGCGGTCGCCGAGCTGGCTGGCCTTGGTCTCGCTGGGGTCGTCCACGGGGTGGTGGGCGAACACCATGACGTTGTCCACCGACTTGTCCTTCTTCGCGTCGGCGAGCGCCTTCTGCATCATCGGGAGCTGGTCGAAGTCCGTACCGTGCAGCGACCCGAGGGAGCTGGCGAGCAGGATGAACCGGGTGCCCTTGTGGTCGAACGTCCGGTAGGGCTGCCCGAACTCCGCGGTGAAATTGGTCAGGTCCTGCTGGACGTTGTTCAGGCCGTACGACTCGTGGTTGCCCGGCACGTAGTAGCAGGGCACCGAGCCGGCCCTCGGGTCCGGTGTGCTGTTCGCGGGCGGCTCCTGGCCGACCGGGATCAGGTCGCACCCGGCGTCGGTGAGGACCTTGCGGGCCAGGGCGAGGTCCTGGGG
The DNA here is from genome assembly GCF_021556455.1 of Streptomyces fuscigenes. Taxonomy (GTDB): domain Bacteria; phylum Actinomycetota; class Actinomycetes; order Streptomycetales; family Streptomycetaceae; genus Streptomyces; species Streptomyces fuscigenes. The sequence continues at coordinate 20,006 of NZ_JAKGCV010000031.1, read as the reverse complement.
CAGACCGCGGTCGGTGACGTCACCGTTGAGGACGATCAGGTCCGGGTCGGTCTTGCGGATCCGCTGGATGGCGGCCGTCGCGACCTTGGTCAGCTCCGGGTTGTCGGCCGTGAACTGGATGTCGGAGAGCGTGGCGAACTTCCAGGTGTGCTTGCCCTGGAGCAGGCTGCCGTCGTCGGAGACGAGCGGGTCGGGCCGCAGAGCGGGCTGGGCGGGCAGGTCGATCGACGTCGGGACGTCGGCCTCAATGCGGTCGAGGACGAACGTGCCCGCCTTCTGCTGGGCGACGCTGGTGTTGATGCCCTGGAAGCCCGATACGGAGATCGGGAACTTGGTGTTCGCCGGCAGGGTGAACGTCGCGTCCTGCCAGTCGTCGCTCGCCGTCAGGCCGGAGCCGTAGACGCCGTTGCTCTTGCCGTCCGCGTCCACGTAGCTGACGTACGTCAGGCCGTCCGGCACGCTGATGCTCGACTTGAGCCGCATGCGCAGGCGCAGCGGCTGGCCGGGCACGGAGACGCGGTCGGCCGCCGTGTTCGCGGTGATGCCCACGTTGCGCATCGCGGCGAAGTCGATCCGCAGGCCGTCGGGGTCGGCGGAGAACGTCGTGGCGGCCGTGCTGTTGTTGCGCCAGCGGGCGGTCACGTCGTCGTCGAAGCCGTAGACGGTCTTGGTCTGCACGCCGACCGTGATCGGGAGCTGGACCGACGTGCCGCCGGCCGAGAGGGTGAGGATCGTGCCCGCGTCGGTGAGCGGGGTGATCCTCAGCTTGCCGTCCACGGACGCGATGTCGACGACGCTGTGGTCGTAGTCGAGCTTCAGGTCCCGCGGGTCGATCGGAGCCGTGTAGCCCTGGGCGTCGCGACCCGTCACACCGACGCTGACAGCGTTGTCGGGTATCGCCTCGGGGATGGAGAGGCGCTGGGTCGACGGCTCCAGGCTGTCGACGGGGCCGAGGACGGTGACCTTCTGGTCCGCCTTCTCGCGGCCCGCGCGCGCCTTGACCGTGATGTCGCCGTGGGTCTTGGCCGGGGCCGCGAGGACGCCGCCCTTGACCGAGGCCTTGTTCGCGCTCCACTGCACGGACTTCGGGTCGACCGTCACCGGGGTGTCGTGGTTGTCGACGCCCTGAGCCACCAGTTGGCGGTGCAGCCCCGGGAAGACCTTCACGCCGCCGTCGGCCGACGCCGCGCCCTTCGCGGGCTTGACGAGGAGCTGGTCCAGCTTGCCGTTGCCCTTGGTGACGAACACGCCGACGCCGTTCGGGTCGTTGCGCTCCTGGCCGTCGGACGGCACGTTGCGGACCGTCGTGGAGTCGTCGCCGAGCGCGCGGGCGACCATCGTGGTCGAGCCGCCGCCGTCGAGGTTGACCGCGGTCTGCACGCCCATCGCGACGAGTTCACGCGCCTCCTCGTCGATCCCGATGCCGCCCTTGCCGGTGCCGCCCGGGCCGTCCCAGGTGGCGAGGACGAGCTTCTTGCCGCCGTCCTCGAAGCCGAGGGCGGTACGCGGCGCTATCGAGGTGTCGAGCCCGCCGACGACCTTGCCGCCGGAGACGATCGTGCCGCCGTGGCCGAGCGCGAACTTCATCCGCTGGGCCGCACTGTCCGCGAGGTCGTAGCTGAGCTTCACCGGGTCACCGGGCTTCAGCGCCCGGATCGCGTCGGCGGCCGAGCCGCGCCCGACGAGTACGAAGGCGTCGTCCGGGATCGTGCCCGAGCCGGCGGGGCCGTCGGGCGTGACCGAGGCGACCGTGCCGTTCTTGACGAGCACCTCGGCGATCTGGTCGGCCGGGACGCCCGCCAGGCCGCGGCCCCGGCTGTAGTCGCCCCACGCGGACGTGAAGGCGATCAGGCCGTTGTCCGGGACTCCGCCGCCGTCCGCCGCGTTGAACGACAGGACCTTGTGGTCCGCGCCCGAGAAGTTCGCGTCCGCGTCGACCGTGAGGTCCACGAGCTGGGCGATGCCGTCCTTGCTGACACCCACGTGCTCGCGGCCGCCGATGTCGGCCGACTTGATCAGCTTTCCGTCCTGGACCTCGCCGCCCAGTGCCGCGTTGGAGTTGCCGATGTCGAAGAACTCGCCGTTGACGCCGGCGACGGCGCCGGCCTTGTTCGCTGCCGCGCTGAGCGGGCCGCCCGACGCCACCGGTCCGGAGGTCAGCAGGTCCGTGCCGACGGCCTTGTCGGACAGGTCGACGTTCAGGAACTGCGCGTCGTACCAGCCCTTCTGGTCGAGCGCCTTCACGTGCCGCAGGTCGATCCCCGGGCCGATCTTCTCGGTCGTGTTGGTCAGGGGGATCCCGCCGGTGACGGGCGCACCGGTCGCGGGCGTGGCGGTGACCGGCGTACGGCTCGTCGGCGTGTGGATGACCGGCGCGCCGACGGCCAGCCGGTCGTGAGCGGGTGCGCCGCTGTCCGCGTACGCGACGGCGGGCGCCGCGGCCAGCGCCGTCGCGGTGGCCAGCACCACCAGCAGGGGTCTCGCGCGCCGATGGTTCAAGACCATCAAACTCATAGGAACCTCGCGTCAGGAGAGGAAGCGGGGTAACACACCCCGCCACGCCCATTTCGATCATGGGTATGCGCCTGATTACAGAGATCGACCACTACAGGCGGACGACGCCATGCCGAGCACCCGGTGAACCGTGGCTGTTGAGTTGCGTCTCGTTGTCGGCGCGGAAGGGCGGACCGACGCGGCGCGACGGGCGCAGCGGCGCGGTCGGGGCGCACCGGCGCGGTGCGGATGGGCCGTCCCCGTAGGGCACTTGGCCCCATACGGCATCGCGACATGCGATACCGGCCTCCCCGCGGACAGTTCATTTCACGGTTAAACTATCGTCGTTTGATCGCTGCGCCCGCCGCACCAGCACGCACGGTGGCGGTGTCCCGGCCGAGGACCCGGGAGCGGCGCGCGGCCTCTCGTCCACCGGATCCGAGGAAGGGGTTAGTCGTGGAGATCGGTTTCGCACTTCCGTACCTGCACAACATGGCGCACGAGGTCGCCCGGACGGCGGAGTTCGCCCGCGAGGCGGAGAAGGCCGGAGCGGCGAGCCTGTGGGTCGGAGACCGCAACTTCGCGGCCGTCAACCCCAAGGTGGGCGCGGGTGGGATCGGCAACACCATACCCGTCGAGTACCGGACCGCCGCCGACCCGTTCGTGACGCTGGGCGTCGCGGCCGCGGCCACCGAGCGGGTGCGGCTCGGTGCGCACGTGCTGATCGCGCCGGTCTACCCGCCCGCGCAGCTGGCCCGGAGCCTGACGACCATCGACCTGATCAGCAACGGCCGTCTGATTCCCGGCTTCGGCGTCGGCTGGTCCCCCGAGGAGTACGAGGGGGCGAACCTGGACTTCGGCAAGCGCGGCGCCAGGATGAACGAACTGCTCGACGCCCTCGACGTCCTGTGGACCCAGAACCCGGCCGAGTACCACGGTGAGCACATCGAACTCCCGCTCCAGTACGCCCCGTTGAAGCCGGTGCAGAAGCCCCGGCCGCCGATCTACATCGGCGGCGCCGCCGAGGCCGCACTCAAGCGCATAGGTGAACGCGCCGACGGCTGGCTGCCCATGTGCCTGGTGCCGGCGTGGGTGGACACCGACCAGATGCTCGCCCAGCGCGCCACCATCGACGAGTTCGCCACCAAGGCCGGCCGCGGCCCGGCGGACATCGACACGATCATCCGCGTCAACGTCGTCGAGGGAACGCCGCTGACCCAGGTCGCGGACGCGATCAAGTCCGTCGGCGAACGCACGGGCATCGACCACTTCATGGTGGAGTCGATGTCGCTGCCGAACGTCGACGCCTCGCTGGAACTGGTCACGGAGATGATGGCGCTCGTGCGGCGCGGCTGAGGCCGTTCGCTCCTTCCCCGCGTGCCGGCCCCGCGTGCCGACCGGGCCGAGCGCCCGGGATCGCCGGCCTCCCGCGGGACGGCCGTGGCGGCCCGGCACGCGGAGGCCCGCCGGCGCACACGGCAACGGCGCACGGGGCGACCCCTCCGGCGATTCCGCCGGGCGGGCCGCCCCGTCGCGTCTCGCCGGCAGGCCGGCCACTCCCGAGAGTTCAAGCGCCGCGCGGCGCCATCCGGTCCACCAGCGAGCTTCGCCCGACTGCCGTGCCGCGCCGCCCGACGCTTCAGCCGGCCTCGGGGCGCACCGGACGCCTGACGCCCGCCGCGGCGCCCGCCAGCCGGGCCCGCAGGCGTGGAGTCAGGGGGCGTTCCACCACCCGGTGCAGGATCCATGCCAGCACCAGCATGACCAACAGGGTCACCGGCAGCGTGGCCGCCGCCGGGAGGCCCAGGGTGCGGTGCAGACCCCCTATGACGATCCAGCCGAGGTGTTCGTGGATCAGGTAGAAGGGGTAGGTGAGAGCCCCTGCCGTGGTCAGCCACCGCCAGTGCGCCCAGCGCAGCCGGTCCAGTGCGACGGCCGCGACCGCGGCGAAGCCCAGAGCGACGATCGCGATGATGACCAGGGTGTGCCGGTAGCCGAAGTGGCTCGTGGGATGCCACAGGTCCGCGACGGCGTAGTGCTGTCCGAGCAGGAAGCCGACAGCGGCGAGACCCCAGCCGAGGGCGTCCCTGTGGTTGCGGTGCACCAGGTACAGGCCCATGCCGCCGACGAAGAACGGCGCGTAGTGCGACATGAGGACCTGGTCCAGCAGCGCCGAGTGCGCGGCGTCGGCCACGACGGCGCCGAGGGTCCAGATCGCGCCGAACAGGACGACACGCCTGCGCGTCACGCCGGGAAGCACGACGCACACCGCGAACAGCGCGTAGAAGCGGATCTCCGCCCACAGCGTCCAGTCGACGCCGATGACCCGCTCGCCGCCCGCCGGCATCTGGAGGAGCGTCAGGTTCAGCAGCGCGTCGCTCGCCGACACCGTCTTGTACACCACTCCCGGCAGCGCGAAGACGACGGTGATGAGGACGACCGCGCACCAGTACGCGGGCATCAGGCGGGACGCCCGCGACGCGAAGAAGGCGGAGAGCGAACGGCCCCACGCGCTCATGCAGATCACGAACCCGCTGATGACGAAGAAGATCTGCACGCCGAGCGGCCCGTACGCGAACCACTCGTGCAGGACGGGGAACTGGTGCGCGGGCGAGCTGCCCCACGCCGTCGTGACGTCGCCCTCGCGACCCCCGTAGTGGTACAGCGCCACCATCAGGGCGGCGACCAGCCGCAGCCCGTCCAGGGCCCGCAGCCGCGTCGGCCGGGGGCCGCCACGTCGGGTGCCGGAGGCGGGCCGGGACTCGCCGGGTCCGCTCCCGGACGGCGGCGTACGGTCCGAAGCCGCACCGGCCCCCTTCGCCACGGCCGCCGCGCCCGGCACCGTACTTGGTCCCGTAGTCCCCGCGTTCGTGTCCGCGCTCGCGTGCGGAGCAGCCGTCACCGGATTCCCTTTCACCTCGGCACCTCGGGCCCGGAGTTCCCGGACTCGTGCGCCCGTACGACGACCCGGCGCCTTCCCGGTTCGGTTCGCGCCCCGGTCGGCGTCCCGCCGATCCCCGTCGCTTGTCCCGCCACGTTAAGTCCGCCGATGCCCGGCGCCCACGGCCGGAAGGGGGGCTGCGCGGGAAAATCACCGCACGTTCATCCGCACGTTCACCGGCGTCACCCGGCGCCCGCCGTGGCGCGCTCCCCCGCCGCTGCGCGATCGACCGGACCCCCGGAGCTGCGCCATCCCCAAGGCCCTCGGGAGCCCGGACGACACCGGGGGCCCTCGCGGACGGTCAGGCACCTCCGTGCGCCGTTGCCCGGGCCCGGGGCTGCCCGGAACATGGACCACCGGCCGTCTCCCCCGGGTCGCTCGCCGGCCCGGGCGGAGCCGGGCGACGAGCGGGTCCGCGATGGACGGTGCCGACGAGCGCCACGGCGAGCGACTGTTCTCGCACACGCACACGCACGGGGACGAATGGCTGGACGCGCTGGCGGGGGCGCTCGACCCGGTTCCGGCGTCTTGACCAACTACGGGCCACCTGCGGGTGCTGTGCGCGCGGTACCGACGCCGCCCGACACCCCGACCCCAAACACCCCAACAACAGCCCCGCTGCTGCGCGATCGGCCAATGCTGCGGCAAACGCCTCTTCCCCCCGCACCCTCCAGTACATCCACGCCGTCCTCAACTCCGCCCTCCGTCGAACGCAACGTCGCCGCCACGTCCAAGTCGGACCGATACGTCACCGACGCTTCGAACCCCTCACCGCTACCGAAGCCCGCTGCTTCCCCCAAACAGCACGAACAGACCGCCTCCACGCCCTCTTCGAACTCGCCCTGCGCACCGGCCTACGACCCGAGAAATCCTCGGCCTGACCTGGGACGGCCTCGACACCGAAACCCGCACCCTGAACATCCGCCGCACCCTCCAAACCGCCCCCAACGGCGGCACCGCCCTCTACCCCACCAAGATCCGTGCCCCCGAACGCCGCATCGCCATCTCAGCAGCCTGCCTCACCGCCCTCGCCCAGCACCGCAAAACCCGGGACACCGATCGCCTCACCGCCGGAGACAAGTGGTAAGAGCGGAACCTGGTCTTCACCACACCTACCGGCAGGCCCCTCGACCCCAGCAGTGTCACCCAGCGCTTCCACACCCTCCTCGACCACGCCGGACTCCGCCGCACCCGCTTCCACGACCTCCGCCGCACCTGCGCCACCCCGCTGCTCGAACAAGGCGTAGAACTCGTCACGATCAAGGAACTCCTCGGCCACGCCCACATCGCTGTCAGCGCCGAGGCCTACGCCCACGTCCGACTCCGCCTCCAACACCAAGCCATCGAAGCCCTTAACGACGGCGACGACCCCGGCAACCCGGACGGCGAGGAGCCCCGCACCGTCACCACGGTGCGAGGCTCCTCCGTCCACCGAGTCGCCATCAGCTCGACCGAGGACCCCGACGGTCCATCCGCCGCTGCCGACGTTGCCGTCAAACGCCGGTCGTAGCTTCTGGATGTGTGCGAAGCCACTCTTCTATCAGGCACGACGCCAGCCAATGCCCGCGCGTAAGCGCCATATGCTCAGCCGAAATACCGCTGCCCTTATCAGAGCGACGCCGAGGGTCGGCCCCCCGGGCCAGCAGATAGGCAGTCACGTCGACATGGAGAGGATCACCAGTTTGCGTGTGGCCGTCGATCTCAACGTCAATCGCATGATGAAGGAGAGTCAATCCATCATGCTCCTCATTGACGTCGACTCCGCGATCGATGAGCTCACGGAGAGCCTCCAGATTTTCCGTTTCAACAGCATGATGAGCTGGCGCCATGTTCGTCACTGGGCACTACTCAGCTGCACTACTCTCAGACTCTTAATACTCCCAGGATAGATCAGGGAGAAATTCACGGAATAGTCCAGTCGGCACACTCGGCTACAATTCATGCGATCTCTCGACGTTTCGAATAGCTGGAGCGAATCCCGGAAAGACGTTCCGCATACACGTCCGCAAAATTGGCTCCTTCATTGAAAAACAGGCGGAAATCCCCTTCACGCCACATATCCTCAACCCCTCGCAGAGTCGACCTGATTCCCCGAAACTCTTCCCTTGAGTATCCGCCGGCGCCATGCAACAGGGTCGCTGGCGTCCTGATCGTCCCGAACACGCGCGGCGAGCTCGGACCTCTGCTCGCGGACGTCTCGGCACTCGGCGGTCCTGCGTACGGTCCGGCCGCTGGGCACAGGGCGGTCGGCGGGTCGGCGGGAGCCTTGCGCTGCGGAGCCGGTGCGGCGTCGGACACCGCCCTCGACGGCCCCGGCGGTGGAAACGGAGGGTCGGCCCCCCTGGCCGACCCTGTACCCACGATCCGACCGTAGGACGGTCGCAGGCGACAACTTGCTCCGCCACAGGGCAAGGAGTCCTTACCCCACAACTTGCTCCCATCAGACACCGGTCGAACCCGCCCACCACCGGCTGACCCTGACCACCGACATCCGCGAGGACCTCGGGTGCAGGTCCGGCTCCGGGTCGGTCGGCGACGTCCGGCCAGCGCCAACGGGCAGAGCCGGCCTTGAACCTCCGCCCTGGCACCTCGCCACTCGCCCCCAACACGCCCACCTCCGCCTGCGGCAACACCCCAGAGGCCCTACCGGAGGGCCATTCCGGTGGGGCCTCTACAGCTATTGCATTCGACTCAGAACCCCTGGCTTCGACCTCAATCGCCCCAAGAGGTCCCACTTCGAAGGCGCGTAGCCATACACGGAATGTCCAGCCTGGTGGGATAATTGAGATTAAATCAGCTGCCAGGAAACCAAGACGGAACAAGGGATATGAGCTCTTGGTCCGTGACGCCACCTTCGGTCCAGCTCAGCAATTCAAGCTTCATTTTTACTGACCAGCCATACTCTTTGCCGAGAGCAGATGCTGCGTTGATTTTTCTACCGCCATGTTCCCCGAACTCTCGAAGAAATTCGGCGATGTCGATAATCGACGCCCCGTCCCGCTGCATGCGGCCCGCCTCTGCGACCCAGTCATCGATGGACACCCTTGTACCCTTTAGGGTCTCGTAAATATTGGCTCAACCTTGGAGTAGGCCCCTGGCTCGCCGATAAGTTTGAGAGATTGCAGCGAACTAAAGCCGCTTCTCGTACGTCAACACGTTCAACCCCACCCCACAGGGCAGCCCAATGGGACTGCCCGCCCACCCCTGGAGACCCGCCTGACAGGTCAATCGGCCATCGAAAGAGGATCTTGGCAGGTCCAAGCAAGGGCCGAGTCAAGAGGTGACCAAGAAGTGGCCATCAGATGACCATGAAGGGAAGCATTCGTCACGCTTTCTCCATGATCTCCATAACTGGAAAGGTCGTCCACCAGAGCTGAGGGCTTGTACATTCGCGTCCGGCAACGCGCCGCCGCCTGCCCGCTGATGCCCGCGTTCACCAAGCAAGCCTCCCTGCCCCTGCGGCCTTTCGGGCAGTGGCGCACCCCGCTCCGGCTCACACGAGCCGACGCCTGCGCCGAGCACGTAGCACTCCGGCGCGTTCACAGCCCGGCGGTTCGCACCGCCCTGATCCCTTCGAGGACCCATGACCGTCGAGCAGCACCCGAACACGGCAGACGCCAAGGACAGCTCCGACGCGGTTCAGTTGGCCTACCACGCCACCCGCGATCAGATCGCCGAGACCTTCCGTACGCGAAGGAAGGCATCGCCGGCTGGACGAAGACGACGTGTCATGACGTTCGTCGCGGCGGCCTTGTGGACCGTCTACGTGGTGCTCGCCGCCGTGAACGGTTACTTCGTCGACACCTCCTTGCCTCTTCTGATCGTCGCGGCGGGGGCGTGTGCTGTCGTGTTCCTGCTCCGAAGGGCCGCGGTGCGCAGCGTGTACAAGCTCAGGCAGCAAAGGGGCGAGCAGAGGATCACCGTCAGTGGGGAGGGGGTGCGCGTGGCGACCGGCCTGGACACGACGCGTGTTCCCTGGGCTCAGCTGAAGGGCTACGCCGAGACGGACGACATCTTCGTGCTCATGCACACGGGAGCGCACACGATCAACACCACGCCTCTCCCGAAGTCCGCCGTGTCGCGGCAGGGCGACGTCGACCGCCTCCGGGAACTGCTCGACCACGGCACGACCCGTTTGGGCGGGCGCCCGCGTGGGTGAACCGTACTCGCCGACGCGTGTGGACGGCGGTCGGCTCCACCGCAGTCGGCGAAGCGGCGGTACGTCGAAGGTGTGATCCCCGGTTGCCCGAGGTGAGCCCGCCGGGCGGCCCAGTGCCCCCGGCGGGGGGTCGGCGGAGGCCGACCGCGCGGACCACGGTCTGGGTGATCGTGTTGCCCTTGCTGCCCGTCACGTGGACCCGCGCCGAGGCGATGTCCGCGCCCCTGGGGGTGTGCGGGCGGGCGGAGACATCGGCGTGGGAGGTCTTCGGCTTGGCGTGTTGCCAGGTGTGGCCGTCGTCGTAGGAGAACTCGACGGAGTCCGTCCGCGCCCCGGCTGCCGCGACGCCGGGGAGGATGGACGCCGTCACGGAGAGGTTCGCGTCGCGCCGTGCGGCGCCCGTCGTGCTGGTGTCGATGCCGTGGTCGAGCTGCACCGGTGGCAGCGGCTGGGCGGCCCCTGACGCGGGGGCCGCCGAGGTGAAGCCCTATGCGGTGGTGGTCGCCGTCGAGTACGGGTAACCGGCCGTGCGCCGCGTCGTGGTCACCAGTCGGTGGCCGGCCCGACCGGCGTCGACGTCGGCCTGCACGAAAGAGCCGTCAGCGGTGTTCAGTTCGGTGCCGCCGCGGTACAGGGCGGTGTACTGCGAGGTGGAACCGGGCCCGATCAGCCCGACGTGGTTCTCGCCGCTGTCCTCCCAGCCGGGCACCGATGCCTCGATGGTGTCCCCGGTACGGGTGGGCGGTTGCCCCGAAACCCGCCTCCCGCCCCGCCGGAGACCGCATCACTCCCCGCCGCGAAACGCATCCCGCCCGCCGGAAAACCACGTCGTACCCCACCAGAAACCGCCTCGCGCCCCGGGCCGAGGCCCCGTCCCCCGATCCGCACGGCACGCGAAGAGCCCGCCCCGGTCCCGTACGGACGGGACCGGGGCGGGCTCTCGGCGTGCGGTCAGTCGCGCGCGGCGGCCGCCAGTTTCTTCAGCGACCTGACGCGGCGCACCACCCCGCGCACCCGCGCGTTGCGCGGGATGAAGGCCATCCGCGCGGGCACCCCGCCCGGCAGGTCGAGCACCGTGAGGCGGCGGCGCTTGAAGTAGCGCAGGGTGTGCGCGTTCTGGTGGGCGCCGAGGTACTCCACGGCCGGGTCCCGCAGGTCGGGGTTGACCTTGGGCTGCATGGCGAAGCCGACGGCCGTCAGCAGCCCCTGCAGGCCCGCGGCCGCCGGGTCGAGGCGCTGCGCCTCGACGGCCGCGTGGTCGCCGACCTCGGGCAGCAGTTCGTGGCAGATCGTGACGGGCACGCGGTTGCTGTTCTCGTACGGGACCAGCCGGTCGAGCAGCAGTTCCGTGCCGACGCGGGCGACGCGCAGGCCGTAGAAGGAGGCGGCGGTGAACAGCGCCGTGGAGAAGCAGCCGACCACCAGGCCGGGGCGCAGGCGCTGGTAGAGCACCTCGGCGACGACCGGCGCGTCGACGACGGTGAGCTCGACGCCGAGCCGCTCCGACTCCTCCTCCAGGCGGCGGGAGAAGCGTGCGGGCGCGGTGGGGTGCGGCTTGAAGAACACCCGCCGGTGGCCGAGGCCGTGGGCCCCGCGCAGCATCCGCAGGTGCAGGTCCTCCTCCTCGTCGGCGGTGAGGATGGACAGCGCGGACAGGTACTGGCCGAGCAGCAGCGCGGGACGGTCGGTCGCGGGGCCCTCGTCGCCGGCGGCCGGGGCGTCCGGCAGGCCCGGGGCGCCGGGGACGCCCGGCAGGTCGGGGGCGGCGGCGCCGATGTCGGCGAGGACCTTCAGGAAGACCTCCGTGGGCACGACCGTCGGCTCGGAGCCGAACTCCCGCAGCAGCATGGGCCGCAGCCCGGGCACGAGGTCCAGGTGCAGGACCCGGGCGATGCGCGTGCCGATGAGGGGCGTGATCCTGTTGCGGGTGGGGCCGTAGCTCATCAGCCCGTCGGCGTAGATGTCGATGGGGGCGCCGGTGAAGATGTCGGTGACGGCCAGCGCGGGCACCACCTGGATGGACTCGGCGACGAGGTGCACGGGGTCGTCGCCGAGGTTCCACAGCAGCCGCAGGTACCGCTCCCACAGCACGACGTCGTCGGGGCGGGGCGACCAGGCGCCCGGGTGGAAGGGGTGGACGGCCTCGTTCCACGACAGGACGTCGTCGAAGCGGTCCCGCAGCCGCTCGAAGCCGGACATCTCGTCGAGGCCGGGCGTGGCCTCGGGGTTGGCCGCGTTGTTGGAGACGAGCAGGATGCTGCGGCTCGCCGGCTCGAAGCACCCGGCGTCCAGGGCGGCGGCGAGCGTCGCCGCGCCGTAGAGGGTGGACGCGAGGAAGATACGGGTGGTCATGCGGCGGCCTCCGCGGTCGCGGGGCGGCGGCGCAGTTTCGCGAGCCGGCTCGATCGCCCGTGGTCGAGGGTGGACAGGGTCGCGTCCAGCACGTCCTGCGGCATCCGGCGCAGCGCGGCGGCGCTCATCGCCTTCAGCTGCCGGGCGACGGCGGGCTCGAACCGTTCGATCTGGCCGAGGTGGTGGGTGATGATCGCGCAGTACGTGCGGACGGCCTTCGGCATCAGGCGGTCCGCGTCCGGGTCCTCGGCCGTCTCGCGCAGGAGCTGGTCGAAGGCGGCGATGAAGTCGAGCTGGCGGGTGTCGCCGATCTGCGTGAGCGAGGACTGCACACCGCGCCGGTAGTAGTAGCCCAGGTGGTTGACCGCGGCGCAGGACTCGGCCTCGCGGTGCAGCTTCCAGATCCAGGGCCGGTCCTCGGCCGTGTGCAGGCCCTCGGGGAAGGCCATCAGGCCCGCGTCGTACAGGCGCCGGTGGTAGAGCCCGGCCCAGGAGTACGGGTAGTCGACGGAGGTGGACCGGGTGTCCGGCAGGATCAGGCCGCGGGGGTCGAGCACGACGCCCCGCGGCCCGATCGGCGCGCGGTAGACGGTGCGGGCCCGGGCGGTGCAGCGGACCTGGTCGGTGCGGATGAAGTCGACACCGAGCCGTTCGATCTCCTCGACGAGCGCCGGCAGGTAGCCGTGGGCCAGCCAGTCGTCGCCGTCGAGGAAGGTCAGGTACTCCCCGGTCGCAGCTCTCAGGCCCGTGTTGCGGGCCGTGCCGATGCTGCTGTTCTTCTCGTGTCTGATCTGGCGCACCTCGCAGCGCAATTGCGGAACGAAGGCCGCCACCACGTCGGGCGTGCCGTCCGTTGAGCAGTCGTCCACGAAAACGATTTCGTAGTTCTCACGGACGTTCGCACGCAGGGTTCGCAGTGCTTCGGTGATGAACGGCCGCACATTGAAGTACGGCACGATGACGGAGAGCTTGACCACCCGGGGGACGCTAGGTGCTGCCGCGTCCCGGTTTCCCAAGGGCCGGAGTACGGCGGGTGAACGGCGCATGTCGGAATTCTTAATCGCCCCCGGAAACGGCCGCCCGCCCCATTCGTAGACGTTCTGTTAACCCTTTATTGCCATGGAGTTGGGCCGCCGCCCGACATGGCTTTCTAACGTCCAGGACGTGCCATCACGTACCAGCCACGCGGTCCGGGTCGCCGTGCTCGCCGATTCCGACACCCGGTGGAAGTGGGGCGCGCTGACCGCGCGCCGCATCGTCCCCGAGGACCGCGCCGTCGAGCTCAGCGGCTTCCTCCTGCGCGGCCGCGCCACGCCCACCGCACGCCAGCTGGCGGAGGTGGGCGCCGAGGCGGGCGCGATGCGGGAGGTGACGGGCACCGGGTTCCTCGGCGAGCTCGGCGCCGGCGAAGAAGGCGAGAGCCCCTTCGATCTGGTCGTGCTGGCGCTCGTCGGCGGCGGTGTGCAGGCGATGCTGCACGGCATCGCCGCGCTGGGCCTCGCCCGCCGGCCCGTCGTGGTCACCGGCTACGTCGGGGTCGTCTACGAGAAGCTCGCGGACGGGCTGCTGCTGCGCCACGGCGCGGATGTGGTCCTCGCCAACTCCCGCCACGACGCGCAGCGCTTCCGCGACGTGTACGAGGGCGTCGAGGCGGACGCGTCGAGCGTGGTCGAGGCGGCCCTGCCGTTCCTCGGCGGCGCCCGCTACGAGCCGCGGGAGGGCCGCGAGACGGTCGTCTTCGCGGCACAGCCGTCGGTCCCGGTGACGCGCGCCGACCGTGCGTACGTCCTGCGGCGGCTGATCGAGCACGCGCGGCTGCACCCGCGCCGCGAGGTGCTGCTGAAGCTGCGCAGCCAGGTCGGCGAGCAGACCACGCACGTCGAGGAGTTCCCCTATCAGCGCCTCGCGGAGCGGGTGCCGGGCGGCCTGCCGCCCAACTTCCGCCTCGTGTACGGGAACATGGGCGAGGTCCTGGACGGCACGGACCTCCTCGTCACCGTCTCCTCGACGGCCGCGCTCGAGGCGCTGCACCGGCGCATCCCGACGGCGATCCTCACCGACCTCGGCATCCGCGAGCCGCTCGGCAACCACCACTTCGTCGGCTCGGGCTGCCTCACCTCGTTCGACCTGCTGGACAGCGGGCGCAAGCCGCGCGCCGACGCGGTCTGGGCGGACCGGCAGGGCGTCGCCGCCGGGGGGCCGTCCTCCGGCGAGGGTTCGTACGCCGCGGCGTTCGACCAGGCGCGCGAGCGCGTGACGAAGCTCCTCGACGGCCCCGCGCTCGGGCCCATCGCCCCCTACTACACCCGCACCACCGCCCCGGGCTACCTGCCTCAGCTGCTCGCCCGGCACCACCTCGACCCGGACGGCCGGCCCTCGGCCCCCGGCACCGCGGCCCGCGAGACCTCCGGCATGCGCCGGGCGGTGCGCCAGGCCGTGCGCGGGGCGGCGCGCGGCGCCTACCGCCACGGGGTGCAGCGCGTCGCCCCCGTCATCCGGCGGATGGGCGAGCTGTGAGGCAAGCCGCCCGCAACCCACGAACTCACGGAGCATCCATGACCGTCCTCGCCGTGATCCCCGCACGCGGGGGATCCAAGGGCGTCCCCGCGAAGAACCTCGCCCAGGTGGGCGGCGTGCCGCTGGTGGTGCGTGCCGTACGGGCCTGCCGCGCGTCGCGCAAGGTCACCGACGTCGTCGTCTCCACGGACGACCAGGCGATCGCCGACGCGGCCCGCGCCGCGGGCGCCGAGATCGTGCTGCGGCCCGCCGCGATCGCCGGTGACACGGCGACCAGCGAGGCGGCCGTCCTGCACGCCATGGACGCCTTCGAGGCGATGCGCGGCGCCACCGTCGACGTGGTGCTGCTCGTGCAGTGCACGAGCCCGTTCATCACCGCCGACGACATGGACGGGGTCGCGGGCGCCGTCACGGACGAGGGCGCCGACACGGCGCTGACGGTCGCGCCGACGCACGGCTTCATCTGGCGCGAGAGCGGCGCGAGCGCCGCGGAGGCCGACGGCTACGGCGTCAACCACGACAAGGCCAACCGGCCCCGGCGCCAGGACCGCCCCCAGGAGTACCTGGAGACGGGCGCCGCGTACGCGATGCGCGCCGACGGCTTCCGCTCGGCCGGGCACCGCTTCTTCGGGCGCACGAAGCTCGTGCCGACCGACGCGGCGCGGGTCCTGGAGATCGACGACCCGCACGACCTGGCCCGTGCGCGGGCGCTGGCCCCGCTGCTCGACCCGGCGGTGCTGCCCTCGTTCGACGACGTCGACGCGGTCGTCCTGGACTTCGACGGCACGCAGACCGACGACAAGGTCTACGTCGACTCCGACGGCCGGGAGATGGTCGCCGTGCACCGCGGCGACGGGCTGGGCGTGGCGGCGCTGCGCAGGTCGGGCCTGCGGCTGCTGGTGCTCTCCACGGAGCAGAACCCGGTCGTCGCGGCCCGCGCCGCGAAGCTCAAGGTGCCGGTGCTGCACGGCATCGACCGCAAGGACCTCGCACTGAAGCAATGGTGCGACGAGCACGAGGTCACGCCCGAGCGCGTGCTCTACGTCGGCAACGACGTGAACGACCTCCCCTGCTTCGGCCTCGTCGGCTGGCCCGTGGCCGTCGCGAGTGCCCATGACGCCGTGCGCGCTGCCGCGCGCGCCGTCACCACGACCCCGGGCGGCGAGGGGGCGATCCGCGAGATCGCCGGCTGGCTGCTGGGACCGGGGCTGCATGTCCCCACTCCTCATCCCCCCACCCATGCCCACAGTTAAGGACAGTTGCATGAACACCGACGCCTCTTCCCGCCTGCGCAAGCTCGGTTCGCGCACGGCCGGACCCGGTCGTCCCGTCTATGTCACGGGTGAGATCGGGATCAACCACAACGGCGAGCTCGACAACGCGATCGCGCTGATCGACGTCGCCGCCGAGGCCGGCTGCGACGCGGTCAAGTTCCAGAAGCGCACGCCCGAGATCTGCACCCCGCGCGACCAGTGGGACATCGAGCGCGATACCCCCTGGGGCCGCATGAAGTACATCGACTACCGCCACCGCGTGGAGTTCGGCGAGGACGAGTACCGCGCCATCGACGAGCACTGCAAGGAGAAGGGCATCGCCTGGTTCGCGTCCCCGTGGGACACCGAGGCGGTCGCGTTCCTGGAGAAGTTCGACTCCATCCCCGCGCACAAGGTGGCCTCCGCGTCGCTGACCGACGACGAGTTGCTGCGCACGCTGCGCGCGACCGGCCGCACGGTCATCCTCTCGACGGGCATGTCGACGCCGAAGCAGATCCGCCACGCCGTCGAGGTGCTGGGCAGCGAGAACATCCTGCTGTGCCACGCCACCTCGACGTACCCGGCGAAGGCGGAGGAGCTCAACCTGCGGGTCATCAACACCCTGCAGAACGAGTTCCCGAACGTCCCGATCGGCTACAGCGGCCACGAGACGGGCCTGCAGACCACGCTCGCCGCGGTCGCGCTCGGCGCCACCTTCGTGGAGCGCCACATCACCCTGGACCGCGCGATGTGGGGCTCCGACCAGGCCGCCTCCGTCGAGCCGCAGGGCCTTCAGCGCCTGGTGCGCGACATCCGCACCATCGAGGCGTCCCTCGGTGACGGCGTGAAGAAGGTCTACGAGTCCGAGCTCGGCCCGATGAAGAAGCTCCGCCGCGTGGCGGGCGTCGTGGCCGAGGCCGAGTCGGCGCAGGCCTGACGGCGCGGGCCATGCCGAGTCCGAGCGGGGAACGAGCCCCGCGCCGCCGCGACCTCCGCGCCCGACGGGCGATCGCGTTCGTGGAGAGCCCGGTCCAGCTGCTGAACGTGCTGGAGTGGGCCAGGACGGGTGCGCCGGGCGACGACCTGACCGTTGTCGTGCTCTCACCCACCGACCCGATGTCGCGCGGCCAGCTCCGCCGGATGGCCGAGCTGGCCCGCGACGAGGGCTGCACGGTGCGCTGGCAGGAGGCCAGGGGTGGCGCGGGGGCCCCGCTCAAGACGGTGCGCCAGCTGGCTCCGCTGCTGCACCGCGCGGGCCGGATCGTGATCGGCGATCCGTTCTCCCGCTATGTGCAGCTGCTGCTGACGATGGCGGGCGGCAAGCAGCTGACCGTCGTCGACGACGGTACGGCGACGATGGAGTTCATCGGCCAGCTCGCGCGGGGCGAGCGCCTGGTGCGCTGGCACCGGCGCGGCGGCGCGCGCGGGCCCCGGGAACTCGTCCTCGCCCCCGTCACGGCGGCGGCCCGCCGCCGGCTGACGCCCACGCCCGCCCGCTCGGTGGAGGTGTTCACCTCCATGCCGGTCGACGAGGTGCCCCCGGGCATCGAGGTGACGGAGAACCGCTTCGCGTGGACCCGCGCGACGTTCGGCCCGCCGAGGATCCTCGACGGCGCCGACCTCGTGGGCACCTCGCTCGTGGAGACGGGCGTGGTGGACGCGGCCCAGTACACGGAGGCCGTCTCCGCGCTGGCCCGCGAGCACCACGCCATCCGCTACTTCGCGCACCGGCGCGAGAACCCGGACAAGCTGCACGCGCTGCACGCGGCGACGGGCCTGGAGATCGTCCGGCCCGATCTGCCGCTGGAGCTGGTCGCCCGGCGGGGACCCATCAGTGCCACGATCCTGAGCTTCCCCTCCACGGTCGTGCACACGCTGCCGCTGGCCCTCGCGGGCACCGGCGTGAAGGTCGCCGTGTGCGACATCGCGCCGGAGTGGCTGCGGGCCGGCGCCTCGCCGCGCGCCCAGGGCTTCCTGTCCGGCGTGACCGACGCGGCGAAGGACGTCCACCGCCTGGTGACGCCGGCGTAGGGCGCCCGGGGCGGTCCCCGAGGGGGCGGCGCGGCCCGTGGGGCCGCCCGCCCCCTCGACGCGTCCACGGCGCCCCGGGGGGCGGGACCTGCCGCGTGTCGCGCGCAGCGCCTAAAGTTCTGCCGTCAGCTCCGTCAACCGCTGCGGCACCGAAGGAAACTGGATCCATGACAGGCGAGACGTTCGAGTTCCAGGTGGAGGCGCGCCAGCTCCTCCAGATGATGATCCACTCGATCTACTCGAACAAGGACGTGTTCCTGCGCGAACTCGTCTCCAACGCGTCCGACGCGCTCGACAAGCTGCGGCTGGAGGCGCTCCGCGACGACACCCTCGACGCGGACGTGTCCGATCTGCACATCGACCTCGAGACCGACCCGGCCGCCCGCACCCTGACCGTGCGGGACAACGGTGTGGGCATGTCCCGCGACGAGGTCGTGGCGCTCATCGGGACGATCGCCAACTCCGGTACGGCCGCCTTCCTCAAGGACCTGCGGGCCGCGGAGGACTCCACCACGGCGGACGGGCTGATCGGCCAGTTCGGCGTGGGCTTCTACGCCAGTTTCATGGTGGCCGACGAGGTGACGCTCGTCACCCGGCGGGCGGGCGAGTCCACGGGGACGCGCTGGGCGTCGACCGGCGAGGGGACGTACACCGTCGAGGACGCGGCCGGCGCGCCGCAGGGCACGTCGGTGACGCTGAGGCTCAAGGCCGTGGACAGCGAGGACGGCCTGCACGACTACGCCTCCCGGTGGAAGATCAAGGAGATCGTCAAGCGGTACTCCGACTTCATCACCTGGCCCATCAGGATGGCCGCGGAGCCCGCCTCCGACGCCTCCGACGCCTCCGACGCCTCCGACGACACTGCCGCGTCCGCCGACACGGACGCCGACACGGACGCCGGCACGGACACGGCCGGCGGGGAGGGCGGCGCACGGAGCGCCGAGCCGCCCGCGCCCGAGACCCTCAACTCGATGAAGGCCCTGTGGGCCCGCTCGCGCGACGAGGTCACGGACGACGAGTACCACGAGCTGTACAAGCACATCAGCCACGACTGGAACGACCCGCTGGAGACCGTCCGCCTCCAGGCCGAGGGCACGTTCGAGTACCAGGCGCTGCTGTTCATCCCGTCCCGCGCGCCGCACGACCTCTACACGCAGGACCACAAGCGCGGCGTCCAGCTGTACGTCAAGCGCGTGTTCATCATGGACAACTGCGAAGCGCTGATGCCGCCCTACCTGCGCTTCGTGAAGGGCGTCGTCGACGCGGCGGACCTCTCCCTGAACGTGTCGCGCGAGATCCTGCAGCAGGACCGCCAGATCCAGCTGATGCACCGGCGCCTGGCGAAGAAGGTCCTCTCGACGGTCAAGGACATGCAGGCGAAGGACCCCGAGCGCTACGCGACGTTCTGGCGGGAGTTCGGCCGCGCCCTGAAGGAGGGCCTGCTCAGCGACTTCGAGAACCAGGAGACCATCCTCGGTGTCTCCTCCTTCGCCTCCACCCACGACGCCGAGAAGCCGACCACCCTCGCGCAGTACGTCGAGCGCATGAAGGACGGCCAGGAGGACGTCTTCTACCTCACGGGCGAGTCCCGTGAGGCGATGGAGAACTCCCCGCACCTGGAGGCCTTCCGCGCGAAGGGCATCGAGGTGCTGCTGCTGAGCGACCCGGTGGACGAGGTGTGGGTCGAGGCGGTGCCGCAGTTCGACGGCAGGCAGCTGCGGTCCGTCGCCAAGGGCGAGGTCGACCTCGCGACGGACGAGGACAAGAAGGAGGCGGAGGGCGAACGCGAGCAGCTGCGGGCCGAGTTCGGGGACCTGCTGACCTGGATGTCGCAGAAGCTGAGCGAGGACGTCAAGGAGGTACGGCTCTCCACCCGGCTCACGGTCTCCCCCGCCTGCATCGTCTCGGACGCTGACGACGTGTCGCCCGCGCTGGAGAACATGTACCGCGCGATGGGCCGGCCGGTGCCCCACGTCAAGCGGATCCTCGAACTCAACCCGGGCCACCCGCTGGTGACGGGCCTGAACAAGGCCCACGCCGAGGGCGGGGACACGGAGGGCCTGGCGGAGACGGCGGAACTCCTGCACGGCATGGCCCTGCTGGCGGAGGGCGGGGAGCTGCACGACGCGCCGCGCTTCGTGAAGCTCCTGGCGGACCGGCTGGAGCGGGCCCTCTGACACCGCCCCGCGGGGCACGGGGACCGGCCCGGACCGGCGGCGAGGCCGCCGCGCGGCGCCGCGGGCGGGTGGTCCGGCGGGCG